>JAQTWO010000014.1 GCA_028689245.1 Candidatus Altimarinota bacterium | reverse complement strand
GGGAACGAATCGCTTCTTCGATCCTTCGATAACGGCATAAGCGAGTCATTTCCCTTCTTTTATGAGCTGATCGATATAGTCGATGAGGATGATGGCGTTCCCGACGACGATACCTCCGAGAGCGATCGCTCCGATCATGGCAGTCGCGGTGAAGTACTCTCACTTCAAGAGATAGAGGATCGAGAATCCTGGAAATATCCCGAAGAATGAGAGCAGAAATGTCGTCATGACGATACCTCCGACCCGGAAGCTCTTGAATTGTGCGACGATCAGGAAGAATATGGCGAGGAGCGACATGATCATCGCTTTTCCGAGATCCCGGAAGGTATCCATCGTGATTTCCCATTCCCCTCCCCATTCTATACGATACCGTTTACCGTCCTGTACTCCGACGAAATCGATCTCATAGGGCGAGGCGGAAACCTTTTTGTATCCGAGTTTCTGGAAATCCTGGCTCCCGAAGAGTCCGTACAATTTGAGGACGGGATACACCACGGAATTGTCGCCGATTTCCGCATAGATATGGACGGTTTCGCTCCGGTTATCGGTGTATATTTCCGATCCTGCGAAGTCGGTACTCAGAGTCGCGACTTCATCGAGTCGGACTTTTTCGCCTTTCGGATTCGTGAAATAGATATTCCGGAGGAAATCGATATTTCCTGCCGTCTTTTTGTCGAAACCGACAAGGATTCGCGACGGTTCCAGTTTCTTTTCCCGGGAATGGATGAATGAAATCTCTCGAGGATTGTATATGCCTGCGAGCGTGGAAAGCACCTGCGAATCGGTCAATCCTCGTTCAGTGATATAATTATCGTTCAGCTCTATCGTTATCTTTTTGTAGGCACTGGAGAATGTGTCGGTCACATCGACCAGTTTCTGTTCTGTTGCCACTCACTTGACGGTCGCTTCTATAGCGGTCGCAAAGCGTGCGAGTTCCTCGGAACTTAGATCTTCCTGTCATTTCGCTTTTATATGGAATGTCGCCTGAGTTGGCGGACCTGGTGGATCTTCGAGGAGACGGAGCTTGATGTCCGGATATTTTCGGTAGAGGAAATTCCTGAGGAGTGGACGAATACGGATGGAATACTGTTCCGATTGGATATCCCTCTCCGCGTTCGGCACGAGATTTACACGGGAGCTCAATTGGTTCTGCATCGTGCGATTCGCACCTCATCGAAACAGATTTGCGAAATCTCCGAGGAATCTGTCTCCAATGCTAGAATTGACTTCTTCTACGATATCGAGCTCTTTCGGCAGTTTTTCAGCCTTTCCAAGGAGGAAATCGGACAGGTCTTTTTCGATGGCTTTGGTCGTCTCGATGCTCGCATCACGAGACGTGTCTATCCAAACATACACCTGATCTTTATCGGCTTTCGGAAGCATGCGAGCTTTGAAAATCCCGAGGAGAATAGGAGTTGCTATGATGACGAAAAGCGATATCCAAAAGATGAATTTGAGACGTTTCCTGAGCTTCAAAGTACCAACTGTATCACTGATATATCGAGCGATAATCGCCCCATACTTCGTGATAATCTTCGGTTCTGTGCCTGATTCCTTATGAGACGAACAATTCTCCCCTTTGCAGAATCTCGATGCGAGGAACGGATTGATGCTGAATGCGATAAAAAGCGACGCTGTAAGTGCGATAGAGGCAAATATCGGTATCGGCTTCATGTAATCCCCCATCATCCCAGTCACCGCGAACATCGCGACAAAGGACATGACACGGGTAATGGTCGAAAGCACCACGCTTGGTCCGACTTCCTGGACACTGTCGAGCAGAGCTTCCGTTTTCGTTTTCCCGGTTTTGTGCATGTTTGCGAGATGACGAGCATTGTTCTCGACCACGACGATAGAGTCGTCCACGAGGATCCCGAGCGAGAGGATGAGCGCAAAAAGGGTAATCCTGTTGATATCGAGCCCGAAAATAAGTGCTACGATGAAGACGATTCCGAGAACCATCGGGATACAAAATGCCGCGTTGAGTGCGTTTTTGAAACCGAGAAATATTATGAGGATCACGAGTACGATGAAGATGCTCACGAAAAGATGGAATGTGAGTTCATTGGTTGCCTCGCGTGCGGTTTCTCCTTCGTTTTGGATAACCCGTATCTCGACATTTTTCGGGAGGGTCTTCTGAAGTTCTCCGACTTTTTCGAGTACGTTTTCCACCACCGATACTGCATTGGTTCCCTTCATCTTGGCAACTCCGAGAAATACGGTATCCTTCGAGCTGTTTTTGTCGGAGTGCCGGTAATAACTGGCGATATCGATAGGTCCTTCCCTCACGCTTGCGATATCCCGCAGAAATATCTTGGTTCCCGAAACTTCGGAAACAAGCAATCATTCCAGCTCTTTTTTCGAATTGAGAGAGGCATCGACTATGAGAACGGTTTTGTCCAATCACTCCATATTTCCAACACTCGCATGAGTCAATGAAGCCTGCAGAGTAGCGATAGTCCGTCCGATATCGAGCCCAGAACTCTCGATCTTGGTCCTATCCAGCTCGATACTCAGGCTATTCTCATACCCGCCGATAATATCGATAACCGTCGTGTTTGGAACCAGTTTCAGCTCTTCTTTGAGGCTATTCGCGATACTCCTCAGGTATATGCCTGTTACATTTTGGTTTTCCGGTTTTCTTGAATTCTCCAGACCCTGTGGCACTCAACCATCTGCCTTTGGCAGATTGGGATTCGAACAAGTCCTCGGATCTTCCGAAATACAAGAAACCGGGAAACCACTTTCATTTGGGTATATCCCCACTTCTCGCTCTCCGAGCTCACTTCCTGTGTAGGAAATAGCCAAACTCACCTGTGGAAGTTCCTCGGGATCTATGGATTTGATGACGATATCCTGCACTCCGAATGGACGGAGATCGTAGTTCGAATACATCTTGTCATAGAGTCGCGTCTTGGCTGTCTCCTGGGAAATCCCCACCTTGAAAGTCGCCATGACGGAGGTAAAATTATCGGCAGAGTACGACATGATCTTGTCGATTCATTCCAGCTCTTTGATCTTGTTTTCGAGGCTTTTCGCGACAAATTGGCTCGCTTCCCGACTCTCGTATCCATTCACTGGGATCTGGATAGCAAATGCCGGTGCGACGATCGAGGGATTGTATTGCTTCGGGAGCAACACATACGCCGCCACACCGAAAAATGTGATGATCGTGATGAGCACGATCGTTATCTTCTCGTTTTCGAGAAAGAATCTCGCGAATTTCTCCAACATGTTGTACATTTTAAAAAATACCTACCGATTGGTAGGTAATATATGTTTTTTGAAGAAAATGTCAAAAGAAAAACAGAGGATTTAATCTCCCGTTATATAGCATATTCCATGCTCTGAAGCTTGTCCTTTATTGTTATTTGTATACTTTCGGCAATCATTATACTGTACATATATATACTCGAATTATGTAGAAACATCGCTCATAATGAGTCGTGTTTTTAAACCAGAAATATTTATCATGCACATGTCAATCGAAAATATTCGCTTACCAAAGCCATTTCCAGACTTTTTTAAAAAATCTTTTGGAAATTCACATATTCTTCACTATTGTTCATATAGTAAGGGTATTATTTTATAATCTTTTTAACTATGCGAACATATACGAAGATACAGAAGTCAGATACGGTCTCTCGGGAAAATCCGGGAGCATCTGCATCTACGAATGGACTTTGACACATAACCCGAACAGCCACTTTCGCGGCGATGTTCCTCGCAGGATGTGGGGGATGAGGAGGAGGAAATGCTCCTCAGGATCCTCTCGGAGCTCCGATTGGGGGTTCTGTATTTTCCGGAAAAGGCATGATAGAACTCGGACCGGTGTCCGGAGCCACCATCGAGATTCGGACACTCTGAGGAGAACTGGTCACCACAGGAACCACTGGTCCGGACGGTACATTTTCTTACACCATACCGGAGAACAAACGCGTACTCCTGAGCCAAAATGATTTCTTTATCGCTGAAGGTGCAAAGGGAATAGACACGAATTCTGAGGATACGACAGATATGAGCACTGCCACCTCAAAACCAGTCAATGGGACGATCCGAGGACTCGTTCCGTCGGAAGTCCTCACTTCTGGAAAATTATTCCGCATCAATCCCATGAATGCCCAAGTGACTGCCAGCCTTCTGAAGAGCGGTGGCGCTATCACCACCGAGCAGCTGAATACTGCCACCCGAGCACTTGGAGCCATCGATACCGATGGGAACGGGGTTGTAGATTATCGGGATCTCCTCGTGCATCCCATGACTCAGGCAAATCCTGCCAAAGACGCAACTCAATCATTTCTCGCCACCATCCATTCCTGAGATACCGTCACTCAGGAACACATACTGGAACAGGCACAGATCCGACAGAATCTCGCCACCATGGATCTCACGCCCGGAACCTACGGACAACCCTCCGTCGAGCTCAAGAAATCATCTGCGGCTGTCAAAATCATCTACACACTCGATGGATCCATCCCGGAAGTGGGATCGGGAACGAGCAGGGATTATATTTCCGGTTCAAAGTTTTCGTATCAGAATGCCGAACTCAACTATCGCGAAGTGTTCCTGATAAACGGACGATATGAGGCAGGAGAGAACAAAACTTTCCATCTCCAGCACGATCCTGCAACCTGGTCAGAAGAAAACCAAGAAATTTCCGCAAATGTCTCCAATGCCCAGACAGCAGAAACTCCGATCATCTACGAAAACGGACAATACACCATCGTCACGCAATACAACATAGAAAACAACTCACGAAAATACCCAGGACTTATATGGGTCAGGATAGCACCAAAATCCGGCTATACCGGACAAGCCCGCGGGATCAGGGAGCTCGTCACTTACAGCGCCTCCTACGAACAAACCCTCAGAACCGCCCTCATAGAAGCAACACAAAACGAGATTATTCTTCAAAAATATACGAAGTCCGCAACTCCTGTTCCTGTTCCAACCCCCACGCCCACGCCGACTCCAAAACCAGATACTACGCCGACTCACCCCCAGAACTCTCAGGAAAATGCCTATCCACATGAGAGCTACAAGAACGGATGGGTCGAGGTCACAAATCAATGGAATCTGGATGGGAAAAGCGATTACCCCGTGAAGGTTATCGGTTCCTACAGTCTCCCGATCGCAGGACGCAAACCAAACAAGGAAGCACTCGCTCGCAACGTGCAAGAACTCACCGCACTCAAGAATCAATTCGTCCAACAGATGAAGGCGGAGATAGATGCGGAAGTGAATGCTCAACCAAGATCGAATTATTCACAGAATCAGCTCATAGAAACGAATAATACCTCCTACCGAGGAGGACACTATCGTCTCAAAACCATCATGAATCTGAACGGAAATGCTGATTTTCCTGCCAAAGTAACCGGAATATACGCTCTCCCTGGAAAATCCGAGCAACCCACTGTCATTATCTATGCGTATAACACCGCAGAGCTCACACGAGTACAGGCAGACCAAATAGCTCAGATGAGAGCGGAGATCGACAAATCCATCGACGATAAATACCCTGCCTGATATACACAAGTCATTTCATCAAATGTTCCCTACAACAAGGGAACCTACACTGTCACATTCAATTATTCCAGCAATCCCTGAGCCGACTATCCTGGAACCATTATCATAAACTACACACTTCCCACAGGAGTTTCGAGTAACTGGAGTCTCACAGCCGATAATGAGAATGAGAAAAACAAGGGTCTCGTCGAAGGAGTTAATTCGGTCAAAGCTCAGATCGATCTCAATCAACCGCTTCCACCTGCGACTCACACTCCAGGCCAGGTAACCCACACAGACTATACTGCTTACCATGTCGGAGACTACACAGTTTATGCACAGTACAACTATGAAGGAAAGAACACAGACTATCCTGCAAAAGTATGGGGAGAATACCACAAATATGCAGGAAAAGACCTTTGGACTACGGGAGGTCATATCGTTGTTCAGAATGAAATAGAGAAGGAGAATGTAAAGGCTCAACTCATAGCACAGATGAAGGCAGATATGCCGGTGCATGTGGTGAATGATGAAGTAAAGTCTGAAACATTTTTTTATGGAAGAGGATATTACAGATATACCACTACCTATAACCGAAAATGAAACGACCAGGATTATCCTGCAATCATTGTCGTAACGTATTATCTCCCATGATATACATGGGAAAGAACTGCACCACAAATGGAGGTATTTTCTGAAGCTGACTTTACTCAAAAAGTACTCAATCTTCATACGAATATGAGACAAATCATCGATTCAAAACAAACAGCCCTCAATTCTTTCTCCACTTCCGCCGAAACTCAGTTTGCAAATCTCGTAAAAAGTATACAATTCCTCCCAAGTGCCATAGCCGGAGGATCTACTGTTGCGAGTACGCGAAACGATGTCGCAGTGAAAGTGGACAAATCATTGCTTCCGTGTAAATATCCTACAAGTGCTACGAAGGTGACGAGTGATTGAAATAGTATCTTCCTCATCCGTGGTCAATATCAATTTATTCCTGGTGTATCAATACTTGCGAAGATGCAGTATGATATGAGCATACCTGCTGAGCAGGTATGTAGAGATGTGGAGAAGGGGGTGGAGAAGAAGATATTGTCGCAAGAGATATTTTCTGCCTTCAATTCACTCAAAGCAGAAAGAGAAGCTTATTATGTCAACGGAGATCAAATATGAGGATACCGTTACAAAAATCCTGAAATTGCTGATCAAAAAGCACAGATTCTCGCTCAGAAACTCATAGAATACAATCTCCTCACCAATCCCAATTTCAAGAAAAAGTATGATGATCTCATGATTGCCCAATCCCATGGAAATCCGAATCTTCAGGCAGACATTGCCCGCGGAGTCAAAGATGGTATGATAAAAGCAGTCAAAGAGTATATCGCATGATACACCAATCTCCTCGATCTCAATCTCGTTCAAATCGTATCGGTCACAAAAGAGCTCTGAAATGCCGCGATAGACATGGTAAACAACGGACTCGACATAAACAAGATAGCCTACCAGACTTCTGAGAAGCTCACTGAAGCGTATGATATCCTGAATAAACTCCCCGATGCTATTACTAGTCTCTGAGTATACGAGAAATCACTCTTCTCCACCTACATCGGTACGTATATTGGAATAGAAGTATTTGATCCGCTCAAGAAAGTAGGTGTCCTTGTGAAAGGATTCGAGTTTCCGGGGATGGCGATGGCACAGTTTGTTGTGGGGAAAGCATATATTGGAGATAAGGCCAAGAGTTTGGATGAAGTGTCTCATTTTATGGAATGGAATAGACTCGCTTCAAACAAACGAATAGTGGCAACTCTTGACAATATCCCAAGTGATATTCGAAATGCTGCCAAGCTCTGAAGTGCCAAACTGATCTCGCTCACTGGACATGAGTATTCATTCAATCCAGAAAAGATTAAGCAACACATGAAAAACTCATGAAAATATATTACTGGAAAAAGTTATTTCCTAGAGAGTATGAGTGAAAATGACGTGTATAACCTGACGATGGAAGTTATGAATAAGCTGGATGATACACAGTGGAAAGATATTATCGCCAATACTAAAGATGTTAAAATAGATTTAGGAAGGGTGATCTGAATGACGCAGCTCAAAAAAGATGAACCTTTTATAAGAATTACATCTGTAACTATTCGTGCAAAATCCAATGGGCTTATGCATATATTCCCAGATGCCAGATAATAATGAATCTTATTTGTCTAAAAATCTTTTTCTATGCTCAATCTTTCTAATACGCACAATACTATCAATGAATTACCTTCAGATATTGAGGATCTTGCGAGTAAAAAACAAAAGTTTCTTTGAATGTGATTTAATTCACAATCTATAGAAGCGTGTAAAATACCCACTTCTCCGATGTGAATTATGTATAGTGAAATTTGTAAGAACTTTCCTGGTGCTATTGGAGATAATAAAATAGAAGAATTAAAATACTCTTATCTTTGTGAGCTCCAAGAGCTTTGATTAGATCTACAAAAATACCCGATATATACCAATTTCTTCTCTCCTATTAGCAATAGCATAAAGTTCTCTTACGAACCAAAAAATTATCAAAATGAATTTTATTTCAAATCTAGCCACTTTCTGCCTTATTATGCGGGGTCTTACCGTTATTCGGATCCTCAAAAAAATAAGATCTGATGGGGATATATCCCAGAATCTCCTGAACAACAAGAAATTGCTCGTATTTTCAAAGAATTCTTCAAAAAGCATTGACATACAGAAGTGGACCATAATCTACTAGATATACCACTCCCTATCGTTTGAGATCATCATGGCGGAGAAGATGAGCATCCATACAGAGTCTATGAATTGTTATTCGGAGAATAAACCGCCAAAGGTTTGCAAATCTCGTAAAAAGCATACAATTCTTTCCGAGTGCCATAGCCGGAGGATTTACTGTTGCGAGTACGAGAAACGATGTCGCAGTGAAAGTAGATAAGTCACTGCTTCCGTGTAAATATCCTACAAGTGCTACGAATGTGACGAGTGATGGGAATAACACCTACTTGTATCGCAGCCGATATCAGTTCGGTACGAACCAGTGGATACTTGATACCAGACAATTTAGTACGAGCGTACCTACTGAGCAGGTATGTAGAGATGTGGAGAAGGGGGTAGAAAGGAAGGTAAGCCGTATCTCAAATGAAAATCTCCCAAATAATATCGTATATCTTGGAGACACTGCCAATCCAAAGGTGGAATCTCTTGTAACATCAGCCGTGGAAGCACTCGTGAGATGAGAGAGTGTAGAATACTACACGGATCAGCTTGTATGATATGGTATACCATCTGCTACTATTGCAAATATAAAAGAACTTGCGTATCAACGGAGATATGGAGTTGCAACTCATGATCTTTTGGATTTTATGGATCCAATAGAACCGTATATCTGGGTAGGAGCAGCTATTCTCACTGGAACAGAAGCAGTTCCGCTTGTTTTGTCTGGAATGAGACTTCTGGTATGAGCCACAACAGGTTCAGTGGTTTTCATAACTGCAGCATGACCAGCAGCACTTATGGTGGCAAAATATCAAGCATCCCTTCAGTGACTTATCAAATTCAGCTCACAGGAAATCGATGCTATCCAGAAGCTCACTCCTGCAAGCATCAATATTTCTCGACTATCAAATATGGGGAATATCTTCCTGAAAATACAAGATAAGGCCGGAAAGATGTACTGGCTACAGAAAGGAAATATAAGTCTCCCAAACGTCAACTCAACAGGATTTCAGAAGATTTTCATTGATATTAAAGCAGGGGAAACGCTCACCCGTTACGAACAATTGAAGAACAATGGTCTCGTCCAGAGTTTCATGCAGAAAACTTTCTGAAAAGCGATGAGCGAACCAAAGGATTTATTGAAATTGATAGAACATATTGTGAAGAATGGAGAGATTTTTATAGATCCTAAGAAACCAAATGATTTACCAGCGAAGATTTTTGATATATGAGGTAGATTTTTGAAAGTTCCAGTCTTTGACAATGGAGCTATACATAACATTACTTTTTAATACAAATTTCTATGAATAGTATATTTCAAATTATTGAAGGAAAAGCGGATAGACAGGAGCAATTAAGAGGATATAACTGCCCGTGAATTACTTGGGCAAGAACTCCAAAATGAGTTCAATTATATATCGATAACATATGGAGTCAGGATCCAGATGATATTGAGGCAAATGGGAAATACGTACTTGGAGATACTACTCTCATGAGTACTTCTTGAAAATGTAAGCAATTTACCCCAAACATTCCCGAGAGTCAAAATGTAGGATTTTATCCAGATTTTTCTCAACTCTACAAGGATGGTGATGAAATCCTCGGATACTATGGGAAGATTGTTTGAATTCTTAGATACATCCCTACTCGCGAGGAAAGAGATTTTCAATGGGGGCTGGAAATCAAAGACTTCAGAATAAGTATCGATTTGATCAATTATGACAAGCAACAAATTAAAGACGAGGACTTACAAGAAGGGAAAAAAGTATGATTCGGGGTATTTTTTCAAGCAAAAAAAGAAGGTGAAGCCTATCTTCGTTGTATTAGTACAATTAGGAAAATTGCCGATACCATCGAAGAACTTCTTCTTGAGAAAGAAAAGCTAGAAATAAATGAGAGAGCTTAGCCTCGTCCAAAGTTTCATGCAGAAAACTTTCTGAAAAGCGATGAGCGAACCAAAGGATTTATTGAAATTGATAGAACATATTGTGGTGAATGGAGATACAAAGCCATGAGAGTTTCCTAACTTACCAGCTAAATTTTTGAATATTTGAGGAAGAGAATTACTTGTGCCCATTTTCGATAATGGTGCAATTCATAATATTACTTTTTAATTTCCATTGCTATGAATATTCTACACATTATCGAAGGTAAAGCAGATCGATGGGAACAAGTAAAGGGATATTCTTGTCCTTGAGTTATCTGGGCAAGAACTTTGGATGGCTTTTGAATATATATGGATCAGTGATTATCTATGAATCCAGATGATATTGAGGCTATTGGAAAATATGCTATTGTGTTAAACTTAAAACAATTTGGTTGAGTTGGTTGGCATAATGAAGATACTTTTATATCAAGATGGAATGACTATATACCCGATATAGATGAGAATACAGATTGCTGATTTTATCCATATTTCTCAAGACCAATGTATGACCTTGATACAAAGAGCATATATGGTTATCCCTGAAAAATTATAGGAATCTTAGAGGCAACAGAAGAACATGGAGCACAGGCATGGCAAATTCGTATCACGAAAGACTTTGTTTTTAAAATAAGCGAAAGTAGTAGTGATTATAACTCAATATCAAAAGGCTTTAAAATAGGAAAAAAAATAGGTTACGAGGCTTATTTCCGAGCTCAAAAAGAAGGCGAAGCCTATCTTCGTTGTGATGGCACAATTAGAAAAGTTGCCGATACCATCGAAGAACTTCTTCTTGAGAAAGAAAAGCTAGAAATAAATGAGAGAGCTTAGCCTCGTCCAGAGTTTCATGCAGAAAACTTTCTGAAAAGCGATGAGCGAACCAAAGGATTTATTGAAATTGATAGAACATATTGTGGGGAATGGAGATACAAAGCCATGAGAGTTTCCTAACTTACCAGCTAAATCTTTGAATATTTGAGGAAGAGAATTACTTGTGCCGATTTTCGACGCCGCTACCGGAACAGGTACAGCTCGATAAGAACATTCCCCGTATATCCAAAAGAGACTCGAACAACCGGGTCTCTTTTTTATTTGCAAACTTCCGGAAAAATTCTATAATAGGGAGTTATTTTTTCATCCATATCGTTTATGCGTACGAGTGTATATCAAATTATCCATCCAAATGGAGTCACTGAACTCAAGAGTCTCGAGGCTATCCTCTCGGAATCGCCCCGTACTCTTCTCTATTTTTACCCGGCGGATAATACTCCGGGATGTACTCTGGAAGCTCAGTCCTTTACAGTGCTGCGTGAAGATTTCCGCTCCATGGGTATTCAGGTGATTGGCGTATCGGTGGACAATGAAGCCTCACATAAGAAGTTTCATGAGAGTTGCAATCTCGGTATCGATCTGATTTCCGATACTCATAAAACTCTCCATGATCAGTTTGAAGTCATCGGAGAGAAGAAAAACTATGGAAAAGTGTATATTGGGGTTATCCGCTCTACTTTCCTTCTGAATCCGAAAGGAGGTATCATCAAGGCGTGGCGAAATGTGAAGGTCAATGGACATGCGGAGAAAGTACTCAGGGAAGCGAAAGAAATCTAATTTTCATTTTTAATACTCTCCATGCCCTCATTCAAACTTCATTCCAAATATAAACCTACAGGAGATCAACCTCAGGCGATAGAGGGCCTCCTCAAGTGACTCTCGGAAGGCAAGAACTTTCAGACCCTGCTCGGAGTCACCGGCTCTGGGAAGACCTTTACGATGGCGAATGTCATCGAGGCGACCCAGCGTCCGACTCTGGTCATCGCCCACAACAAAACACTTGCTGCACAGCTCGCTCAGGAATTCAAGGAATTCTTCCCCGAAAATGCGGTGCATTATTTCGTATCGTATTATGATTACTACCAACCGGAGGCATTTATCGTAAAAACAGGAACGTACATCGAGAAAGAAGCGACTATCAATGAAGAAATTGATCGGCTCCGTCATGCCGCGACCGAGAGTCTCCTCTCACGAAAAGATGTCATTATCGTGGCATCGGTATCGTGTATCTACGGTATCGGAGAGCGTGATGAATACGAAGCACAGATTATGAAGATCAGAAAAGACGGAAATGACACCATCGAATCCATCGTAGCGAATCTCGTTCAGCTCCAGTTCAAGCGGACATCGACCGATTTCAAACCCGGGAATTTCCGTATCCAAGGTGATACACTGGATATATTTCCTGCGAGTTCGGAGCTCTTCTATTCCATTGAATTTTTCGGAGATGATATCGAGCGAATCGTCCAAAAAGTACCGATTACCAACGAGATTATCACGTCATTTGACGAGATAACTATTTTTCCAGCCAAGCACTTCATCTCGACAGGAACCACGATCGAGGAAGTGATCCCGAAAATCAAAGAAGAGCTCGATGAACGGCTCGAATTCTTCAAATCCCAAAACGATTTTGTCAAAATCGAACGACTCAAAACTAAAGTCGAGTACGACCTGGAGATGATGCAGGAAGTCGGGTATGTGAATGGAATCGAGAACTACTCTATGTACCTCTCGAAGCGACTTCCGGGAAGCAGTCCAACTACGCTCATTGATTTTTTCCCAGAGGGATTTCTGACTTTCATTGACGAGTCACATATTTCCATCCCACAGATTGGCGGAATGTATGCAGGCGATCGTGCCCGTAAAGAAAACCTCATCGAAAATGGATTCCGTCTCCCTTCAGCATTTGAGAATCGACCGCTCCGATTCGAGGAATTTGAGAAAAAAATGAATCAGACGATATTTGTTTCTGCGACCCCATCCAAGTATGAAGCGAGTCATTCTGAGAGTACAGTAGAGCAGATTATCCGACCAACCGGACTCCTCGATCCCGAGATCAGCATCGAGGACATGGAATATGTGGCAGATAGTCTCATGGGTCATATCCAGTCAGCAATCAAGCGAGGAGAACGATTCTTGATCACCACTATTACCAAGAAATCTTCCGAGGAATTGGCAGAATATTTGGCGAGTAATGGGATTAAAGTTCGCTATTTGCACTCGGAAATAGAAACTATCGAACGACTCGAGATTCTCCGAGATCTCCGACTCGGAAAGACCGACGGTATCGTGGGAGTCAATCTCCTCCGAGAGGGACTCGATCTCCCGGAAGTTTCCTTTATCGGGATACTCGATGCCGAGAAAATAGGATTTCTCCGATCAACCTCGTCACTTTTGCAGATTATCGGGCGTGCCGCTCGTAATGTGCATGGATATGTCGTCATGTATTCGCACAAGTGCCGAGAATCGCTCGCCATGACGGAGGCTATCGATATCACGAATCGGAGACGTGCCGTGCAGCATCAGTACAATCTCGACCATGGAATCACTCCAGAGACGATCGTATCTCGCATCAAGGATACGGGACTCAAAGGAAAAAAACTCCATGACGATGAGGCGACGCGTGGTGAAAATCCACGGACCCGATTGAAACGCCTAGAACTCGAAATGGATATCGCATCCGCGAATCTGGACTTCGAGCTCGCGGCTGAAATCCGAGACGAGATACTGGAGATGAAGAAGAAAAAATAAACCGACTCTAAAATGTTGTCGTGACATTTTTGAGGAGTACGCGTCGGTCTTCCGGGAATTTGATATTTTCCGTATATGCCACCATTTTCTGAAAGATGCAATACGCATTATCTACCGTCCAGAAGAAACCATTTCCTTCAAATTTCATAGGATTGAATTCGCGAAGCATTCAGGAAAATACATTTTTCTCAGGCATGATCGGGGTTATGCCGGCACGCATATATTGCATCACGTCAATTCCCTCATGTTCATTGTCAAAGATGAAGAAATCAAAACCAACAAGCTCATTTTGAGAAATTTTCTCGACGTTGATGATATTTTCAATATCATATTTTTCGTCACCGATCGCCACTGCTCCGAGTCCGATGGCAGATATCCCCTCCAGGATAAATGCTCGTTTGAGAGGATCTTGAATCGCGACGATTCCAAGCAATCCTATATGCTTTGGAAATGAGTAAATCGATTGGAGATTCTTTTTTGCCATTTGTTTGATCTCTCGGAGAGAAGTCTTTTCTTTTATCATTTCCATGCTTGGTATATTTATTTGATAAGTAGGGTTGAGTTTTTGCCCGATATCCATATACTACCACACCTGTCGGGAAATCTCCAAATATTTCAAATCATTTCCGCTTGACGAAAAGAGTCTCTCATTTCTAAATTCTACCTCCTCAATTCAAACACTTCACTTCATGTCTAAAGACTTCTGGAAAAATCTCGCCCTCAAAGGTCCTATCTGTACTCTTGCGCCCATGGATGGCTATACTGACAGCCCCTATCGTCAGATCATCAAGCATATCGCACCGGAAACGGTGTGTTTTTCCGAGTTCTACAGTGCGGATGGTCTCGTGCACTCCAAACAACTCCAACAAACCGCCCTTTCTCATAATCCGATCGAGAAACCGCTCATCATCCAGATATTCGGAAAAGACCCGGAGATGTTTCGTCAAGCAGCAATCCTCATCGAGCAAGCCGGTGCGGCAGGAGTCGATGTAAATATGGGATGTCCTGCCAAAAAAGTCGTGAAGAGTGGACATGGTTCAAGTCTCATGATCCATACCGATACCGCCTTCCGTATCATCGAGGAGATGAGCAAAGCCGTCAAGATTCCCATATCCGTCAAAACCCGCCTCGGGTGGAATAATTGGGAAGAACACTTGATTCCGTTCGCACAAGGACTCCAGAATGCGGGTGCCAATCTCATAAGCGTTCACGGTCGAACCTATCAACAAGCATTCAATGGGAAAGCAGACTGGACCGGGATTTATGAACTCAAGAAACACCTCTCGATTCCGGTTATCGGGAACGGCGATGTGCTTGATTATGACGATGGGATGAAAAAGATATCAAAATCCTTAGAAACGTGAAAGAACGATGATATTCGCATGAAAACTACGTACCGGAGTGAACCGTACGACTGTACGGAGAACAAGGAAACGCAAAGTTTGAATGCGAATATCGAAGTTACTTCGCGTTTACTTGATTGATTCATGATCGGACGAGCAAGCTTCGGGAACCCTTGGTGTTTCCTCCCGGGAGGATATATTCCGACCCTTTCTGAAATCCTCGCAGTCATGCACGAACACGGGAGGCTTTTGGTCGAACACAAGGGTCGAAAAGGGATTCTCGAGAGCCGTAAGCACCTCGTCCAATACCTCCATGGATTCGCCGGAGTGAAAGAGTACCGGAAATCACTCGTATCGGTCGAGAGTGTAGAGGACATAGATGCTGTCCTCACTCGTATTCGAACGGAGCATAGTGGTCTTCTGGATCGGAAACTGGAACGGGGAAAAGAAGCAATGGTAGCAACTTGGACAAACGAAGAAGGGTGCAGTCTCTAAGACACCACCCTTTTTTCCTGTGATACAGCTGCAAAAACAGAACTATCGCTACCTGTATCTCACTCGCCGCTACTTCCCTATCCCATAGATCAGATTCACGATTGCATTCACGATCGGGAATGAGAGCAACATGACGATGAATCCGACGATCGAGAACTTGAGTGCGGTTTTGGCTTTTTTGACACCTTCCGCATCACCAACGGCAGAGACGTAGAGAAAAGCTGCAAAGACGATTCCTCCGACTGAGAGGATAGATCCTATGAGGATAAGTTGATTGGTGACGTTTGTCACTTTCGTCTTGACCCCCCCCTCGATCGTATAGTCATCGTTTTCACTTTTGACGGAACCGTCCGGGGCACATCATTTGAGATAATTGGCTATGTTCCAATTGTTATCATCCGGAATCGTCCGCGAACAATCTCCTGCAAATACCGGGACGGCGATAAACAAAGCAAAAAAAGCGAGAAGCAGTGACAATAAAAATCTACGGAGAAGGAGATGCATGATATGAAAAGATAGGTAATGATAAACGATATTTGGGCAGATCCGATAATGAAACTCACCATGAAAGTTTCTCCAAATCCAGCCCTCTCCCCCGAGGGAGGAATAGTCGAAAGTCTCCTTAGAAGGTGAATCCCGTTATGATCTTGACCGCGATAAAAGCCAGTGGCATAATTGCCAGCCCAATAATCGCATAGATAAGGGCTTTCCAGGCATTTTTGAAGTTTTCCTCGTGTCATTGTGCGGTGAAGAGCGTGTATCCGATGTAGAGAAAAACCCCGACACTTACGATACCCACGAGCCCCATCATGTATCTCTGGATGTTTTTGAGGAAGTTCTCCTGGATGGTAATATTTGTCGAACTGTTCGCACTGTTCACACCTCCTCCAATCAAGAGATCATTTTGGGTCACTTTCACAGACTCGATCGCAAAAGAGGTTTCAAAAACCGAGCCAAGCGATACAAATCAAACCGCGAAGCAGAGCAGAGAGGCAAAAAGGGTTTTCATGATGTATGTGTTATAAAAAATAAGTAGTAACGCTCATTACGAAATTTATTTCTCTCTTCATAGAGAGAAGGATGAAGATTTTGTCCCTTCAGCGGACTGCCCTTTGGGGAGCGTTCGACCATAGCGGAAGCCATAGCCCCCCCCTTTTTTTTGTGGGGTGAAATCCCGGTAAGTCGGTATATTGACACTGTGTCATAAGGAGCTCCTGAATCCGAATTATCATAGAGAGATTTTATAGCCGTACTCCACAACTCGACCGGAAGGGATTATGTGCCCTTGGGGTATTCCTCGTCTTCGTTTCACTTCGCTCGGAATGACCGATGTGCGTGAAGTGAATTATACATTGAGACTATTGATAATATCCACGATCGTATATGCCACGATCGAGAGAAGCACTCCAACAAGGGCATATATAATAGTCCGCTTGGCGTGCTTCACTTTCTCATCATTACCAACGGAAGTGATGAAGAGAATCCCTCCATACGAGATTACGAGAATCGCCAAGAGCCCGATGTACTTGATGGTCTCACTGATGATAATGGCAATAGGGGTGGTCGCCGCCGGTGCGCTTTCAAAAGGCAATCACATAGTTTCCGGCTGCGGTAAAGTATCCGCCGCATACGCGAGGGACAACGAGGAGAGGAGGAGCAAAAGAAATGCGGATTTTTTCCAGAAACGACTCATTCAAGATTTTCAAGGAGATTTCCAAAAATACATAAGAACAAAAATATTCACACGAAAACCGCGAACCGTAGTGAGGCGTACTCATGTACGATGAACAAGGAATCGCAAGGTTTGAGTGCGAAGATTGAAGTTATTATGCATTTTATCTATGCGATGAGCCATGAAACAAGACGAATAATAGAATAAGAAAGCAATGCTATGACGATGGCTGTTATATTGAGCACGATGATCGTTTTCCCTTTGGCGGCACGATCCGACGGACCTGTGGTCGATATCATGAGACCTCCGATTACGAGCGAAAGTACTGCGATCGTTGTCGTTGCGATGAGGAGGTATCTCCCGATGTTCGAGAGGATATTTTTCAAATTTATCCTCGTTCCGTCTTTGTAGGATTTCTCCGAAGGACTCAGACTACTGACATCAAACGAGAAATTCGGGCTTGTCATATCATTGGGACCTCCGGACGGAGCAGGAGAAGAAATGGAAGAAGAAGTCCCCAATCTCTTGTCCTCCAGTCTTTGGTAAGATCCATCATCCACTCACAATCTCTTGTTTTCGAGTGTTTGATACGATCAATCATTTTGATTTACATCAACACTCGCTGCCAAAACCATTCCTATTCCACCAAAAAAATACATCGCCAGTAACACGAGACTCGCTATTTTCTTTTTCATAAGTTGCGGAGAATAAATAACAAACATCGCCATACTATCTATTTTTCGGAAAAAATCCAAAAAAATTGCGAAAAAGTTCACGAGAACCTGCTTTTGAAACTTTATACACCTATTGTAAAATCAAAATATAATACTTATTGTGTTCATATAAAACCAAATCGACGAGTATGTTTTTGAATTTCCGATTCTCCTCTCAGAGTTCGTCACTCAACAAAGCGTTACAATTTTCTATGACCATGGTTACATCTCATTCCAAATCAGTCAATACATCCCATACAACATCCCAATTGAGTCAATATGGAAATTCATTCGGAATCTGAGAATAAATATATTTAATCAATTGCTCGGTTGTAGCAAGATTATCGCCATCAAGATAGAGTATATGTTTTGAGGAAATTTTTTGTAAATACAGGTCTCTATCTCTCGAGGGAATCTTAACTATTTGAGGAAGCATATTTATTGTTTTATCTGAATAAAAAAAATTTTATAATGATCAGTCACGGTCCGATCCTATTTCTGCAACGTTTTTGACTGCCCTTTCGGCATCATATAGGACATAATCTTTTTCTTTCCCGATAAATCAATATTTATTTTTATAATCTCCATTCCTCTGTGTTATCCTTTGGTTTCCATACGGAAGATAGTCGGTAATCTGCAATACATCTCCGTTCACATCGATGTCGAGATTCGATCCTCCGAGATGGTCGTCGAGGTGGAAGATGTATTTGTTTGTGTTGTTCTGATTTTCAACGGTTGCTATTTTCTCATCTCCGAGGAAGATGTAATACGACCATTTCAGTGGAGTTATCGTAACAGGAGAACTTTCCCCTCCTCCACACTCAATAATATTCAATTAATCCCAGCCTCATCACAAGCAATTATAACACCAAGTAATCACTCACCAATCATCATTAAATATATACAATATTCCTGACTCGTCTCATGAAGATTTTCTATCATATCAAACACTCTTATTCTTAAAGTATCATTTTTTATAAACGAACTCATTGTCCTCTTTATTTCACTCATCTACATTCTTATTTAAAGAAAATACTAAAAATCCATCCCAATTATATCATACTCATTTTCAGATTTCTTTTATCATTAAGGATATTTTTTCAGATCCTGGTAAATCATCACATCATTTATATAGGCATTTTGATATTGTTCCTGTGCTTGAGAATATATTGAATTTATCATCATAAAACAGATATCCATCTAGATGATTCTGTTCAATATAAAATGCTATTGTATTTAATTTTACTTGATTATCAGAAAAATATTTATCGGGTGAATATTTGTTCACTCGATAAGCTATCATAATCAGTAGTAAAGCAAATATTGCTATAAGCATATTCTTAAAACCATTACTTTTTGGTAGCATCTTTAGCTTTTTTTAATAAATAATCTTTAGCAAAATTTAATTGCTTCTCATCAGGTCTTTTATTTGTCTACTTAATCCCATGCTCAAAAATTACATCCGTAACATCCATCTATAACCCCCCAATCGTCGTTGAATATTTTTAGGATCACATTGAATCGACTTCAGTCTATCTCATCTAATTCTTTTTTTCATTTGTAGTATCAAGGGTCGTAATAAATAACATTATATTCATCTCAATAAATATTTTTATTAACTACAACAGTTATCTGTTGTTGATCGTTAGATATGTAGCCAATATTTAATTCTGAAATTAAAATATTTAAGTATGGATCTTTTTTTGATTTTATATAGTTTCATAATTCTCATCTAAATAGTCATTCTTCTTTTGCTGTCACAAGAACCGCATCCAAGTCTTCATTTATATATATATATCACTCCAAATTCTTTTTTTCTATATAGTCTTTTAACTCCATCAACTTCGATTCGTTGTAGAGAAAATAATTATTGTAATATTTAATTTCCTGGTACTTAAAAATTCAGAAAGCAATTAGGGATATTGCTATAATTACGCTCAGTATTTTGCGTAGATTTCCACTATTTTTGATTTGCATTTTTTGCTTTATTTAGTAAATAATCTCTGGCAAAATCTAATTGCTTCTCATTATACTTTCATGATTTCTCCAGTCCCCCATATATGTATCCGGCTTTATAAAATCATTGATCATATTTTTCGTCTTGTAGTTCTTGCTTGATATTCATATGTTTGCTTGTATCTATTCAAAACACTTCAGCAGACCATCAGTAATTATTTATCTCTTTTAAACTTAACCCTGCTCTGTTTCCATTTAATCACACGAGAAAGTTTCATAGCTCGTTAGTTTTGTAGTCCTTTCAGTTTATTTGCACCATTTGATCGAAGAGTTTCGTATATTCTCATTTTCCATTCTTCATCCACATAAAATCTTCACTTCTTTTTATATCATATACCGAACCCGGTGCCGTCTTGGCGAGATAAGATGGCAAGGTATCACTCATAGTCTTGAAGGGTGACTTTTTCAAGATTGTAACGGGTCAAGCCTTTATGGGTCATTCGTAAGTGTACTTGATATTGTAATTCAAATCCGCCCCCTGATCCATATATGTTTTAAACATGCTCGTAGCATCACTACTTTCCAACCATTCTCCACTTGGATCAGTTAAAATAACAGGATTATTCCGTGCATACGAATAGGAGTTGAGTGATTGTGGATCAGAAAGGGCTCCTATCCCTCTCTTTGTTTGTCCTACTTCCCAATGAACTCTGTCTTGACTTGTAAATCTTCCAAGACCGTTGTTATAATACCGAGCTTCGAAATATTGCAAGTCGGATTCAGAGTCTTTTTCTTTTCCTCAGAATCCGTACTTGTTCTTGTAGCTTGAATTTTGTTGTGTAAGACGTTCTTTTTCATAGGGGAGATAGTCGGTAATCTGCAATACATCTCCGTTTATGTTCGTATCCAGATTCGAACCTCCGAGGTGGTCGTCCTTATTCCTTTGGCTGCCAATCTTCAGACCAAACTTGGTATTTCATATCCTCTGGTGGCACAATGGTTCTATTAACTATTTCTTCGAAATCATTACAAAGTTCCAGATACTCATCATCTGTGATATTTAACTTGTACGAACCAGCAAACACATCAGATTGTATAACAAG
>JAQTWO010000089.1 GCA_028689245.1 Candidatus Altimarinota bacterium | reverse complement strand
CACCTTCCCATAGTACGCCTTTTGAAGCACTTTGAGCGTTTCCAGGTTATCACCCTCTATGAAGAGATTTTTCGTCGTATCCCAGTCCACGGAAGATTCTTGATCGGGACGAAGAGTCTCAGTTGTCGGCTCTTGAATGTGCCGGAAACAATCGGTTTTTCCTGCCCAGGAAAGTCCGTATCGCTCGGGTGAAGTGGCAGTAAAATCGCCAAGAGTGCTTCGGAGTTTATCCGGATCTACTTTACCATCCGAGAAAATCTCGGGAAAATCCGCACGAAGGCGTTCAAGGAGTTCAGATTGTGGATTTGTAGAGTTTCCGTCCATATTGGAATTGGTCATAGAGTTTGTATTAAGGGGATATATTTATCGATCTATTTCTTGAATGAATGTGTTCATATCAATTTCGAGTGCCTCGCAGATTTTCAGCACTGTTTTGAATCCTGGATTTCCGACCCGATTCCGCTCAATCATAGAAATTGACACGGAAGGGATTCAGGCGAGTTTTGCAAGTTCTGCTTGGGTCAATTTTTTTGATCGCCTTAACTCATGTATGCGCTCTCCAAGGGATTTTTTCATATGGTTTATGTTATCTGAATAATTGGTTCTGATAAATGTATTGGATTATATGAGTTTTGATAAAATTTGAAAGTTTATTTTTAGCAAAATTCCGATAGGAACACTATCGGAATTTTGAATGATTTCTACTTCTGGTAACTAGTCCGCGTAGATGAGCTCGTGCATGTACCAGGATGCATTTTCAAACATAATCTTCCTTTCCCCATCAGGAAGATTATCAATGTATTGATGGAATGATTCAAATAGTGAGGCTCTGTCCTTCGCCCACTCATCTTTTTCCATCTGAGTCGCATTCTCTATCCCCGGAGGGAAAACAACATCCATGATAATATTCCTCATTGCATCCGAAATATCATAATCCTCGTGGGTGTATCCCTTGGAAGAGAGCCGATCGAATTCAATATTTAAGTCATGAATAAGATTGTTCGTGTTATTGGTTGGTATTGTTTTCTCTGAGGAAACGAGCACCGGTGCTGATATATCTGCCTGGTCCTCTATTCCAACGGCAAAAACGGGTACAGAAAAGAGGGCAAGGGACGTGGTTAATAGAAGTATTGCTGCTTTCATTATTTTTGAATGATTAAAGAGTAAATCTTGTTTAGCTAGATTATCCCGAAGAATCCGAATGTGTCCATGTAAGGGTACCTAATATACCTCCTTAGTTTTAGTATTTTCTACCGTAGGTTCAGTACTACTTGCCGAAGTTGTGGTTACGAGAATTCCATATGTCCCATTCGGAAATTTAGATATGCTGATTGATGATTTTTTAACCACCTTACCATCTTTCCCATATATAATGACAGAAATTGGACCAGAAGGAGTGGTTCCGGATTGCAATGCCATAATCGCTTCTTTGAGTCCTTTGAGAGATTGTCTAACAGCCTCTTCCTCTGATTCGTTTAAGTCCTGGGATGTCGCAATAAATTTTTCGATTGAAGACGATGCTACTTCGAGGTACACATTCTTCAAACTCAAAACTACCCCAGTTAAGCTATACTGATATTTTCCAGTTATGGCCTCGATATTTGGACTACTTCCCCCAATCGGGAATTTTTGGATTTCCGTACGGTTTTCCTTTATAGAGCGAGCAAATTGTTCATGGATTCCTTGGATGCCCGGTCAAATCCATGGATCATACGCGATAATGCTGAGGTCCATCGGAGTTGCTTGATTGAGGTAGTCTCCTCAGTTCTGCATCATATTGGTTGCAAGTTTGAGTGTGTCAGAGTAGCTTCTCTCCGGAGTCCCGAGAGCGCTTGTCCCGAGTTTTGAGGCGACTTTGGAAAAGTTCACCTCAGCACTTGGTGGAGTTGCTATCGTTTCCTGCTTTTTGGTTTCAATAACCCTATTGGCTATCTGCTGGATTCGAGTCTGTTCTTGAACTCCTTTGTCATAAACACTCTTTAATGCTACCAAACCCCAAAGAGTCGGAGACGTGACAAAAACCAAGATTGCCAGGATCGATGAAATAACTCAGAGTAGATAATTCTTTTTCCAGAGAGCGATTCCAGCCATTACGATCGTGAGTGGAAAGAAGACAATCCCTAGAAAGAGGATTCCAAGACAGCCGAAAAGGATACCGAGTATTCCTGTAATCTGCCCAATAGAGGATTTTGTCTCAATAATAACTGGATTAGTAGGAGTAGTAGCATTGCTCGTAGATTCATTTTTTGTCATAAAGAGAAAATTAAGAAATTAAAAGAATGTTATTGGATCGATCCAGAGGATGAAGACATATCAGGGTGGGCAACGAAAGTAATCTGTCATCCAGGAAAAACGTTTCCTTCCATAAAGATCTCCATTTTGTAGAATTTATTAGCCCCTCCGTATGTTCCATAAAGAATCGGATCTCCGGACGGTTCCTGTGAGATAACTTCGTTTATGATTTTTTCGAGTAAAGCGATGGACTTGTTCGCATATGCCCGATCTTCTGCAACTATGGAATAGTTGGTGATGGTTTCAGAAGAAAAATACAGGTATTTCAAATAATTCAAAGCCTGGTCATATTCGCAAATCAGAGTCGGATCATCACCACTGGTTCCGGTGGTACACGCAGTAAGCGTGTCTCATTGTAATTTTTGTCCGATACCCACAAGAAGCTTGACGGTACTCTTATCGTCTGCAATCTTTTTTATATCCGTTACCGAGAGGTTTTTAAGGTCTCCCGCACCGTTTTTGAGAAGAGATTCAGCCTGTGTGTACACGATGGTCCCCGTTGCAGTTTTAGTAGTAGTCTTATCTTTCCCGGTTTGTTTCAGGGATGCTATTACCGTGCCGAAAATTGTACTCATCCGGACATTGTTATTGAAGTTTGCCAGAGCGTATTCCCTCAATTGCGAAACTATTCTACTTCTATACGATTCTCACTTTTTTGCGACTACCGCTTCGATTTTCGCAATAGCAGCATTAACCACTGTATGGTCCGAGGCTGTGAGCTCGTAGGTAACACCGATATTTTGAAAATAATCGTGAGTGTAAAATGCATAGGTATTCGATATGCCGACCATGCCAGTCATGATCGTGATAATAAGTACGGTAAAATATTTTGTCATAGTAAAATAGATAAAAAAATAAGGAGCTTTTTGCGAGCCTCCTCTTTTTCGGTACACTGCGGACATATCTGAGCGTTTAGTTCAGGTCGCAAAAAAGGGGCTCATCAGTCGCAACCTATACTTCCGCTTTCCTATGGAAAACAAAACATATAGAACTGATGAGTCCCTTTTTCATGTTTTGTTTATCCATTAAAAGAAAGCGGGTTCGAGAAAAACACGCAGGAAATGGCGGAATAAAATAGTATAGGTTGCAAGCGCAATATACAGAAAAACCGAAGGAAAGCAAAAAAATCTCTATGCACTGTGACTGCATAGAGATTTTTAGTTCCTCCTTGGGTTCAATCGCAATCTTATGGACCATCAAAGATCGCTTTCATAGTTTCCGCATTCTGAGTTGCTGAAACTGGCTGGTTTGCGAGCTCCTCTATACTTTGAATTTTAGTGGTTTCGGAAATAACTTGATTTCCTCAGAACCAATATTCAAGTGAATCAATACTTACTTTCTGTCAATTCATTATCAACCCAGGCGCTACATATAATATGCTTAAAAGTAGTCAAATATTTATAAGAAGTTCGAATTTTTTCATATGTTGATAGTAAAGAGATATTTGAAGTATTTTGGCTTTGTAAAGCCAACCTCACTCTCTCATTATACCAAAAACTCTCGTTTTTGCAAAATAATAGTGGCAGTTTATCCCTTATTTAAGCCAAGAGTTGTATATTTATACACGATTTGAATCCTTCTTTTCCGTCCCCGACAAAAGCCCGTCATTCCTGAGGTTCTTCTATTATTTCTGTCCGTATTGAATATGATCCTTTCAAAAGAAAATCTCTGACATCCTGTACACCGAATACGTAATGAAAAATGCGGAAAATACGTCGATAGAATAGTGCAGATGACCAAGTAACACAACTACACCGAACATGATAGAAATGGCTATGCAGAAAATCCGGATAAACCTGTATTCCCAGAATATGAGTGCCACCAAGAATGGAAGTCATGTATGTCACGAGAAAAAAAGATCTCCTGTGAATATGAAATTTTGAAGGAAATCGGATAATGAAACGGTGGCGTGAGTTGGGAATGGTCCTATGTGTGTCAGACTCATAGATGCCGAGCGCACCAACACGAAAAGTGAAATACTCTTTAACGTAAACGGGGCTTTTCATGGATACCAAAGACAAAGAAAGGCTATGTAACACACGAATACGATTGCTCCATACGTAAAAATCCCATCCACGTCGTGTGCCCGTGTATGACTCAGAATAATGTCTGTTACGGAATTGCTTTCCGAAGAAGTGGCATATTGTCCGGCATAGAAATTCAAAACGAGAGCACATGACAAGAGTATCACCCCAAATAATACATCGAGCCAATAGTGATGGTTCTTGAAGTGAGGATGGTGAATTTTTTCGAATCGTTCTTTTTAATTGAGTGAAGATTCTAATATTTGGTATGTGTTTCTGTTCCATAATCCTTTTGCTTTACATGATACTTTCGAGAGCTATTTCTATCTCTGGTGCGGAAATACGATGAATAAATCCGTTCTCACTAAAAAAAGAACATTTCCAAGAGGTCTTTCCCATTGGTCTTACTCAATCGCTTCATGTCCTAAAACCGGCTCCAACTCATTGCTCTCCTCTTTATGCTTGTAGACTGCATATGTCACGAATGCTACGAGTATAGCAAGAAGCAC
>JAQTWO010000088.1 GCA_028689245.1 Candidatus Altimarinota bacterium | reverse complement strand
TCATGAGTTGATTGAGTACTTCCGATATCACACTGATAGCTCGGTCGATGAACAATTCCGGATTCGTGAGAATTTTCTGGAAGGATTCTGATACGCGGATAACCCGAACGATAGTTTCCTTCGTTAGTTTCGTTTTCGATTGTATGGCAGCTACAACGTCTGGTATAGCGATAATGGTAGAATCGAGACGCTCGAAACGTTGGCTTCTGAAAGTAGTTGTGATACCGTCGACTCACATTCATAGGGAAACGCGCGTACTTTCGATTTTTGCTCCACGAATCTCTTCTACTCCCAATCGGAGAGCAGCTCGGGAGATGAGAGTATCCGGTTCATAATCGACGCTATAACGTGTTTTCTTAGAAATCCTGTCCCATATGGCCTGGAAATTGGGATCGAGATCGTATCATTTTTTGAGCGTCACTTTTCGTTTATTGCGAGCGTTCTTTATGAGACTCTTCGTAAAGGCGATACCTTCTTCTTCGTACTCCTTTTGCAGATTTGCTGCGAAATCCTCATACGACTCATTTGGGATAACGGTCAGTATGTTTATATTCGGGTCCCAAATACGG
Organism: Candidatus Altimarinota bacterium; assembly: GCA_028689245.1. GTDB lineage: Bacteria > Patescibacteriota > Gracilibacteria > BD1-5 > UBA2023 > UBA1545. The sequence goes on along the minus strand of JAQTWO010000088.1, from coordinate 4,258 downwards.
TTACCATCCTTGTCTACTGGCAGTCGAAGCCCACGACCGATTTCCTGACGTTTTTTCATGTCCGATTTCGTTTCATTGAGTGTGCAGATTTGAAAAACATTCGGATTGTCCCATCCTTCTCGAAGGGCAGAATGCGAGAAGATGAAACGAAGTGGCTCGCTTGGATCGAGCAATCGCTCCTTATCACGCATGATGAGCTCGTATGTGGTATTCTCTGCTCATTCTTTGGTCTTGGACTCTCGTTCTTCAAACGGTGTCACGGATTTTTTGTCCTGGGAAAAGTACCCGTTGTGGACTTTTGAAACTTCGTATGGTAAAAGATTCCCGTATTTTACATTCATCTTTGCATAAATTTCCTCGAACCAGATAGCGAATTTTCATTGCTCTATGCTGTTTTCCATATATTTACGATAGTTGGCCACCTGATCGATGAAAAAGAGTGTCAGGACCTTAATTCCACGTGGTGCGAGCGTCTTTTCTCGTTCAAAGTGGTAACGGATTGTTTGTTCCATCTGAAATTTCATCATCTCATCCCCGAGTCCACCCTTTGTTTCCCCGAGACGAATGGACTTGCTGTTCGAGAAACTCACATATCAGGCACCGATATCAATCTCATCTATGGTATATCCTCGGTATGTTTCACGTCCTCCGGAGAGGTCAAAAAGATCGTCCCCGACCCTTGCAGATATCGTTTGCTTCTGTAATCAGTAATCGTCGCTCTTGTCGATCGTGATTTTTGCTGTTACATTTCGCCCTTTGGCTTCAACTTTTTCAAGCACCATATATGCGTCGTTATACGCATCATCTGAACGAATGGAATCTACTTCGATTTTTTTAACGAGCCCCATTTCATACGCCTCGACTGGACCAAGCCGATAGAGGAGGTGATAGGGATTCTTGTGTGTTGCTGAATACCGAAGGATCGCGAGTGGGTTTAGATTCTCGATAGCCTTTTTCCGGATATCTGTCTCCATATTCTGTGGTTCATCCAGAATAACAACCGGATTCGTGGAGCGTATAAACTCGATAGGGACTCCCCAGTCACTTTCCTGGTAGATGATATTTCCGCCCTTTTTCTTCTTTTTTCCATCCTGTGCTTCTTCGAATCCCTTTGAAAATGAGTCTATCGTAATAACCATGATTTGAAGCGTGGCAGTCGTCGCGAAGAACTTTGACTGTCCGCGTCGTTTCGGATCATACACATAGAAATCCATAGCCGGTTTCTCATAGAGTGAATCAAAGTGCTCACGCGTGATTTCGAGATTTTTCAGAACTCCTTCACGGATAGCAACCGAAGGCACAACGATAATGAATTTGGTCCATCCATATGCCTCATGGAGTGCATGTATGGTACGGAGATACACGTATGTTTTTCCAGTTCCGGTTTCCATTTCGATGGAGAGATTCATCCCATACTCAGAAATCTTAGTGGTGTCCGGCACATTATTTCACTTCTGTATCTCTCGCATATTCGCGAGAATATCATCGGTGCCAAGGGAAAGTACATTTCTTACGATCATATCGGTACCAAAGAGTTGAGTGTTGGTGCTTGAAGCGCCTGTGCTTAAAAATTCCTCTTTTTGGTGTCCTTTCGAATTTCCACGAAACAAGTCCGTGATACTAGCGATAGCATCGAGTTGGTATTGTTGGGATGAATCGAAATGGAGTTTCATAGATTTTTTATATTTAGTTTATATTTAATAAAGAACTTAATTACAGTTCTCTTTTAGATTGCCTATGGTAGTTTTCAACTTATCGACTAAGTCTGTATACGTCCATACTTCTATTAAATTACCAAAATTAGATTTTAGTGAACGAAAAATCTTTTCCCATCTTCCGTTATCTCTTCTTTGTCCAATGACAATGATACATTTTACAATTTTTCAAGGTTCCAAATTTCTTCTATCAAGATCCTTATCACCAGAGGTCTTTGTTTCAAAATCAGCTTTATAATCCATCACCTGGGGTATAGCCCTTGCCAATTTCTTAGAGATTCTTAATTCAGAGTCTTCATCTTCAAAGATAAGAGCTTTTGGAGATTTTAGTTCAATTAGTACATACTCTGAAATATTTGAACTAGGATTTATCTTGGTTAAAACATCCATTCTTTGTCAAGAATCTAGAACTTCTCTCTTATGATTCATATATTCAAGTCCGAATATGAGACAACGGGATTTTTGTAATTTTTCGGATTCTTTCTCTTCCAATGTCAGTGAATTACCATGAGTATCTATTTTTCAGTCTATCCAGTTTTGGATAAATGTTTCCCACGCATCATCTTTTCAAGTATCAATATTCACTTTTGATAATGTATTTTCCAGAAAAGATAAGTGATCTTCTAGAATTGATAATTGAATTTCTGGCATTTTACTTCTAAGAGATGATAGTTTCTCTGGATCCTCCAATGCGGTAAGTAAAATATCTTCAAATTGTTCATTAGAAAAATTACTATGATTTTTTGGCATATCAGATATTCCTTCTTTTGAAACACGGAGAATAAAATCCTGTTTCTTCTCAGTTGGAAGAGATTTTATCCAGTCAAGGATTTGCATTTCTGTTGCATTAGCTACCAATAAAGATTTTTCTTCTTCGGAATACTGTTGAACTTTTCTTGCAAAAAATGCTTGGGCACGATTTTCTCCATTGACACCTATGTTCGTACAGAACCTCTGGTATGCTCAAATATTGATAATGAGATAGTCTCATTCTTCATGAAAATCTTCTACTATGGTTTTAGTTAAATATAGTTTTTTGTTTGGATTTTTTTGGAAGAACGTTTTTAAGCTTTTGTAATTTTTGAATCTTGCTGTTGTAAGAAAGTCAGACTTAAAAAACAGCACTTCACCATAATGACTGTAATGGATGTCATGTGTAAATATAGAAAAATCTATTTTCATAGCTCAGATAATTAAATCACCTTCCACTCCACTCCCATTCCTTCCGCTTCTATCAAGATATTTGTTTTCAGGACGTCATTCCCGCCAAATGAAGTATCGAGCGATATGACTTTTGTGGGTTTTTCAGAGAGAATCTTGCGGGATATGGTTTGGTCGATTGCCCCGAGGACTACGATGAGTACACCTCATGCGATAGAATAGTATCCGTCGCGTTTATCTATGGCGACATGCGGATCGTATCAGGATTTTATCAGGAGCTCAAAGAGTCGATCTTCATCGTCTGCTTCCGGGAGGTTCGTATCTATGAAGTCAATCATCTGTTGTTCGAGCTCTTCCGCGGAGTATGTGGTAGTTTGCCACTGCTTGAAACAGGATGGTGAAAGGCGGAAAGCATGGAAGCCAGTATCGATATCCTTATCTGGATTGGCTTCTCGGATTTTCTGGCCAGCACGACGAATACGTTCGCGAGAAATATCTGCGATAGTTTTGTACCCAGCTTTGTATGCTTCTGAATCTTCATCTACTGCCTCAGGGAGCTGTACTGAGATACAACAACGATTTCCATCATCTTCCGCATTCAATTCCATAACAGCATGGGCAGTCGTTCCAGAACCAGCAAAAAAATCGAGAACCAAAGAATCCTTCCCACTTCCTAATTGCAAGAGACGGGTTATGAGCTTGGTAGGTTTTGGTGTATCAAAAGGCATCCAACCATCAAATAATCATTTTAATTCTCGACTTGCTTCATCATTATGTCCAGCAAATTCAAAATCCCACCAAGTAGTGGGCACTATTCCTTGTTGTACCTCTGCTAAATATCTTTTTAATTGAGGAGCCCCCTTGCCATCTTTTCAAAAATAAATTCGATTTTCTCCTATCCACCTTGCGATTGTCTCTTTATTTGCCCGCCAACAACTTCATTTTGCAGGCAGATGAGATTCATTTGTATTTGAATTGAGGATTGGGAAAACATAACTTTCGGAATAACTCTTTACGAGCAGATCACTACTTTTCCATGGTCCACGTCAATCATTGTCGTCGTGATTATAACGAGCATTAGCCTCTTCGGTTCTAGGAAAGAGATTTCTCTTAAAATTTTCAGATTTTTGAAAAGCTATAACATAATCATGCATTGCAGCAACTCATTTTGCATCATTTGAAGCTGAATACTTCTTTTGCCAAATAATTTGAGCAACAAAATTTTCCTCCCCGAATATTTCATTCATTACCATTCGCAAATTATGTACTTCGTTATCATCGATAGACACAAAAATCACCCCATCATTTCGTAAGAGATTACGCGCCAAGAAGAGGCGAGGATATATCATGGAGAGCCAGTTGCTGTGATAGTGACCGCTATC
>JAQTWO010000013.1 GCA_028689245.1 Candidatus Altimarinota bacterium | reverse complement strand
TTCCATACTGGGGAATGGACAGTACTATCAGATCGGAGCAGAAGCAGAGAATACTGTAGCATTGAGTCTCTCTCCTTCTGGATGAGTACTGGGATCAGAACTGTGATCAAGACGAGGATGAATACTGGGGCTAGGATGAGTACTGGGATCAGAACTGGCAGGAGGAGTGGAATGAATACTGGGATGAGGACTTGTAGAGAATGCCTCTGCCGAGGAACCGAAGACAGCTCTCGTGAAAGGAAACTATATTTCCGATCCTTCTCTCCCTTCCTTGATCGTCATACCGAGTTCTGTTCCAACTTCCGTTGGAAGCTGAGGAATATTCTCTCCGAATGTCGCATTCGTAACCAATGGTTCTACCACGAACCTCGTCTCCTCAAGTACTGGGTATATTATGAAGAAAGACAGTGCTCTGAAGAACATGGACAGTAGTTTGGTAGGATATTGGGATATGGAGACACTTACGAGTAGTTGATTATTGAAAGATTTGAGTGGGAATAAGAATGATGGGGTGGGAAGTGGGGGAGTTGTCATTGGGGGAACGGGCGGAATATATTGAAAATGAACCGACTTTGACGGAATTGATGACTTTATAAGGACGAATACATTTTTACTATTAGATCTTCCAAATGCTTCATTTAGTATAAATTTTAAAGCCAAGATCAATGATACATCGAAATCAACACAAACTTTTTTTGATATTTCTCCATCACATATATGAATAGATTTTGTGTATAATCATACTTGTAAAAATTGAAAATATACGAGTTATTTATCGAACTCTTGATCGTGGAATATCAAATCTTGCTGATATGGAAATACTGATAAAGTATGAAATTATTGGCATGATTATCTCATTACATATGATAAGGATAAGAAAAGATACACTGTAATTATAGACTGAATAAATGATTTTACGATGGAAAATATCGCACAGCTCGGAATCAAAAATTCAATCTTAAACTTATGACATTCCAATGCAACAATAGCAGAATATATAAAATGAACAATAGACGATTTTAAAATCTACTCTCGTGCTCTTTCCGATCTCGAAATCAGACAACAGAAACAAATATCAGGATTCTAAATATTATTCTCTCTTACCGCTTCCTCCATGCCCACACGAGATATCAAAAATTCACAAAAACTCCAGACCAAGAACTCACGCGGTTTCACCCTCGTCGAACTCATTGTCGTCATCACCATTTTGGTGGTACTTTCTACCATCGGTTTCGTAAACTATATTTCATACACTCAGGACGCCAATGACCTCAAACGACTCAGTGATATAATGCTCATACGATCGCAACTGGAAACCTATAAGAAAAATCATAGCCTGCTCTATCCTCTAGGATCCGTGTCGACACAAATTATGAGTGGAGCAACGACTATTGCCAAACAGTCTTTCTTTGATTCGCTATTGGCTGGGAAGGTCGGAATCGAACGTTTGCCTCTGGATCCCAAAACGAAATTATCCTATCTCTACAGTATTGCCCAAGATCAGCAAAGTTATCAAGTGACTGCCACGTTTGAAAATTCCAGCAATGCCTCTTCCTATTCGCCTCTATTCAACAAGGCATATGCTGCGGATAATAAAAACAGTCCCATAGCATATGTGGCTGGGACGTTTATCCCGGTAAATAAATACATACTTCCCGGTCTTTTGTATTCGGTACAATCAGGAGCTGTATTCACCCCTGCCAGTCCCGCATCTTTTGACATAAGCACGGGGACAGGCATTGCCAGAGTTATCCTTCGAGGACAGAGTACCAATATGGGATACGATATGAATGGAAATATGGTAGGAAACAATGGATCACTTTCTCTCAGTGGACTTCTTCTGACTGTGACACTCGTTGACAAGACCAATTAGTTATGAAAGGGGAATCATGGTGTATTTTTATTCTCTGAGAACCTGACTTCGATATATAAACTCTCCGTCATAGTACCGATAATCAGGAACGAGGAGGGTTTTTGGTGTTATAGAATCATTCAGCGGTATAATATATACGGGTTTTCCAAGAGATGTAGTAGCTCCTATGTCGTAAGAAATTGGTGTATTTGCTGGATTGTCTGCCATCATGGCAAAATCATACAATCCTATATCGAAATAAAAGGGAGTTCCTGTTTGGCTAAAATTCCCATCACTCATCAGATTGCCAGTGAGAGTCAGTACTGTTCACGAGAACGTATGAAGTAGAGAGACGATTTTGCTCGAGTCGTACGCCGATCTATCAAGTTGATAGAGCATTATGTGCATTCCTGTTGCGGAAAATATGCCATCGAGCGTGAATCAGCTGGCTGCCGAGGGAAGGAGTGACGACGAACCGGTATTGTTTGTATTCAAGAGTATAGCTTGTTTGATATCGGAATTGAGCGCGAATATTTGCTTGGTGCTTACGGGAGGGAGAAATCAAAGACTCCGTCTTCGCGCGAGATCGTCATCATCCGATACTTTGGAATCGGCTGACAAAAGTCCCGAAATATTCCCGGTTGAATAACTTCATTGGTAGTTGTCATCATTGCATACATCGGAGATATGATCCGGTGTCGAAATCCAAATCGTCGAACAAGAAGGAGCCATGCCGTCCTGACATCGTATAACGCCTCATGAACAACTCAGAATATCCTGACCGGAACCATTACTGTTCATAGCTCCATCCACTTTAAATGCCATGTCCGCATTATTTTTGTAGTGCTGAATGGAACTCCCCATAGATTCAGTGAAGGCGAGATACAGTCTATTCGTATCGATTACCTGAATGACGCTCAATATAAAAAGGGTAACTACGAGCGTGATTATCATGACATATGAGATCATAAAGCCTTCCTTTTTGTAGTATATGGTGCAGATGTATCCCATGGTCTATTTAATGTAAGAAAAAGTAGAGTATTCGAAAATCGGATTTGCGATCAGGGAGGCTATACTCCTTCATTGAAAGACTTGATAATAACTCGGGGTTATATTTAAATCAAGTTTTCATATATTTGAAGCATTGAGAGGAGTGTAATTGAGCCGGACGATGGGAAGTTCTGTATAGCGTTTCCCGTGGTTAATATTGACGCTTGCCAGAAATGCAGAAAAATTAGCGGTTGCACTTGCGATATCTCCACCGGTAAGCGTGAGTATGGCAGGGACGGTTTGCGAATACGTAGTCATTGATGGAGACGCAAGACTACTGGAGATAAGATCCGCACTCGTAAGCAAGAATCCTTCGGTATTGCCAGAATTGCTAAAAACCATAGATTCGAATCCATACAAAGCTCCGGAGGCTGTTCCTCAGGTATATGCGACCAATATTGGCGATCTGGATTTGAGCGTATTGTATTCATCCGTAAAATTATCGAGCTCGTGATAGACACGATTGATATATCGGATCGCCGTAAAATTATCGGCAAGTGATTGGAGGATAAAAGTCATTCCCGAAATAACAATCATACCGATAACCATGACAACCAAAAGCTCTACCAGAGTGAATCCAGATTTCGTTCTATGATTCATGATGCTTTTACCGAGTTACAGAATAAATTTTCGATATTCCCGTAAGAGTGTCCGCGATAGTGATCTTGTATGTATCGAATACGACACCGTGAATACTTCCGCTCCCAATATAATCTATCCGTTGCGAGATACGAGAATCTTCCGGGACAAAGAACCCAGCAGAACTGTTTTGATATAAAAAATTTGTCGAATAGGAGAGGGTGCTGCCTGATAACGTTAAAAAGTACGTACTTTGCGTATTTCCTGGATAAAAACTGCGAATTGCCGAGGTAATATATTGACCATATTTCTCGATGATTGCACCACGAATGATGCTCGTGTTGTTCTCGGATAGGAAAGAATTGATACGATATACCCCCACAAGGAGTACTACGATGAGGGAAGCGGAAACGAGCACCTCCACGAGAGAGAAGCCATGCCTTCCTTGAGTATGGATGAAAGTCCTCATATGTCATGGTTTTATTTAATCCAAAGATTCATGATTTTTTTCAAAAATGTAAAAGGGATTTGTTCCCACATCTCGATCAGTTCCCTGATATGGTCTATATAGGATATAACCTCTTCCATTTTCGAGAGAATACGTATCGCCTTGTAGAGCACTATTACCAAGAGCGGTCCTATGATGAGAGCAAAAACTATGAGAATATACACGAGAATAATCGTTGGTTCCATTTTCGGAAGATATTATGAGTAAAGAGAAAAATTTTTTATAAATGCTCGGATATCGTCTTCGACGGTGATTTTTTTGATCGTTCCATCGTTTGTTTTCATGAATACGGAAGGAATGTGTGTGATATTGAGAGCGGTACGAAGTTCGTCACTTCCCTCCTCGATGATAATACGAAGCGATCCTGATTCTATCCATGTTTTAGCAAGTAGAACAGGGAGCATGGCAAGAAAAAATTTCGTAAAACTCTCGCTATCCCGTATGCAAAATATAACAAAACGTTTCTTTTGCTCCAACTCTCGATACTCAGCTGTATCCTTGAGGGTAAATTTACTCTCCTTGAGCTTTGCATACGTAAATTCGCCTGTTTTTTCTGCATATTCCTTACTTGTTTCAAATCATTTCTTCGCCATTTCCGTTGCCCGTGTGCCCCATACGGTTGCTTGGTCTTTAAGATTTTTCCAGTCCATCGAAAAAAGTATTAGTAATAAGTTGTATCTCGCGTTTTATTGTATCATTTTTCGCACGTAAAGCAAATTTCTGCTCATTTTTCTCACGTTCCAGATCTAAAAATCGTTTTTTAAAAGTCTCTATGTCAAATTCACGGGTCGCGAGTGAATATTTGTAGTCTATGGCACGAATTAACGTATCGGTTTTCTTGCCATAGCTCAGTGCAAGAAATGGGATCGCATGTACAAATGAAAGTATGAGACTATGGAGTCGCATTCCGACTACATAGTCAAGTTCCTTATATGTCTCAAGTGTTTCTTGTATATTCTCCGTTGCATGAAGTTGATATTTTTCCCTCAGGTCTGTGAGGAAAATACTGTCATTTACCTCTGGATTATCCTCGTGAAATGAATGGTTCAAGAGAATAGGCTCATATTCGCGTGCCATCAGAAAGGTAATTATATTCTCCATATTTTCGAGTTCACGTTGCAGAAACCCAGAACGAAAGGAAAGTCCGATTTTTGGACGACGTTTCATGAGGAGCTTTGGAATCGCTGGCTCATAAGTCAGGACAGGATCGGGGATGAGAAAGGCTTTTATACCTATGGATTCGAGACTTTTTTTACTCTCCGCATCCCGCACCGATACAGAGGTTTGCTTCCCGGTAAAAAGGGGGAGAATCTTTTTTTCATTCTCTTTCTTTAAATGGATTCCAAGCGACCAATATATAAGAGGCTTTCATAAAAATTCTACTATCCTCACTCTGAGTTTCCATTGTGAAAGGAGGCGATCGAAGGATTGTCCATCTTCATTGTCGTACAAGAGCCCACCGCCACCGACTATCACCGCATCGGATTTTCTGACAACAAGAAAAGTTCTGAGAAAATACCATATATTTTGAAGTGGCTTTGTTTTTGCATGATTTGGGAAATACGATATATACTCGATTGTCTCGTCTCTGGGCAATAAGGAACTCTTTTTATCGTAGGTGAAAACTGAAAAAGTCGCTTCAGGATGACGTTTTTTTATGAACTCATACTCCTGGAGGAGTATGAGTTCATCCCCGAGATTATAAGCTCAGGTGGCGGTAAGGAGAGAGTAATGCATGCGATTATTTTATGAAGAGAGTTTGTGAACTAGAGTTTCTTCCCGAGCTCACCTATATGCCCCACTTCCGTAATATGTACGGAAGTTCCCTTTTTTATTTTCACACCGGTATTTTTCGGGAGGAATATCTCTGTGAATCAAAGTTTTACGGCTTCATCGAAACGCTTTTGAAGACCAAACACATTTTTGACGATCCCAGTCAGAGAAATCTCCCCGATAAATATCCTTTTTTCCAGTGGCTTATTTTTCTTGGAAGAAATGATCGCCGCAACCGTGGCGAGATCTATTCCAGGCTCGGAAATCGAGAGTCATCGGGCGATATTTACATAGACATCATCGCTCTCGAGCTTCGTATCGCTCCATTTGGAAAGCACCGCTATAAGGAGATCGATTTTCCCATTTGGAATACCTCGGGCAGAACGTTTCGGGTAGCCGAACTTCGTATAAGTTGAGAGTGCCTCTATTTCGATAACAATCGGACGATTCCCTTCGAGTGTGATTCCGAGAGCCGAACCTGAGAGATGTTCATTTTCTTGATCTACAAATTCGAGCCCCGGATTCGCTATGTCAATCAATCCTGTTTCTGTCATGCGGAAAAGTCCTATCTCATCGGTCGGACCAAAGCGGTTCTTGAGAGCACGAAGGATTCGATAGTCCTCATGTTTACTTCCTTCAAGAAAGAGAACAGTATCCACTAAGTGTTCGAGAATCTTCGGACCCGAGATGGTCCCTTCTTTTGTGACATGTCCGATCAGGATGATCGAACGTCCGGTACGTTTCGAAAATTCCATAAAAACCTCCGTCACATACCGAATCTGTGTGATACTTCCTGATTGCGAGGTCACATCCAGTGATGATATCATGCTCACGGAATCGATGATAATGAGTTCCGAAGCATCTTGTTCCAACGTCTCCAATATATCTTCGAGAGTATTTGCCGTGAAAAGACGAATATGTTCATTTACGATACCGAGACGATTTGCACGATCGGATACCTGATTCACGTTTTCCTCGGCAGAGACGTAGATTGCCCTCTTGTTCCTATCGCTGAACCAGTCAGTAATCTGCAAGGCAAGCGTCGATTTTCCAATTCCGGGTTCTCACGACAGAAGTATGAGGCTCCCCGGGGTGAGTCCGGTTCCGAGAACCGTATTGAGTTCATTGCTCCGAAGTTGGACTTTGGCAACAGGAGTATTTTCTCCTGATGGAAGTATGTTAAATATCTTCTGCTCTTTTCAGCTCGCTTGTTTTTTGTTTTTGGAAAGAGGAATTTCTTCTTCGAGCGTACTCCATTCGCCGCACGTTCCGCATTTTCCTTGCCATTTTTGGCTCGTAGCTCCACATTCGCGACATCGAAACATAAAATTGAAAATAGTTATAGATTAGGCATTCTCGCCGAAGGCATCATGTATCCTTTTTTTATTGTTCTTTCTTGTGGCATCTATAGTTTGTTCAGCTAATCGATTCTCGGTTTTTTCAAGTTCCGTTATGAGAAGTTGATATGCTCTCGGGTCTCTCCTTTCTGCAATGAGGAGAAGATAACATTTCGTGCTCGCAATAGTTGATTGTTGTTTATCGGGAGTACAAGAATCAATAGTTCTGAGGTTATGGAGCCGATCAGCTACCTTGGCTCTCCATTCGTCATCATCGAGAGTCTCAAGTCACAAAAAATATTCATGGTTTCGCTCACGTTTCAATGCCCTCATGAGAAAATATTGTCCCTCCTTTATGATAGCGGTTTCTTCCGTATCCAATACAATGTGTGGTGCGTATCTTGGAACATATTCATTAAGAATCTTATCTGACTGGAATAACAATCGGTCCGGCTCAGGTCGACCTTCCACATATGCTGTCAGTTCTTTTTTAGAAATAGCCAATACATGATTGGTCATATCTTGTGAGAGTCGTTCGGAAATAATGGTTGCAAAAATACGATCTTTTTCTATCGTGTCATGCAATAGAGCAATGAGAATCTGGGTGATATTGGTATCGGTGAATTCCAGAAGTAGGATAGTTGTGACTGCTATTGGATGGATCAGATACCATTCTCACGAATCTCGTACATCATTCTCGTCATGACACTGAGCGGCAATGTCGAAAACGATAGATATCTGACCGAGATCGAAATCGGAAATACTTTCCCCTCTGTTTGAAAACGTGGTTTTTACCAGATTTAAAATACCTGCTTTCTCTCGTACAAGCCAATCTTCGTAGCAGAATTCAAGCTTTTCCATAGAGTTTTATCCTTTCAGGACAAAGAAATTAAAGAGTGCGTAGCTTGCAACCAAGAGGAATATACCGATAAATGCATACAGGATGATTTTCTTCGCTTTTTTCACCTTCTCGTCATCTCCAGCCCCCGTCAGTACCAAAAATCCCGCATAGATAATGAGAATTACGGTAACGAGTCCGACGAATCCGTTGAAATAATTGATGGCTTTCGTCATGATCTGTACCGTAGCACTCAGATCTGGGGAACTGATATTACATACTCCGATGCCGAGAAGTCCTGTATCACACGTAGCCTTTCCATATATACTCTCCACAAGTACTCGTGGAACTTTCAGTGCCAGAAAACCAACCAGAGCAAATAGGATGGTTCGCTTCCCTTTTTTTGCCTTTTCTTCATCTCCGCCAGCAGTCGATATCCGATAAAAAGCGTAAAATGCCATGGCAAGAAAGGCAAATGATGCGAGAAGCTCCAACATACGGACAAGCGGGTAGACAATCTTTTCCATGAAATCAAACGCGGTAGAACCCGTTACTTGTTTGTCAAAAAGCGTCACGATAAGCGTGTATGCTATCTGCATGAGAACTATACCCAAAGAAGTGTACACTACTCCCATTCGCCATTTTTTTGCATCCTCGTCACTCCCGGCAGAGAAGATAATTTTGATAACCATGATAAAAAGATATACGACCGCGAGGAGTATGACAACATTTTTCAAGTCCCGTGCAATAGTGATCATAAGATACTGTGCTCCCTTTTCCCCAGTAATATCCCCTGTGAAGAAATAATTTCCGAAGCTCGATTTAAAACTCTCAATATACCCCGTTCTCACTGTTCCGCCACGAGCATCTCATTGAACATTCAAATCAGTACTCGTCGGTGTGGCAAAAGAAGTCCCAAAAAAACTGACCGTACTTACGGCAATAAGAAAAGATATGATGATGGTTCTTAAAAAAGCATTCATATGATGAAGAAAATGATATATTCTAAAGGAGTATACACAAAAATCACCCCCAATCAAGTCGGCGGTGATTTTTTGCCAGAGCTATCATCACAATCGGAGCGCAAAAAAACTTATCTGAATGTTTTCTCCCATTTCTTCTTTTCATTGAGAGCATTCTCTGCCGCTTCTTGCTGGGCTTTTTTCTTGCTTGACCCGATTCCTACACCCACTTTATTCGTTCCGATATACGCTCAAACCGTGTACGATTTATTGTGGTCGGAACCTGATTCGGAAAGCACCTCGTACGTTGGTGTTGCTGAGTATTTCGCTTGTGAAATCTCCTGAAGATACGATTTTGGATCAACGTAGAGTTGTTTTTCAAGAATCTCGGCAAGTGTTGAATATACATGGGATTCTACGAATTTCTTAGCATGAACATAGCCGAGATCGAGATATATGGCACCGAGAAACGCTTCAAAAGTATTCGCGACGATATACGGATTGGTATTCCCTCCAGCCAGAAGTTCTCATTTGGAAACCAGAACATGATTCTGGAGTCCTATTTTGAGCCCCACCGATGCGAGATTTTTCCCTCGGACAAGCGCACTTCGTATATCAGTCAGTTCTCCTTCTGGCTTCTCTGGATAGGCATGAAAGAGAAGTTCTGTTGATATGAGCTCAAGAACTGCATCTCCGAGAAACTCGAGACGTTCATTGCTCTCATCCACATGGATGATATTCTCATTCAAGACAGATCGATGAATGAAAGCAAGACAATAATTGGTAATATTTGCAAATGGAATCTCAAGAGAAGATACGAATGATCCTATTTTCTCTTCAAATTCCTTGCTGGATATGGAGACTATCTTTTTCGACACGAGTGGGTATAATTAGAAATTAAGAATGAAAAAATAAAAAAATGTTATTCAAAAATCTTGGAATGACCGTTTTTTACAAAAAAAATCGGGGTGCAAGAGGAATGGTTCGTATCTCCTCAAGTATCGTTGTCTTCTCATCTTTGAGGGCGTTCAAAACCCCATTTACCATCGTGCGGGCAGTATCGTCGGAAAAAGTCTTGGAAAGCTCTATTCATTCGTTGATACTCACTTTCTCTGGGATAACATCCATCGTCAGATACAACATCTCGTATGATGCAATCATGATCGGAAGAAGGTTTCCAACTGGCATTGAAGCGATATCGAACTTGGGTGCGTATTTGTGAACAATAGCCAAGAGCTCTCCTTCTTTCTCCATAACACCCGTAAACATTGCTTGAAAATATGGGAGATCAAGGGACGAAACAATCGAATCATCAAAAAAGGCTTGGAGAAACTCGGATTCATTAAATGTAGATCCATTCATGGAACGAGCATAGAGGGCTTGGAGAAGATAGGAACGAGTTTTTCGACGAGAAACTTTTATCATAGAGGTGTAAATGAACAGTGGAGAAGTAAATAGAGCTCGAACGGATTCGTTTCTTATGAGATAACCTTGCTGATGACGAAAAAAACTTCGCGAAAGGGCTCCCGCAAAGTTTTCGCTCGTAGTATGAGTATGCTCTATGTTCCTAGAATTAGGCACGAACGGTCTGGATTCTTTTTGTTTTACCGACAGAGTAGATTTTTCGTCCCTTGTATTCTCCCGTCACAGGAGAAGCAAAGTGGGAAAGTCCGATGGCATTCCCTTCCGCATCATATTGAAGAGAAGAAACGCTATTGAGAACCTTTCGGGTCTTGAGTTCAAGCCATTTACCGTGGCGTTTTCCAGTTTGTACCTTGGAAGCTTTTTTTGGTGGAGCGAAAGTCATGATGAAAATCGTAAAAAAATAGGATGACAGAGCGATTTTATCAACTTCTATCAAAATTAAGTGGGCGTATTATATGGAAAAATACAAAAATGCAAAGGAAAATATCATGAAATGGAATATTTCGCTCAAGAAGGACATATTCTGTCTCGATATCACGGAGATGAATTTTCCTTTTTTCTTGACTTTTTGAGAAAAAAAATTATACAGGATGTGTAATCCTATTTACTTTTTATAAAAATATGGTAACAACTCTCAATACCAGACAAATTCAAGATAATTTTCTTTCTATTCTTTCCGGACTCACCAGTAAAGAACAGTCTGTTATAACTCGTCGTATCGGGCTCGGGGGTGAAAAAGAAACCCTTCAATCCATCGGAAACACCTATGGAATAACTCGAGAACGGGTACGCCAAATCGAAGATGTCGGTATCAAGAAAATCTGACGAATCGTACGTTCCAGCAGTCTCGTGTATATTCAAGAGACGGCAGAAAAGATTCTATCTACGGCGGGGGGACTTATGACCAAAGACAAACTTGTCGCAGCTATCATAGAGGAGATTCGTCTCGATAAAGATGGCAATGACGGCATTCTGGAAGTCATCATCCAATCGGACTTCAATATCCAGAAGAGTAAACCACAGATAGGAACGAGTACCTATTTCTACACTCCCGATATACAGAAGAAACTTATCGGAGCCATTCACAAAGAAGCGATTACGCTCCTCAAGAAAAAAGGCGATATCATGGAGACATCCGCTCTGTATGAGATTATCAAGGCGCATCTTACCCCTACTTTCGGAAAGGTAGATACCTGCTTGATTGACGGCGTTCTCGATATATTCGATGAGCTTGTCAAGGGAGAACAGAAATATATCGGGCTTGCGAAATGGAAAATTCTGAATCCATCAACTCTCAAAGACAAAGCCATATATATCTTCAAGAAGGAGAAAAATCCTATTCATTTCGTAGAGCTTGCCAACAAAATTTCAAACCACTTCGGAGAGCTTGTAAAAGTAGCGACTATTCATAATGAACTCATCAGAAACAATGAGTTTGTCCTCATCGGACGAGGTATTTACGTTCTAAAAGCATGGGGCTACAAACCGGGAACCGTTCTCGATGTAATCATCGATATATTCAACAAAGCAAAAACTCCACTCTCAACGGAAGATATTATTGCCCGAGTACTCAAAACTCGAAAAGTGAAAACAAGTACGATATATATGAATCTGCAAAACAAACAACAGATTGAGCGTATCGGACGTAATATGTACCAATTGAAACAAGCCTAGAACCAACTAAAAGCCCTCGGAAATTTCCGAGGGCTTTTAAATTTCTAGAAAGAGTAAAAAAGTTACGGAATTATGTATTCGATAACATTGCTGATTCTTTGATACTCTCCATTGATGAAGGCATCCAGATATACTCTATATGACATTCCTGGAAAATTACGATAATACGTATATGAAGTTTCCTTCTCTGCATTTCTCTTCAGTAGGGTTTTCCCCGTCAACTGATCTTCTATAACCCAAGTAAGACTGCTGTATTCACCCAATTCAGCAGGACGATGTATCGAATAATTGGTTCATAGATCGATAGTGACCGCATGGGGGATAACTTGCTTGTCCGTTACGTTCGCATACCTCATCTCGATTTCATGTTTCTTATTTTCTTCAAATTTTTCAATGGTCAGATATGATTTTGTGAACTTTGCTCCGATTCCGACAATCATCAGGATAATGAAAAATATCCTCCAAAATGAGCCGCTTTTGCGAGAAATAGTATTATGAGAGGTCTCTCAAACCTGTTTTTCTCATCATACATTCGCATGATTGAAATAATCCTCCTTTGACGTATATTCATATATCTCAACAGCAGAAAATCAGTCTTTCGTTTTTGAGAAGATACGAGAGGGGATACCGACAAGTCATATTTGAGGATCGTCGATAATGCAATCCTCCTCCTCCGAAACAATCCATATGATTTCTGAGATATATTGAGCATGTTCATCATCTGAGATGCTCAGATCGGAAAAATGGATATACAGCGTGAGTAAATCTCCATCAAACTCAAGAAACATTCATATTTTCTCGTATTCTCTCACTTCGAGAGAGACTCCTGCTTTTTCAGCATCATCGATAAGCTGAAAAATATCCGGAAATCTTTTTTCTATCAAACGAGCAACTTTCAAATTTCTTTTATACTGCTTCTCTTGTATCGATTGATTCTCGGAATTATAAGAATCATCATCGCTATATGGATTTATCATCTCACCCGTCTCCGAGTTCCGAAAATAGAGATTGATATCGTATGACATATTATGAATATAATTACGTATAAAATATAGTCAGGACTCTTACTCTCTGAAAACTTCCCAAAGAGTTTTACTGAAAACACATTCTCCAGATCAAATACACTCACTCTATTTTTTACAAGTATCCAATACCTCGCATGAATAGTTGTAAGGATTATCGTGAGAACTCTTTTGAGTGCTCTTCCCGAGCATGTCCGCAAGTGAAATCTTTGCGGATCCGGCATTTCATTTATTATATCTATCAAGTGCCACGATGACATCATACTTTCCTGCATGTGCGTCTCTCATAATCTGATCAGGGCGTTGGTGTCACTGGGCATAGATTTTCGCCTTTTGGACCGCTATCTTGTGATTTTGTTCGGTATAATTTTCCAGCAGAAAAAATGAAATAGCTCATGGAATAGCGGTTTCAGGATTAAATGGATTAAATTTTGCAGGCAGTATATCATTTGTATATGTGGAAGAAGTCGTTTGACACGGACCGATGGATCCCGTTCCTGAAGCGGCAAATATTCGAATAGTTCACTGCTCTTTACTTCCTCAGGATTCATGAATGAAAAGCTTCGCAAATAACTCTTCCGGAGCCATGCCGAACCATTTGCGAAGATTTTCTGTCAGATCTTGATATCGCTGTTTGATCTGTTTTTCTTTTTCACTTCCCATTCCGGATGATTCAGACTCTCCATGATCATCTTCTTCTTTGGAAAAGTGTTTGGATATGATTTCAGAAACCATTGCACGGGAAATTGTTTCGTCTTTGAGTCTGCTTAATATTTTTTTCATCTTCATCTGATTGCCCCATAAGAGATTCTTTACTTCTAGAGGATCAAGCGAGGTAAGAAAAGATTGGAGTTTTTCTGTCGGAATTTTATCGGCTACTTGGTAGAACAATCGTCTTATATCTGCGGTAATCTTTCCTCATTCATTGCGGACAAGAGTCAAAAAATACTCAGAGGTATTTTTAGCTGCACGTGAGTCCAAACTATGTACGGATGGAGACTCGGACAGCGAGTTCGTGCTTTCTTTTGTTTTTCATTCGCTCGTCAGCCCTAGTAATTTCATGACCGTATTACATCCGATTGTTCCATATTCATCACTGAGTCCATTGTCCATTTGAAATTGTACCAAGGCACGGATGGTTTTGGCTCATACCATACCATCCAATCAAATATCGAGCTTTGGATACAAGCGATCAAGAGTTTTTTGTAATGCACGAATCCCTCCAGGAAACGCATCTGCCTGATTTTTATATTGTCAGATCACATCAGCATATAAAACTCCAAGTGACGTTCTTTGAAATTCCCTCAATTCCAGTTTGTTGTCCGCCAAGGTTTTTTCTATAGCCTTTTTTGCTACAGCATAGCTTGCTGTATTTTGATATGTACAAGAATCTGTCATAGCAGTTACTACCCCTCGTGTTCTATCGGGTCATGAATTTATTTCTGAAAAAGCCATACGTATGGTTGGGGATAAGAATACATGTGTTGATGTTATCACACTTTCTGTTTTTATGCAAAAATTGTACAAATAGGAAAAATACCGATACGAATGCATGTTCCATGGCGGTACGAAAAGAAATTTTCAGCTATGCACAAAATGCATTCTACCAGCTCCGGTCAAAAAGCCTTTTTCTTTTGACTATTCTCTTCTTTTTCATATAATCCCCCGCATGCGCGAGTCGTATTCTATATTTGTAACATGTCTTTTATGTCTTTTATAAAAGAGTCTATTAAAGAATTTGATCATATCGTATGGCCAACTTCGGAAGAAACCAGGAAATATTTTGTGACCGTTGTCTCGATGATTACGATCCTGACAATATTTCTTTTTGCTGTAGGAACTCTCCTTTCTGTCGGACTTTTTGCTGCCAAAACACAATTGGTTCCCGTACGTACCGTTTCTCCTACCACATCGTCTGCCCCTGCTTCCGACCTCAAATTGGATAGTGTAAAAACCACCACTCCTTCTGCTTCAGGATCGGCAACTCCGACAAAATAATTTTATCCTCTCTTGTATTTTACGCCTATGTTTTTCGATAGTATGAACACTGCCCCAAAGGGCGAATGGTATGTTATCCGTGTTATTTCCGGAACCGAGGAAAATGTTCGATCATCGCTCATGCAGCGTCGAGAGGCATTCAATCTTGAGAATCACATTCTCGAAGTGTTTGTTCCAACTCACGATACCATTACGGTTCGTGCCAATGGAGACAAAGTAAAGAAGCCGAAAAATATATTTCCAGGATATATCCTCGTGAAGATGGTGGTAACCAATGAAAGTTGGTATATTGTCCGAAATACCCCGAACGTAACGGGATTCCTCGGAGCTGGTACTGTTCCAGTTCCCGTGAGTGGAGCAGAGTTGGATCAACTCAAAGGAGCCCTTGCTGAGAAAAATACCGCTTTTACCATCAAATTCCAAATCGGAGAACTTGTGACCATCAAGAGTGGAGCGTTTGAGGGAAACGAAGGAAAGATCCTCGAAATCAATGAAGAAAAAGGTCTCGTAAAAGTGGAAGTGAATATCCTTGGTCGAGATACTCCGGTCGAAATCGATTTTAGGAACGTAAAACTCAAGAAATAAAAGAAGCAGATTTGTAATCATCTTTCTCATAATATGCGTATTTTTTCGTATATCATCACCGTACTTGTCACTGTTTTTGTTATCAATATAGCTCTTTCTTTTTCGCTTCCTGTCTATCACAATGCTCTCGTAAATTTACGAATGAATGCATTTCCTGGTATAAAAACCCCGGCAGCAACTCCAAAAGATGAGACCAGACAAGCCGAAACAACTCGTCTCGTTGAATCGCTTGATCGTATCGATAAACATATAGAATCTTTGACGGAGGCGAAAAAATCCCTGATAATGACGGGTATGGTATCGGGAAGCGGGGCGATTTGAGTTCCACCGGAAGAGACGGTTCCACGCGAACTTATTATTCCTCTTTCCTGACTTTTTCTCGCCAAAATCATGCCGGATGTAATGGTGAAAAAAATACCGAACAATGGATTCTTTGGGATTGGGGTTATGGATAAATTACCATACAGTACGTATACGGACGACAAAAGACATGTTACCGTATATGCCTTCCAGGATTCATACGACAAAATTCTTTTGAATATGAAACTTGCCAGTAACGCCTATACGCTGAATGAAACAGACCAATTCTTCGGATTCACTTTCTTTCTGAACTCCACCAAAAAAGACAATAAAGATACGACGATACGATTCGTAACTGCCCTTGAAGGCAGGGCGATAGGCGTAGAGGTTCCGAAGAACTATTACCTGAGTTTCAAAAAGATTCTCCTCAAGAAATAGATATCAAAACATCCACCATTTATCATTTTTACCTTTTTCTCTTATGTCAAAAGCAACACTCCTTACCAAAGAAGGTCTCCTCGAATTTCAAAAAGAACTCCAACACCTGAAGGAAGTGCGACGTGTAGAAGTCGCTGCAAAGCTTAAAGAAGCCATTTCGTACGGGGATCTTTCTGAGAACTCCGAATATGAAGATGCACGTAGCGAGCAAGCTCAACTCGAAATTCGTATCGCAGAACTCGAAGAAATAATGAAAAATCATGAGATTATCGACACCAAGAAAGCAAGCAAGAAGCAAACAGGAGTCAATGTCGGAAGTCTCGTAACGATCGTTTCGCTCGATGATGACAAAAAAGAAACATTCCGTATCGTCGGTTCCACTGAGTCGGATATCTTCGAAAACAAACTTTCCAATGAGTCTCCGATCGGAAAAACTTTGATCGGAAAAGATGTGGGCGATATCATAAAAGGACAGGCTGGATCGGGGACTTTTGAGTATAAAATTGTAGAGATAAAATAATCCCCCCTTTCTATGCATTTCTTTGCACATTATATTATTCTTATCCCCGTTCTCTCTTGGGTAACCGCGGTTATTCTGAAAGGATTTTACGGACTGCGCACCAAGAAATTTTCACTCTCTCAAACCTTGGGTTCCGGGGGGATGCCAAGTGTCCACTCGGCTCTTGTTACGAGCGTCACAACAGCTCTCGGTATCAAATATGGGGTATTTTCCGATATTTTCACGGTTGCTCTCGTCTTTTCCATGATTATCATCTATGATGCGATCAATGTGCGATTTGAAGCCGGACTTCATGCCAAAGCACTCAATCAACTGAATTGTATGAAAGAGAAGCCTACGAGCTACAATTTCAACGAGTCCATCGGACATCTTCCTGAGGAAGCCTTTGCAGGAAGTGTGATTGGAATAATAGTTGCTATGATATTGATGAATGTGTAAGAAGACTTGAGTTTGGAGTCTTTAATCTTTAGAAAATTATTATGGATAATCCGGTTCCGAATTGTTTTTACAGGATTAGTGTAAAAGCACTTATTTTGAATGATGAAGGGAAATTTCTTCTCACAAAGGAAGATAATGGACTCTGGGAATTGCCCGGATGAGGACTTGATTTCTGAGAAAAGCCGCAAGAGGGGATTATACGGGAAATAAACGAAGAAATGGGATTGAAAGTAATGTCAATAGCAGATAATCCCAGTTACTTTTTCACTTCAACAAATCTAAAAAAAATTCATATAGCGAATGTTCTCTATAAAACAACAGTAGAGAATTTGGACTTTACCCCATCAAATGAGTGTGTAGAATTGAGATTCTTCACAGTAGAAGAAGCAAAAAAAGAACAAACCTACCCAAATATACAAGAATTCTTAAAACTATACACGATATAAAGCTCTCGACTCCTGTCACTTAAAACCAAAAACCCAACTCTTTCATTTTTCTTCTCTTTTCTAAAAACTAACGAATTACTTCTCCCTACTATTTATGTTCTCCATCCACGACGAACCCTCTATCATAGGCCTCCTTGAGGCAAACGGGCACAAGAAATTCCGCTATGCCCAGGTCGAGAATGCGATTTACAAGAACCTCATATCCGATTTCGACAAGATCGAAACCCTTCCGAAAGACATCCGAACGCTTTTGACCGAGAATTGTTTCTACAATTCCCTGAGTCTTCATTCTGAGAAAACGGGTGAGGATGGTCAGACGACCAAATTTCTCTTCAAAACTCATGATGATAAAATGATCGAGGCGGTTATCATGCGCCATCTTTCCGGACGCAATACTTTGTGTGTGAGCTGTCAGGCAGGATGTCCGATGGGATGTACGTTCTGTGCGACCGGAAAGCTCGGACTCATCCGGAATCTTGAATTCCACGAGATTATCGACCAAATCATGTACGCCGTGAATCATCTCGCTCGGGAAGGCAAGACCCTCCGAAATGTCGTCTACATGGGCATGGGAGAACCGCTCCTCAATTATGAGAACGTCAAACGATCGATCCAGATTGCATGCGGACAGAAAAAACTCGACCTCTCCAATCGTCGTATCACCGTCTCTACTTGTGGAATTGCTCCAGGGATTCTGAGGATGGCGGAGGATTTTCCTCAAGTATCCCTCGCGATCTCTCTCCATGCACCGACCGATGAAGCCCGCAAGAAAATAATGCCAGTGGAAAATACCTATCCGCTCACGGTTCTCATGGAAGCGATCGATGCATATGTGGCGAAGACCAATAAACGTATATTCTACGAGTACATCATGATCGCCGGAGTGACCGATCGGCTTGAATACATCGGTGAACTCGCGAAGCTCCTTGAAGGACGTCTCGCTCATGTAAATTTCATCCCGTACAATCCGGGGGAAGGGTTTATGGGGACTTGATACCAACCGACTTCCAAGATCATGATCAAGAAATTCCAGGAGGGTCTGGAAAAAGTAGGAATTCCCTCAACTATCCGTCATACCATGGGGGATGATATCGATGCTGCTTGCGGACAACTCGCCCTCAAAGAAGAAGGTGTGAGTCTCGCGACCGAAACTGGGAAGAGTCTCGGAAAACCCACTGTCTCTTTATAAGGAGTCATATATCCTCAACATACACAACCATCGAGAACCAGCGAAACGCGTGAACCGCTCGATGGAAAACAAGGGTCGGTCCGTAAAAACTTGGCGGATTTTTTGTTATGACCGTTACTTTGTTGCACTATAGAGAGCTTGGATTTCCAAATCGGAAAGAGCGCGGCTATAGATCCTCGCTTCATTTACAGAATAACTATTAGGCGTTCCATATCCTCATCAAATGAACATATTTCCTATGAATATATTATTCCAATTTAACTTCGGTGTAGTGAAAATATACGTTGAGATTTTGGTCCCATTTTTATAAAATCACACTTCATCTTTCGTTCTGTCTATAACTACTGTCAAGTATTGATAGGATAGATCATTTACGTTAAATGGTATCGAAATATACTTTCCGACAGTACCATCTCATATTTGAAAATAATTATTTCAAATATTGAGTCAATTCATGATATTCACACCACTCCAGTAATAACTATTGAACAATCTCTCATCGTCATAGTCTTTTGGATTATGTCAAATCACGAAGGTAAATGAACTATTGTGCAAAAAAGAAAAATCTTTATTTATAACAAGAGCATCTCGATTTCCACTTGGTCCGCCATTAAAATTTATGAAACTTTTTTTTACCTCTTTTCCATTTCAGTTAAATACACTTTTTTGAGTATCTATCCAGTCTTTACAACTCACCTGCGAATTATTGTTTATCTTCGTACATTTTCAGTTATTCCCATATCCGCTCCAATCTTTGAGCAACATCTGACTTCCACTCAATGTCGTAGCCTCCATATCCCAGTATCCGACAAGACTCGAATCAAGACTCGCCAGAGTCTTGATCTTCAATAAATCATCTCTCCTATTGTAGAGAGTGGTAAAGAGTGTATTTCCACTTCCACTTATGCTATCCCCTTTCCCGAACACTGCCACATACCCACTGTTCGTCTTCACCACATCCACTCCTGTCCCACTCTCCTGTATCGGTTGGTTCAATGTTGTTCCGGAGTTTCCGAGAAGTATCCCAAGGGTATCTCCCTGGACACTCGGATATCTCTTGGAGTAATCGGATCAGATATCTGCAGAAGCATTCGGAACGAATGCATTCAAAGACAGAAGCGTACTTCCGTCTTCAAGAAAGTTCATGAGCTCCATCTTGGTTCTGTCTGCATTGACGGAGTAGGTAGTATATATACTGGTATCCAGAGGATCTCTCGTTCCCCCTACGGAGAGTCCTATGGTTCTCTCTGTCAGTTCCTTGGCAAATCATTGATATCCTATGGTTATTCCTGAGGCAGTAACCGATACTATATTCTCTGGAACCGGATAGCTTCCAGTCTTTATCTGAAACACATCCAATCACTTCTTCAGATTGGAAAGATTCTCTACACGAGAACTGTCTCTTGCACTGCTCTGAAAACCTCCGAGATTCAAAAATGCTATGGTTCAGGGGATGACGAGGATGGTTATGACGACGATGAGTTCGATGAGGGTGAAACCGAGGAAGTTCTTCATTTGTTTGTGGTGGGGATGTTGGAAGATAACATCTGTACTTTTGTTGTTTGGTGTGGGGTGCATAAAA
This sequence comes from Candidatus Altimarinota bacterium, assembly GCA_028689245.1. Classification (GTDB taxonomy): domain Bacteria; phylum Patescibacteriota; class Gracilibacteria; order BD1-5; family UBA2023; genus UBA1545. Next base: position 741 of record JAQTWO010000013.1, on the reverse strand, counting down.
TGGAAGATGAGAAAATAGTAATGATATTTTAGAATCCTGCTGCCCGTGTCTGTTGTTTGATTTCAGCTTCGGAGAAAGCACGATTATAGATCTTAATTTCATATATAGCACCAGAAAAGGTTCCATTTGAATCCGTGAGGGTCTTTTTTCAAATAAACCAATCAAGGTCTGTTTGTGAGAGAGATCCGGTACAATCATATGAGATCGATGGCACTCCATTGGTATAAATTTTTACCTTTGATCAATCGTATGTCATAGCTCACAGAACACTGTATGCAGTATTTGGATTACCAAAAGAATGATACGTTGTTGTTGATAATTCTCCTCCTACTTTTCCATTTGAAAAACGTAGCGATTTAACGTCCGTTCCTGATAATCCGGAACGGAGTATATTACAATTCCCATTTGTCTTACAATATCCGCTCATAACTCAGATAATCGTTATTTTATCACCTCAGTTAATCATTCCTGTAGAATTCAATATTCGAACGGATTTTCCAACAGCTCCATCAAACAGCATTCATCCAGATAGCAATATCGGACCCGTACCAGAACATGCTCCAGATTGCACATTGTTGTTGTAACACGTACCATCCCATCCATTCCCACTCAAGTCTTTCAATAATCAACTACTCGTAAGTGTCTCCATATCCCAATATCCTGCCAAACTACTGTCCATGTTCTTCAGAGCACTGTCTTTCTTCATGATATATCCGGTACTTGAGGAGACCAGGTTCGTGG
>JAQTWO010000012.1 GCA_028689245.1 Candidatus Altimarinota bacterium | reverse complement strand
TGAAAAGAAGATGTAGAAGGCACTGAAATCGAACTCTAACAAAACTGAAAGCCACGTGGCTTTAGCCCGTGGTCCTCGAAGCTACTTAACTTTTTACTCTATAAATTCTCTCTTTTCTATGTGAGCTTGAGATTACACTCCGTCAGCATCGGGGCGTGCGAAGCCTGTGACCAAGGCTCAGATTCGTCGTATGCAGGAAGACTATGCCCGTGCGGAAGCACTGTCAAAAGAGGTCTTGAAACAGGAAAGGCAAGAACAGGAAAAAATAAATCATGAAATGAATGATCTATTGAGTCATATATTCTAGCGGTAGTCGATACAACTTTTCTCTTACCAGTCTTTTTTCTGATTGTTATCTGGAAATGCATCTTGGAAAAAAGAATCATTTCCGAGAAGATTTCGTATCTGATCCGAGATGTTTCCAGCGCCGTTCGGTTTGTCCGGATTTAAGAGTTTCCCATTTTGTTTCTCAAATTGTTTCAATCCTTCAAGATATTGAGCGATATCTGTTCTGTCCGAATCCGAAAGACCGCTTTTCGTGTCGAGTGATCCGGTTCCGCCGATGGAATTATATGCACCGTCATTGGACCAGTTTTGTTTTTTTTGGTCTGTTTTCTGTGATCAATCCGGTCATTTTATATCGCTTGTTTTGGATTCCTTTCCTGTTCTCGGGTCCTGTTGGTTTGCGTCATTTGAGGTGGTCCCGGATGACTGATTCGGTTTCTTATCCCCCGTATCGGTTGGCTTGTCTCATGGTGGAGAGTGAGGGGCTTTCCCATCCCCCTTCTCGCTTGTCTGTTGATCTTTTTCCGATGGTTCTTGTTTTTCTTTCTTGACCTCTTCTTTCTGAAGTTTTTCTCGTACGAATGCAAGATTTTCTTCCGTATCCGTATCGATCCTCAGAGTGAGTGATTTGGTATAGTTGGCTATGGATTGTTGCCAGAGACGAATACGTTCCGTATTTTGTGCCTGTTCACCCTGTCGATAGTAGGTATTTCCAAGATTGTAGAATATGTCCGCTTTCAATAAGCTACTTCCAGAAAAGCCATCAAGCAGAGTCTCATACGATTTTCTCGCTTCTAAGAAATCCCCCCTTTCGTGTGCTTTTCCTCCAAAAAACCCAACGAGAGAGGTGTACAGGGTGGACTGGTTATATATGCCAAGAAATACGAATAATACGAGGATCATTCCTATAAAGCGTTTCATTGTTTGAGAGAAAAAGAAGGAAGTAAAAGGAATATCAGAAAAAAAATCAGACTCAGGAACACAAGCAAACGTACGGTTGTATTGGCGGTATTTTCTTGGGAAGTGACGATGATGTCGTGGGTCGCTACCATACGGAAAGCCGATCCCAAAATATCGTCTCAATCACTCGCTTCCATATACGCTCATTTTCCAATACTTGCAAGATTTTTGAGCGTCTCCCTGTTGAGTCCTGAGACCACTGTTTCGCCGTGGAAGTTTTTATAAAGCATCTCTCCGAATGGACTTGTCCCAGTGGGAATAGGTGAAGGTTTGACTTGCCCGATACCGACCGTTATAAGGGTGGCTTTTTTTCACTGAAACAATGATTTTACAGCATCCGAATCGAGATCTTCCGGATCGCCGCCATCACTCAGAAGAACGATGGCATGCGGGATATCATCCGTCTTTGAAAATCGCTCAAGCACGGAAGATACCGCTTCCTTGAAATCCGTTCCGCCTTCCTGAATGCTCTTGGAGTCTATATTTGAAAGAAATGAGAGAATGGAGGAGTGTTCGGTGGTGACGGGCGATACAAGTCGGGCTTTCCCGGCAAATATCATGAGTCCATAGCGGTTCTCAGGATGTGCCATCATGGAATCTTCTATGATGGATTTTGCTTTCGCGAGGCGAGAAACGGTATGATTATCGGTTTTTATATCTTCCACACCCATACTGAGGGAAGTATCCAACAGCCATATACAGTCTATGCCTTTGCGGGTATAAGAATCCTCTCGCACAAATCCCGTAGGCGTCAAGAAAACGACACCGAGGATGATTACGGATAAAACCAGTGCCACTATTCGCACAACGAAAAAGTTCTTCCGCATCGTGGAGTTGTTTATCTTTTCTGGTACATGGGTATGCCTCCGTATCTGAAAACAGAGAAGTGTAATCGTCAAGATGACAAAAACAAGAGCCATGATTATGTGAGTCAAATCGAATGTGAGAAAAGACATACCAATGTAAGCAAATTGCGTAAAAGAAATATTTTGATAAAAATTTATCGTGTGGCGTTATAGAGCGCTTTGATCTCGGAATCGGAAAGAGCTCGGTTATAGATGCGAAGTTCGTCGATGATACCGTTAAATGGTATCGATGCTCCCGAAGCGGCAATTTGTCTTACGCCTATTGCGGAAAATGTTGGATTGCCAATATTTAAAAACATATTTCTCGTTTCTTTTGTTCCCTGTGAAAAAACGATCTGTTCGCGTTGTCCATCGATATAAATCGCATTGTCACCGTTTCCGGCATTAACAGTAAATTGATGCCATTTTCCATCAGCATAATAATAATTTCATTTTCGAACCCAAAACATCAAGAGGCTTCCCGAATTATAGGATGCATACCCAAAACTCTCATCCGCAAAACTGCTTGTCCAATTTCCAGGTCACATTATCTGAACGAGATGAGCATCATCTTGATAGAGATCAAAAAGAGTTTGTGCAGAATTGACATTTGTTTTAAACCATCCAGATATTGTTCACTCCGATAATGATTTGACATTTGCAATACTGTTCGATATATCTACATACTCGCTCACCCCATTAAAACTTCTCGAATATCCGTATTTTCCCTGTACAGAAGTTGTTCCACTCAATGTCCCATCATTCCCATATCTACTCCAATCTCTCAATTTCGTTCCACTCATCGTCTCCATATCCCAGTATCCGACAAGACTTGAATCAAGACTCGCTAGAGTCTTGATATTCAAAAGATCACTTCTCTTGTTATAGATAAATGTAAACAGAGATCCAGTATATGCTCCGGTTCCTGAAGTAGGAATGGAAAGAGAGGTATCATTCTTACCGAATACCATGACATATCAGGAAAGAGTCGTTGTCTTCACCACATCCACTCCTGTCCCACTCTCCTGTATCGGTTGAAGTGTTCCCGAAGCAAGAAGTATCCCAAGGGTATCTCCCTGGACACTCGGATATCTCTTGGAGTAATCGGATCAGATATCTGCAGAAGCATTCGGAACGAATGCATTCAAAGACAGAAGCGTACTTCCGTCTTCAAGAAAGTTCATGAGCTCCATCTTGGTTCTGTCTGCATTGACGGAGTAGGTAGTATATATACTGGTATCCAGAGGATCTTGGGTAGCTCCGGGAGAAAGTCTTGCCATGCTGCCTACTCCGTCTTTTGCAAATCCCTGATAGGAGACAATGGTAGTACCCGATGCTGTGATGATAACCGAACCTTCCGGCATCGGATAGCTTCCAGTCTTTATCTGAAACATATCCAATCACTTCTTCAGATTGGAAAGATTCTCTACACGAGAACTGTCTCTTGCCGAACTCTGAAAACCTCCGAGATTCACAAATGCTATGGTTCAGAGTATAACAAGGATCGTTATGACGACGATGAGTTCGATGAGGGTGAAACCGAGGAAGTTCTTCATTTGTTTGTGGTGGGGATGTTGGAAGGTAACATCTGTATTTTTGTTGTTTGGTGTGGGGTGCATAGAATGGAAGATGAGAAAATAGTAATTAGAAGATTATCGAGTGCAACGGAAGCCAACAAAACGAGTCGTGCTATTGGCATGCCAATCCAAATGTATTGTGAAAATCCCAGCGCCTGGTCCATGAGAGGCATCGCCACCTCGAAAAAATACATTATTGGGTATATTAAAAGGAAAGATCCGTCCAATCCCATTATTCGAATTGAGATTCGGTGTTTTTGGTCAGATATTCGCATAGGAGTATCCATTGACATAGTTACATGTATTTACCCCATCGGCAGTAGCTCCTGTAGAGAATGCTTGCCAATCATTGACCCCATTACACGCATTCGATACCAAAGAGCTCGCATCGTTAAACATACTTCCATCAACCGTATTTCCTTTGTTCACGTGACTCCAGACATTTCCTGACATATCCCAGATGATTTTCCCATTACTGAGTCTATACTGACGTTTGCTGTCGCAGTCCATACCTTTTGCTGTTCCGAATTTGGTCGTATCCGTTGCGAGAGGTTTTGTCGCGTATGTTCGAGAACCGCTTCCGTTGCTGTCAACAGTCTTGCATCCAAGACTCGTGAGAGAATTCCCCTCAACGGTTATCCCTCTGTATATCCCCCCACTTCCGATAATCCCCGTACTCCAGTTGTCTCCCTGTGCTTCAATATCTCTCGCAATCGTCATCCATTCATTATTCGTGATGAGGTGATATCCGACTCACATGGACTGACAGGCAACAATAGCCTGAGATTGAGTGATATTGGCAATAGGGAATTTATTCGGCAAGGAAGCTATGGATTTTCCTGTCATGTAAGCAACCGTATTCCAATTGGTCATAGATGATGTATTCTCTGCCGGGGGTGTCGGTGTACAAAGTATGGCACCACTGCTGTTACAACTATTCGGTACATCCGCATCACCGTACGTCATAGCATACTTACTCACACAGAACCCCGGTTGATTGAACTCCTTGTTTCCGGGAACCGGAACAAATCCACTCGGACAAGTACTTGGAGCATTGAATCCGTTTCATCCGTTGTTCATGGATATCTGAAGAGCCGTAGCAAGAATACTTCCCGTACTGGTCGGTAAGATGGAATCAGACTTCGAGAAATAGGAAGCGAGTGGTCAGATAGCAGTTCCTCCGAGACTTCCTGAGAAGTTCTGGATATCCAGAGACGTATTTCCTGATATGAGTTCCTGAATCGGTTGATTCAAAAGAGAACCGGAACTCGCAAGCAGAACTCCGAGTGCATATCCTTTCATCGCAGGAGTACGTGTTTCATATCCGGCAAATGCCGTATCGATGAATATATTTTCCTTGTCTCCTCCGAGAATATTTCAATCCCTCATCCCTCGCCTCTCTCCTTCGGAAGAGAGAGGAACAAATGCAGTAGTACTCGCATCTTCCATCAATGCAAGAACTTGATATCTTGTATTTGCTCCATTGGTAACATACGTATAGTACTTCTTATCGAGAGGGTCCTGAGTCGTACTCATCTTTATAACAGAGAGAACATTACTTCCTACTACTCACTGATATCCTATGATACTTCCTCCGGAAGCCGTGAGAGTAAGGAGTCCTCCTCCGACTGGAGATTCCGGAGGAACGACACTTCCATTGCGTACAAGAAGCATCTCAAGTCCCTTGGTTATATTAGTGAGATCCGATACACGAGAACTGTCTCTTGCCGAACTCTGAAAACCTCCGAGATTCACAAATGCTATGGTTCAGAGTATTACCAGAATGGTTATGACGACGATGAGCTCGATGAGGGTGAAACCGAGGAAGTTTTTAGGGGAGATTATTGTGTGTGAGGTTTTGTTGTTTTTGGTATTTGGTGTGGGCATGAGAGGGGAGTGAAGAGATAAGGGAATAATACGGGGGTATTATCTCTGATTTCTGATGGATTGCAAATAAATTTGCTTTTTTTCTCCTTTTCCATATAGTTCTCGCGTTCCATTTCTGGCGTATTTTCTGGTTTTGGGATTTTCTTTATTTTATCATAATACCTTTGCTCTATGGCACTCGAAAAAAATGACAAGAAGACGCTTATGGAAAAGTTCGCGACTCATAAAGGCGATACTGGTTCCCCAGAAGTACAAGTAGCTATCCTCACAGAACGTATCGAGGATCTCAAACTCCATCTCGACATTCACAAAAAAGACAACCACTCACGACGAGGTATCATGCTCATGGTAGCAAAACGTCGAAAACTTCTCAACTATCTCAAGAAAAAAGATAATGCTCGATATGAGAAGCTTATCGCAGATCTTGAACTTCGAAAATAATCTAAATAATAAAAAAATGAGCAAGATACTTGCTCATTTTTTTATTATTTTACTCTCTATATCCTATTTTTCTATTCAATCGTATGTCTCTCAAAAAATTCGCGCTTCCGATCATTCTCTTAACCGTTCTTTTGGATATTATTGGACTTGGTATTATTATCCCATCACTCCCGTCCATCATCCGTGGTTTTGGACTTTCAGAAAACTGGGTTGGGTTCGTTTTCGCTTCATTTTCGATCGGGATGTTTCTCGGGGGAATAGTCTTTGGGCGACTTTCCGATGTGTATGGTCGAAAAAATATTCTCGCAATCACCTCATTTATCAATATGCTCGGATATCTTGTTTTCGCATTTTCTGGCAATGTGTATCTTTTTATCCTCGGACGTTTGCTTTCCTGACTCGGAGGAGCAGGGATGGCAATAGGACAGGCATATGTGGCGGATATCTCCACTGCTGAGAATCGTACAAAAAATCTCGGACTCACGGGTGCGATGTTTTGACTCGGATTCACCATCGGTCCGGTATTGGGTGGGCTATTCAGTAGCAATTCTCATTTGGGGCTCGGACTCATTTCTGCATCTATTATATTTCTGAATTTTCTCATTATCCTCTTTTTTCTTCCAAACATCCCCAAAAAACATTTGGAATCGAAAGACGAGGCAGTATTTCCTCTGGATTTTCATCATCACAAGAAACAGATTTATCTCCTATTCTCGATTGCTTTTATACTCTCTCTCGGATTTTCGGCGATGCAGACAACATTTGCACTTCTTCTTACCGATCGTTTCGTATTTAGTGAAAAAATGATAGGGTATTGTCTCGGGCTCATAGGAGTTGCATCCATTATATATCAGGCATTTCTCGTACAACACGTGCGGAAATGGTTAGATGAAAAATGAATGATTCTTTTTGGGCTCGCTTCACTCGCGATTTCTTTTACTCTTTTTGCAGTGAATCCATACTTTCTCGGTATATTTATAATTATTGCTTTTTTTCCTCTGGGGCAGGGGAGTATCAATCCCGCTGTTGGATCGCTCCATGCGCATTATGCAGGAAAAGAAGTAGGAAAGGCTCTCGGAACGAATGCCTCTATGATGAGTCTCGGAAGTATCGCAGGTCCATTTTTGGCAGGATATCTGTATATACTCTGGAATGGGGCTCCATATATCGCATCGAGTGTATTCTTCATATTCGCATTTATTCTCGCTTTCTGGGGATTGAGAAAAACGATGAAGAAATAGAATCTATATCATAAATATCTGCACCAAAGTTTCGGTGCAGATATTATTGATACTTATATTGTACGTCTCGACGACCGAAAAGAGGGATTGTTGCGAATGTAAAAAACATTTTTATTAAATCATACCTCACCAACTCTCTACAAGGAGAGTGAATCTCGAGCAATTTCTTTTATTCTATATTGTCTCATGTAACTATTTCGATATTTTCAATGGTAAATCAGTTTTCTTCCAATACATATAATAACACTAAATTGTCATTTATAGGTTTTCAATAATAATTGTATTTTCAAGTTTTATCTAAAATCATTCATTGAATATCTCAATTCTTTTTAAGAAAGACTAATCGACGCATTCATTTTTTTGTAATTATTTTTCAATTCGAAATTAATCATAATTGATTAAACATTTTAACAGCATCATTATGCGATTGTAATCATAATATTTTCCTGTATTTATCGATTTCTTCTAATTCTTCTCTAGAACTTACTCCATTTTGGATTTTTCAATATTCAGCCACAATCAATTTTTTCGATATTTTGTTTTTTCAAGAAACAGGCAATATAATACTTATATATAACAAGGTAGTAAAAAGGGATAATACCAATAGATATAAAGGAGATTTTAAAGATCCTCATGTATATGTTCCTACTATGTTATCTCATGAAAAATTAAGTTTTATTTCTCAAAAATATTTGAAAAATAATGCTGAATGTAATTTTTGATTTTCTTGAGATTCGAATTTTGTATGAGTGAATAGAAAAAAGTCAGTTATAGAATCTAAGTCAAATACTCAGCTGTATCATAGTTTTCGTAAATCGCTTAAAAACTTATTCCTATCTTCTTCGGATAAATATTCTTGTTTTGAACGAGTTTTGATTTGATTTTTTAACTTCGGAATATGCGATTCCAATTCTTTAGTTAATAAAATAGCCTCTATATCAGATTCTCTGGCCGATCTAGAAATTGATTCCGGGTCTTTAAAATCATATGTTTTTAATCATCAAATTACTTCCAGTTCTCATTTAAAATTATCAGGATATTGTTTTGAAAAAGTATCAAATAATGTTTTTATGTATTGAAGAGTTGTATCATCAATCTCTTTTACCAACTTATCATTTACGAAACGAGTTTTGTAAATGTTATTAACATTCCATTTTTCACCTCATCTTTGAACAACTTCAGTGATATCTTCGCAAATATACTGGGCAACATATCATTCTCCACACTGATATGTGGTGTTTGAATTTGGTTTTATTACTCTTTCTGCTCTTGCTCTATAATTTTCTTGTAATTTCGTAATAAGTTCATTTCAGGAATAAATTGGTCAAACAGCAAGTAATCAAATAAAAATAGTCCAAGGGAGTGATGCATTTGATGCTAAGATGGACCATTGTTTGAATGGAGACATTTCTTTATCTTCGCTTTGCTTTAATGTATTCATATTTTTTTAAAATAAGGTTTTAATAAATAATATATATTTAACTTATTTAAAATGTCAATTTTTTTTAAAACCTTTTAAAACGCTATAATCAAAATCGAAGTGCAATAGAAAATAGAAGCATGCCTACTTTTATCCGCTCGTCACGAAGCATCCTCCACCTTCCCGTTTGATTATATCTATACATATGTCGTACATGGGCGCATTGTTCGTGTCCTTGGCGATAGATCGGAGACGATTGATAGCGGTTATGTATTTCATGGAAACGAGTTTTCAGAGAATGTCTCTCCGAAGGATCTTGCTCGATCGTTTCAGAAACTTTTCCACGAGATATTGATCGATTCCGCTTTCCGAATCGCGGAGCAGGAGTGTATCGAGGAGTGCAAGTTCAGGACAGGCAATACGAAGTTTCTGATCATCTATCTCTCGGACTTCCGTATAGTTTTTCAAACTCGGATAGATATTCTTGGAAAGAGTCTTCTTTCCTGAAGTAATGGGGCGGATGGAGAGAGAATATGTCGATGATATCTGGAGATTTTTAGTGTTCTCTTTTCCTGTGATGAGGAGTTTTTTTGGAGCACTGTAGTCTTTCATGAGGATTTCAAGTGCCTTGTTACCTGAGATAAAATATTCTCCACCAACTTCTCGTGCGAGGATCTTTTTCACTACTCGCCAATACCTATCCTCAATCACTTCTTCGATATTGGTATCCTCATGTTCCCGTACATAGTAGAGTCACTGTTTGATGGGGATGATAATATCGCTTCATTTGAGGCGATAGAGTGTCTTGTAAGTAGGGGATTTTCCTTGAACAGCTTTCTTGCGGAAGTCGGGATCCACTATATCGGCTATATCGTCTATATCTATGAACTCGCCCTTCATCTTTCACAGTTTGTGAACAATTTTGTTGAAATCTATCATTTGATATTTTGCTTTATTAGAGAGTAATATACGGTATATATATAAAATAGTTTTTACTCGATAAAGTATATATATTCTACTATATAAATCAAGTTTATTATTCTTTTTATGGTGACGGTGGTGTTTGAAGATAGGATATAGTATACAATATAAATTGTATTCAGAAAAAGATTGTTTGACAATAACATATTTATATATATGATAAAAAAAGCTTGAAAATATCAAAATAATGTTTTCGAGTCAATGCTCTTATTGGTTATCTAATTAGTTTATCAATAAGCTTAACATCCTCATTTTCATTGAAAGACCACCATGGATAATTATCCAACTATCAGCATTATTCTTGTTTCCGACCGCGTGAGCCAATCAATCAGTAAATGTATCAATTCTCCTGAGGTGCAAAGCCCCATTCCAAAAGAATGGTTTAATTGGAATCTGGAAGTTCCAGGACTTGGCAATATCCAGCGAACCATGTTACTCGGTTCAATGGGAAAAGAACAAGAACAAAAAATCTTCGAGTTCTCTCAGAAATACAACTGGCAGTTCACCGTTTGTCTCCATGTTGGAGAAGAACTATCCCTTTGTTCACATTTGCCAGATGCAATGCTCGTGTATCTTGAACAAGATGCAGATGGTGAATGGGATATGCTCCAACATATTGCTAGACCTGATCCATTTATTAAATATGAATGGGGAATGAAGCGAATTGGACTCAGTACAGATGGTTACATTGCTGGTGGAATGATCATTCATCTTGAGGGAGGGGTCCCGACAAGAGCTGAAGACCAGGAAGTTCCAGAAGGATTTTGGACTTCGTATGCAATGGCATACAATAACTGGTTTGAAGTGAATTCAACCAAACCGAATCAGGAGAGTGATCAATTTACATGGCATCCTGCATGGAATACATGGACGGAACAAATGCAACTCACAACGGAGAATGCTATTTACTGCGAAGTGAATGGGTTGCCGGGTGTTATGCATAAAACCATGCCATATCTCCAATTTGGAGTGGATAGTTCAGATCCAGAAAAATTGCGACTGAGGTGCAGTGATCCATGGATTTCTTTGAAAAATGAGGATTGGGATCGTATCAAAATCCCATCATAAAATCCTATCACAATCATCTCTCAAAAGGAGATTGGTCATGAAGGAAAAAAATTAGTGGTACTGCCTTGAGTAGTACCACTTTTTTATGTACGAACACAAGGATTTCCTCCGAAATAGGAGAAATCCATTTTTTTACTTGAATTTTTCCCAAATACCCCTACAATGCGGATGTACTTCTATTCGATAACCCTTTTTTCCGTATGAAGCAATACAGTGTTTCTCCTCGTGCTTTCACGCTCGTAGAACTTTTGGTGGTTGTTACTATTCTCGCGATTATCAGCATAACTGCCTATACAAGTTTCTCCGGAGCGACGGACAAGGCAAAGAACTCGACCAAGATGAACCATATATCTGCTATAGAAACAGGGCTCAATGCATTCTATTCCGAGAAAAACTATTATCCGATGCCTTCGGCATACAGTGCCACGAACGTATGGGGGTATAGTGGAACAGTCGCAGCATCTCTCTCGAATACATTCTCGGGGATTATCAACAACAATCAGATAGAGAGTATCGCGACAGCAGCAGGAGGTGGAATGGTATTTATGAGCGGAGCGAGTACCTCCACAGGTCAGATTGGAGCAAAGGGGACGCTCGATTCGGACGTGCTTGCGAAGCAGTATATCTCCAATGAACTCGCAGATCCTGCTCTCAAAGATACGAAAGTAGGAAATGACAAAACCCTCAAGGACTATGGAATCGGTGAATATGTCTATGGAGTGTATGCCAAGAATAACTCCGCTTGGGATGCTACTTCCAAGAAAGGATCCGCATACAACGTCGCTATCGTGGTATCGGACGAACAGAAATGAGCTATCACCAAGATATCTGGAAACTTCGACAAATCCACATGTATCAACTGTCCAAACACCCTCATCGGAAGCGGAACTTCCAATGACAATCTCCGAGATGGAGAATCCTATACAGGAGCCAGCACAACCGATGCAAATGCACGTGTTGCCTATCCTATAAGCGGATTTTAATTTTTCATATTATTGTTTATGACAGCACAAACTGAGGAGAATATTCAGGTCTGAATCCAGGAACTCAAAGAAATTTTAGTCGGATTTATAACTGAACAGAAAGGTTTCAACGAAGAGCAAAAAAAATTCAATGAAGAACAGAGAGTTTTCAATGAAGAACAAAGAAGCTTCAATGTAGAAATCGACAAAAAAGTTGATCGTGTTCAGTATTTCCTCGAAGAACCGCTGGCTCAGAATACGAAGATGTTTTTCGAAGAACAGATAGAGATGAAAGCCACGATAAAAGAACTGGAGGACGAAGTGGTACATCTGAAAAACGATATGCTTCATTTTACCTCCCAATTAAATATGCTCCTTGCTAGATAATTTTTAACCATTCCCTTATGACTATTCAAGATACCAAAAAGAAAAAGACAACGATTCAAGCGAATCTCATCCCAACTGTGATCGACAAAGTCGGTGGTCAGGAACGAGCCTATGATATCTATTCTCGACTCCTCGAAGACCGCGTGGTATTCCTCGGCGATGCGATTGATGCAGCAGTTGCGAATACGGTCATTGCACAGCTTCTCTATCTGGAGAAACAAGATCCGAAGGCACCTATCACTATCTATGTGAATAGTCCCGGAGGGCACGTGACCGCTGGTCTCGCCATCTACGATGTCATGCAGTATGTACAGTGCGATATCGTCACCGTTTGTGTCGGTCTCGCCGCGTCTATGGGGTCTATCATCCTTGCAGGAGGAACCAAGGGAAAACGCTATAGTCTCCCACACTCAGAGATTATGATTCACCAACCGCTCGGTGGAACCGAAGGTCAGGCAACCGACATCAAAATCGCTGCGGAACACATCATCAAAACATGAGGGGTGCTCTACGGAATCCTTGCGAAGCATTCAGGACAGGATATCAAGAAGGTTGAGAAAGATTGTGATCGAGACAATTATATGACTCCCGAGGAAGCTCTGAAATATGGACTTATTGATAAGATAATCAATAACAGATAGAAAATATGTCAGGAATGCACTATGCACTCGTCCAGGAACTTTGAGCTCAATCTCCACTTTTTATAGACAATGGATTGAAAACTTTTCCTTCTGATATAGCAATGGATCAAGGGATATATTATAGGATATATAATATTGCCGATGATGTGCATAATCTTTTGACGGATGCTCGTGTTCAAAAATTTACTATCAAGCGTGTTCAGAAGATTCTTTGATCCGGTGACGGAGATGTAAAGTGGAAAATACTTACTTAATAAAAATTAGCATGATGCAAAACACTCGTATACAAAACCTCCTCGATAAGGGGGTTTCTCGGGTCATTGACCGAGAACATCTCGAAAAACGACTCCTTGCAGGAGAAAAGCTCGTGGTGAAGTTTGGGATTGACCCCGTTGCCGATCGTCTCCATATTGGGCATATGATTCCTTTCATGAAGCTCCGTCAATTTCAGGAGCTTGGGCATACGGTCGTTCTCCTTTTTGGTGATGCGACTGCTCAAGTTGGAGACACGAGCGACAAGGATGCTGAGCGTCCGATGCTTTCGCGCGAAGAGACGAGAAAGAACTGTGAGGCGTTTCTCCAGAAGTTCTCCAAGATTGTCAATATCTCCAAGATCAATATCTACTACAATAGCGAAGGGCTTGATCGAGTAAACTTTGCCGGAGTCGGGGAACTTGCCAAGAACTTCTCGGTTGCTGAGATGCTTGATCGCGACAATTTCTCGAAACGGTACAAGGAAGGGAAACGTATTTCTCTCCAAGAATTCCTCTATCCAATCATGCAGGGGTACGATAGCGTCGCTATCGCGAAGAAATATGGAGCCTGCGATCTCGAGCTTGGAGGAAATGACCAGTACTTCAATCTGCTCGCTGGGCGTACGCTTATGGCAGCGAACGGTCTCCCGAAGCAGGATATCATGACATTCGAGCTCCTGATCGGAACCGATGGCAAGAAGATGAGCAAGAGTGCACCGAACTGCATACTCATTGATGATACACCGTTTGATATGTACCAGAAACTCATCAATGTGAGTGACGATCTTATTCTCCATTACTTTGGGCTTGCGACCGATATGACGCTCGATGAAGTAGCTGAGATCAAGAAACGTCTGGAATCCGGAGAACATCCGAATGTGCTCAAAATCGAGCTTGCACAGCGGATTATTACCATGTATCATGGAAAACCGTATAATCCCGATGATAAAGAGAATATAGAGAAGCATTCTTTGAAAGGATATTTCAATACTAGAAAAACCGTTTCGACATCACCATTTTGAGAGATGTCTATAAAACAAACGGGAGGTATATTTTCAAATTACGAAGATACTGGAAAATTACCAGATGACTCCATCTTCCTTTCAGATCTCTTGAAAGAACTCCTATTTTGTACTACTTCCGGAGATGTTCGAAATGCCCTTGTAGGAAACTCCGTCCGTGTGGATGGTCAGGTTGTGACCGATCCGAAGCAACTGGTTGCTATTTCTCCAGAAGGTACACTCATAGAAATGGGGAAGAAGAAGGCGAAGAGAGTATTTATTTAATATAACATATAAAATTTATGGCAAAATTCAACTCACTACAGGAATGTGTCGGTGATTTAGAGAGGACTTTTCATGAGGTAACTTCAGAACTGAGCAAAATTTCCTCGGAATCTAATGACAATAAACGAAAAAAAATAACGGCTATGACCGCGGAGTTTTCATGACATGCGACATACGTTCTCGGTATCCCGCTAGAATGAGAAATATGAGATATTCGCACGAGGGTTTTGGGTTTATGCTGAGCTATCTCTGATATATTTTCCCAGTTCGTATCTTTTCCAGACGAAGAAGATATACAATCTGAAGTAGCAAGACTCCAGCAAGAAATCACATTGATAAAAGCAAAAGTATCATGATTGGTAAAAACAGTTTTGTCCTAAAATTAAAAATAAACACATCTTCTGTATCTAAATACTCTCGTAATGACAGTTTTTGCTTTTCCAATTCTACTTACCCAATCTTCTCCGATCCATATTTATGTCTCTTCGTTCCCATTTTCCCGTTTTCTCGCACCATCCGGACATGGTGTACTTGGATAGTGCTTCGACAGCGCAGAAGCCGGCGGTGGTGATAGAGGGGATGAAACACCATATGGAGCAGAAGTACGCCAATATCCATCGTGGGGCATATGACCTCTCGGAGGCTTCGGAAGTGTTGTATCACGGTTCGAAGGAAGCGGTTGTGCGACTCATCAATGCTCGTGAAACGGCGGAGATTTCATACTCGTACAATGCAACATCCACACTCAATATCCTTGTAACTTCACTCATCCGTTCGGGACAGCTCCAAAAATGAGATAAAGTCCTCCTCTCTCGTGCCGAGCACCATGCGAATATCGTTCCTTGGCTCATTGCGAAGGAAACGACGGGAATCGAAGTGGAATTTATCGGACTCGACGCGGATTTTCAGTTGGATTTCGCCGATTTTGAAGTGAAACTCAGTCCGGATGTCCGGGTGGTTTCACTCACCGCCGCATCCAATGTGACCGGAGCGGTTTTTGATCTGGCAAGAGTGAGGGATTTGATTCGATCGAAAAATTTCCCCTCTCCTTCCAGGAGAGGCTCCCTGAAGGGCAGTGGGGGTGAGGTGGAAAAGGTGAGTCAATGAACTGTGGGTGAGAATAATATTCTTTTCATCGTCGATGCCAGTCAGGCGGTTCCGCATTTCCAGGTGGACGTGCAAGCTCTCGATATCGACTATCTCGTATTTACCGGACATAAGCTCATGTCGGATACGGGGATCGGAATTATGTATGGAAAAAAACCGCTTCTGAAAGCCCTCGTTCCATCTATCGGCGGAGGAGGGGCAATCAATTGGGTTTCGGAGGATGGTTTCGCTCCCGCAGGA
Organism: Candidatus Altimarinota bacterium; assembly: GCA_028689245.1. GTDB lineage: Bacteria > Patescibacteriota > Gracilibacteria > BD1-5 > UBA2023 > UBA1545. The sequence goes on along the minus strand of JAQTWO010000012.1, from coordinate 5,837 downwards.
CTTCCGTCTCGATTCGAGCCGGGAACTCCGCATATCATCGGAGCTGGAAGTGTCCTCCGGGCTATCGAATTCATGGAATCTGTCGGATGATACGCAGAACTGGAACGAATCGAAAAAGATATCGTTATCCATACTCTGGAGAGGTGGCGGATATTCAAGAAACGATTTCCGGAAGTACGGCTCATCGGAAGCGAGCAAGAAGAGGGGAGGATCGGGGTATTTAGTTTTGCAACGGATAGAATGCATATATCGGATATATCGGATGCCTTTGCTGACCAGTGAATCTGTGTCAGGGCCGGACATCACTGTGCTGAACCACTCATGCAGAGTCTCTGAATAAGCGGAACCGTCCGAATGAGCCTATTTCTCTATAATACAAGAGAAGATATTGATCGATTCTTTGATGTGTTTGAGGAGATATTGTTGGATGCAAGATAATCGCGATGAATTATTGTATCTTGATCTTCGTAACGATTACGAATCTTGCGTAGAGATAGGAGAAGATTCGTTTTTCTCGCTTATTATTGGTCTTTTTTGCACGACTCAGCATATATTGTGCTACCGCATTGTAATACGCTTGCTTCTTAGTAAGATTGGCAGTTGCTTTATGATCAATCGCTTTTACGAGTTTTGTGATAAAGAAATTTAATTCCGCAGCAACTTTTTGAGGGATGCGTTCGTTTTTTGTAAAATCATATCCTCAGATAATCGGATTGGCAGAAAGAAAGCCTCGTTCACTCGGAGTATTTTTTGTTTGTTGAGATGAAACTTGTGGAGAAATATCACATTTTCCATCATAATAACTTCCAGATGCATCTCATTGTCGACAGTTATCCATCGAGATAAGCATACCACCTCATCATCCACCACCTCATCCAGAAACTGTAACAGGAGCTCATTTTGTCGTCACGGAGAATATCGCAGATACCCCGCCTATTATAGTAGTGGCTTGCAAAGATGTGCTATATGCAGGAGATGATACGACCCGCACTTTTATGACATCTCCACTTGATACAACCCCCGTGGCACTCGTGTACGCAAGGTTATTAACCGAGTACATACCCCCAATGATACTTATATTTGAAGGAGTATTCGTCCCGGTGATCGTAACGATGGAAGAGTCGATATTTGCTCATAACTCCACTCATGTTTGTGGGGAAAATGAGAATGTGTCCGGTATGGAATCGACTGGATTTCCAACGGCAAAATAGGAGAAATGATCGGTTTCGAACTGACAGAGACCATTCAAAACAGTACAGGTATCTATGAGATCAAAGAGCGGATTGGAATCGGATCGATATACATGGAGTACCGTCCCATTTAGCGGTGTCCCCACGTATATCTGAACTTGGGCGAGTTGACCGCTGAATCCTAATCATACAAGACTATTTCCGGCCTTGTATACAGAACCTGTGAGCACGTACCCATTTTCTGAGATTCGCGCTCCCGTGAAGGTAGCAACTTTTGGTGCTTCCATCACACCGTTCCATGTACCCGTCTCACGAGTCGTGATAGTTAATCCACTGAAATCCACCACGATAGCATTCGATGTTATATCCTGATCTCTTATAATCAGAGTTCATGTTCCATGAAAGCTGGTAGTTCCCGTGGCTGACACTCCAGAAAACACAACGGCTCCGGTTGCCGAAACATGTGGAGGAGTATCGGTTGTTATATCGACAATCTTGGGTGTACGAAACGAGAATACGGATATACTCTGTACATCAATAAATAAGCATCATAAATTTCATTCATCAGCTCATGCAACGGGACAAAATCAATAATAATAGACCGTGTCAGGATTCAGGGAAGTGATGGTTACATCGTGACTCAAACCTTGAGGGATATTTTCCGTCTGTGTCAGACTTCCGGAAGCGGTTCCATAAAAAACAGTCCCATGAGAATCTATATTTGTGTCAAAGTGTATCAGCATACCGGAGGGGATGGGCGAAGTTACAATTCCCGATATGCTTGGATCTCGATTGATATGAAGAGATGATATGACACCGTTCCCAGCATTGTCGATGGCTGTGAGAGTGATAGAATTTACTCCTCCATCGAGATGAACCATCTGTGACCAGTGAGCAGGGGAAAGCAGTGGGAGTGAATCAAAAGTCGCACTTGCTATCCCATTCGTATCGGAGATACTTCCGGTCATTAGGATGCTTGCATCCGTAACGTTTACAGGCTCTCTATGTGAATCAATGGTGATTACTGGAGGTGTGGTATCGAGAATAATGGATGCCAACGCTACGGTTGATATACCGACACTATCGACAAACATGATTTGAATCATCTTTATTCCATCGTAAGAAATGAGCTCCAGAGGGATATTTACCGTCCCATTTGAATCGAGAGATCAGGTAATGCTTGAAGCAATCCCGTCGCCGGATATGGTATATGTAACTGCTTTCCCTGCGTATATTTGAACGCTCGTTGTTTTGGTGTTGGTATAGGCTCATGAAAGAAATGTGATACTCCCATCAGCTGGCACTACGGATTTTCCGATTGTTCCATGTGTGCTATCTGCAACATTTCCCGCCCTATCTGCGAAAGTGACAGAATAATTCAATAGTCCATCCGAGAGTCCCGATACGTCTATTCACGAGATATGAAATGAGCCAAAAGAATCAAGAACTCCTGTTCCATTCACGTTTTTGGTAGAATCATATATCTCATATGAGACTATTCCTCCGCTTTCAGAAACATCACCGGAACCAGAAATGCTTACTCCTGTTTGAGTAGCGATATCGATAACATTTCCACCGTTCACCATTATGTGTGTCAGCGAATTCGGTGGTGTCGTATCCACGCGGAAAGAGTGAACGGACGAGGTGCTCGTGTTGCCTACGAGATCTTTTGCTTGTATCTTTGTATAGTATGTACCATCCGAAATCGATAAAGTTGTACTGGTCGTATCTGTAGATCCAGACTGAACTATATTGATAAAATTATCATCGGTTGCCAGGAAATACGTATAAGGAATCGGTGCGAGTCATGCGCCAGAATCCGTAACTGCAGACCAGTAGAATGTCATCACATGAGTATTATAGATTCATCCGTTCAGAGGCAATGAGAGTTCAGGTGTGCTCGGAGCGATGGAATCTACATAAAAATCTTTTGTAAAAATCTGACTCAGAAATCCGTTTGTAGTGCGATATTGAAAATCAATACTTCCAAATCATTCCGGCATTCCATAGAGCGGAAAAGAAGTGGTACCGGAAGAGCTTCATTTTGCCATCTGTCCATCCGATCGAGAGACGGTATAATTATACGCATCTGGTGCGCTGAAGAATCACCGAAGATTCTCTCAAGAAACGTAGAATCCGTTTTCTTTGCTGGAACTATAACCGAGTGATCCCGTAAGGTAGACCATCTGCACAGCATCGATACCTACCTGATCAAGTCCATCGCTCACTGAGAAATCCTTGGAATATTTCCAGGTGAGCGTATGCTCTCATGCACTTATAGGCTCACTATAAAATGACCATGGATTCAATCATGACCAACTGTTTTTTCGTTCCCCGTCTACATAAAATTCCAGCGTGTCATATCATGCTTCTGAAGATGTTCTCCAGTAAAAGGAAGCATATCCCGCATCAGTTACTCAGGACCAAGAAACGGAAGCATTTGAATTGTCTTGCAATACTCAAGAGACGAGACTGTTATTTCCAATAGCGCCAGTACTTGTGGTTATGAACCATGGCTCGCCGATAGCTTCCGATCCACCGACCGCACTAACATTCCATCCGACAGGAAGTTGTGTGCTGTTTTCAAAACTCTCGGATACATCAGAAAAAGAGGTTATCGGATTACCACTTACACCGACCGCATCCCACGCGGCTTTTACGGAATTTGCGAAACTTATATCGGTTGGATGAAGGGAATTCGCTGCGTCAATCCAAGCTTGGCGTACTCACTTATAGTCGGTTGTATCTGTCACAAAATGCGTATTCGTTTCAAAGGCGATACGACGAGCTTCTTCAATACCGATACCGTCAATGCTATAGAGAATCCCATCATTATTTCCCGAACCCCCTTTTGCGAGAAGATAGTAAAATAGGTTTTGGACGCTACTGTTGTAGTGAACACCGCCATTGTCCCCGTTTCCCGTGTACCAATAGGTTCCCTTATATCTCGTAGGTTGTTCATTTCCGACCCCGACAGTTGCACTATTTGCAGGATTTCTCATATCCCGCAATGCCCGTGTATCTATCGTGGCATCTTCTCCGACAAGCCAATCCGATTCACCGGATATATCATTTGGGTAACTGTTTTCGGCATTTTGTTGAACATAGAGTTCGACATTTACTCAGGAGATATCGGAAAATGATTCATTGAGCGCTCCTTGTTCGTTTTGATAGATGAGATGGGAGGTATTGTCTGTCCATGCATGACCGAACTCATGTGCCATAATATCGAGCGTAGCAAGTGATCTGAGCTGTACTCCATCCCCATCTCCTATATAGAGACCATCCTCTGGACTCCAGTAGGCATTTGCATAGTTGCTTCATTCATGAACATAGATAGGCAGGAATGTTTGCCCCGATGCATAAAAAGTGATATTGTTCACTCAAAACCCAAACATTTTATAATACTCCAGTGTTTTGGAGATATTATAAGCAGCGGAAAACTCTGATTGATCCGTAGTCCCCCAATTGCTTGTGGTTCTGTTTGCAACCGATAGAGCATCGGTATATGCACCCGTATCGCTGGATGTATTGTATATTGCATACGCACTATCAGGAGAAGACAGATTCCTAAGAGAATATTTATTGGATGCAATATCGAATGTTCCCGTCAATGTTTTTATGCCTCCGCCCTCGCCGTCCAAAAGAGATCAGCTTACCGTAGCAGGAATAGATGCATGGTGGATCGTGTCATAGGCATTGATCTTTTTTCCGCTCACTGCATCGACATAATATATCCATTGATTTTTTCATCCAATTGGATCATCATAGCCAATGGTATATCGATAAGCAAGAACTTGGTTCTCGGTTACGGCATACAGTATGAGTTCTGGATTTTTTATGACTTGAAAATGCAGTTTGCTCCCATGTTCCTTTTTCCCGAGATCAAGAGCATTCTTGGCGGTTATTTTTGGAGTAATGGATATGCCTGAAACATTTTGAATACGTCCATCTATCTGATAGAGAATCCCATTTTTATCCGTATGGGAGATAATATCCCCTCAGACGATTTCCAGATTGCCGTAAAATTGCTTGAGGCGAGTGTGGCGCTCCCTTGATAATTTGGATACGTCCTCCTTATCGAGTCGGAGATCGGGAACTCATACGGGATCAACTCCATAAAGGGCGGCAAGATCCGAAACGATACTTTTTGTATCCCGTTCTATATTTCGAGTCGCTTTCTTATGGATGTTTCGAATCTCTCGGGGTTTTTGATCGGTGTTATCCCACTGAATTTCGAGTGCCTTGTATTCTTCTGGATTTCAGAGTCATTGCAGATGTTGTTTTTGTTGAATCAATCTTTGTTTGGTTTCTTGAGAAACATATCTATGCTGTGTTGTGTTTATTGGTGTCTGTGTATTGGCAAAAAGTGCAGATGGAAACAATGCGGAGATATTGATAGTTATAACAAGAAGAGCCGCTTGGTATTTTTTCTGAGACATAGATGAATTAAGTTCATAGTAAAGGTATATGAACAAGAATAACATACTCCCAAATAAATTGCAAAGCTTTCATGCGAGCGAAATATTCTATAATAATAGCGACCACTTATTACGGAAAATAGAGTAAACTGAATGTGCATACATTTATTTACATTCCTAACAAGTGGTCTATGGACAATATAATACAAATGGAAGGCTTTGCAAA
>JAQTWO010000011.1 GCA_028689245.1 Candidatus Altimarinota bacterium | reverse complement strand
ATTTCACTCTCACTGTATAGTTCTTGTTGGCGGTAAGATTCGTGGCAACAAATGTATTGGTTGTCCCACTCACGGTTGCAATCTGATTGAGAAGTTGTGTCCCATTTGCATAGAAATCGACTTTACTGTCCAGAGACACGGCATCGGTTGTCCATACGATGGTTGCACCGGTAGCAACGAGATTATTTACCACGTATCCATCGATATTGATATTTGTAACACTGTCTGCCACAACATTGTACACGAATGTTTTTGTTGTTACATTTGCGTTGGTGTCGGTTGCTGTAATCTCATATACATGGAGTCCGAGGGTACTATCAAGACCGAGGGTATACACTCCTCCCGAAAGGCTGAGAACTCCGGTTGCCGTTCCATGAGTATATCGAACAGACGATACTCAAAGATTGTCGGTAATCGTGAAATCCATACTTGTTGGCACAGCACTGGAATTGAACTGATTTGCAAGAGCATTATATGTAATCGTCGGTGCAACGATTGCAGCGAACATAGTATCAATAGTTCCACTACCGTAGTAGTTTGTAAACATATTGTCAATCTGAGTCTGAGTGTAGTACGTTCCGGTCAGGGAAGCTATAATGACGTTTACTTCTCCGGTCGAATATGTCTCCGTCTTGAGATAGTAATTCGTCAGGATATTATTGATTGCTCCGGTTGTATAGTAATTTGCAAGATTATTGGCAAACAGATGATTGATCGCTCCGGTTGTATAATAGTTTGCCTGGATATACGCAAGCTGATCGGCGAGAAGCTGATTTACTTGTCCCGAACTGTACACGGATCAGGAGAGTGTGGAGATTCGATCGTTGATAGCTCCACTCATAGTATCGATCGCTCCTGTTGTATAGTAGTTTGCGAGATTGCTGACAAAGAGACCCGTAATCTCTGATCTTGTATAGTAATCTGCAAGAGCATTTGGATCGTTGACAACGATGACTCCATTGGCAGAGGTAATATTTCCGGCATTATCCTGTACCTTTGCTATGAAGTTGTGCACACCTACTGCAAGATTGGCATCCGCATATGTGAGACGCAGAGTGGTTGAACCGGAAGATGCTATCGATGTTTTGATGTCTGATTTTACATCAGTTCCATCGAGCGTGAATTCTATGACATTATTTGTTGCGGTACTATTAAATAACATATCGTCAGTGAATGTTATCACAGTATTGGCAACGGATCCGGAGGATTGTGAAACGGTAGGGGTGACGCTTGTGAGAGTTGGAGCAAGCGTATCTGCAATAGTAGTGAATTCATGACTTGCTTGCGTACTTGCATCCCAAGCGATTGCAAATGCATTTCCAACAACATCAACAACGCCAGTACTAACCGTAACATAATACTGTGTTCCCGGAGTCAAATTTCCTGTTGGAGTAAGAGTTACTGTTGTATCTCCGTTTGAGAAAGCACATGTTGAAGGAATAGAGGAATGGTCACTGTATTTCTTCAAAGTGATAGTGTCGCAACTTGTATTCACACTGCCCGTAGATAGAGCTTCAGAGAATACTAACACTGGAGCGATCGTTACTGCGACTCCTATAGACGATGTAACAGGAGACATGGACACGACATCTGGTGCCACTCCGTCATGAGTTGTCACCGCTCCGCCATTTGCGACTCCATTACCTACAGCATCAACCACGCTACCATTGCTGGCAACATAGTTTACTATCGGAGTTTCATCGGTTCCGGTGAGTCCGGTTGTCGTGATCGTAAGTCCCGTTGAGCTACTTGGTTGTGTTACGGAAGCAACAGAACCAGCACTGAGTGTCCATGCAGTCGTTCCAGTATCGCTTGCGGAAACCGGTTCGCTGAAAGTGAGAACGATAGTGTTCGTTCCAGTTCGAGCAGAAGTGAACGTAGGAGCAATATTGTCCACAGGGGTCATGCTTGCGGTTGCGAGCGCATTGGCAGAACTATCTCGAACATCTCCGGCCGTATAGGTCACGTCGGGTGTTGCATCGGTCGCAATCGGTGTTGCAAGAGTAAGAATCAGGGAATTAGTTGTTCCATCAAGTGTTGTCAATCCAGAAAGGGTATTTCCCACAATACTCCACTGGGCTCCCGTATCGGAAAGACTATCCACATTCTCGGAGAACGTAACCGTGATATGAGTCGTGTCAGTAGTCTGTGCTGTAAAAGTCGGTGCCACTCCATCATGAGTTGTCACCGCTCCGCCATTTGCGACTTCATTACCTACGGCATCAACCACACTACCATTGCTGGCAACATAGTTTACTACCGGAGTTTCATCGGTTCCGGTGAGTCCGGTTGTCGTGATAATAAGTCCCGTTGAGCTACTTGGTTGTGTTACGGAAGCAACAGAACCAGTACTGAGTGTCCATGCAGTCGTTGCGGTATCGCTTGCGGAAACCGGTTCGCTGAATGTGAGAACGATAGTGTTCGTTCCAGTTCGAGCAGAAGTGAACGTAGGAGATTGCGCATCGGTAACAGTCATTCCAGAAATGGCATCAATCTGATTTGAAACTGTTGCCCTATCTCCAACCGATCCTGTCAATATACTCAAGTCCGTGCTTGTAAATGCGGTATTCCCCGAAAGAGATTGGATCGTCAGATTGACGATGTCGGCAGTACTTCCGCCCGTTGCAGAAGTAACCACGAAGTTTCCAAGAGGAGATACAAATCCGCTACCACTCGCGTCTGGAAGTTGCACAGGCTCATCGAACGTCACTTCGATATTCGTATCGGAAGTGGCTCTTGCAGAAACAAAAGTTGGTTTAATGCCATCAACCGGAACAATAGAAGCGGTGATCGCCATATTTCCAGCCGCATCTGTAATACCTCCATCAAAAGTGCTATCATAGTAAATCGTCGGAGTCTGATCAGCCGTGATGGGAGACGAGAGATCAAATGTCACAACGGAGGTAAATACGTTGTGGGTAGCTGTTATACCACTGGAACTTGCGTTCGTTCCTATTCAAAAATCATTTTTATTGAGCATGTTCATATTCTCACTGAAAGTCACATCTATCGTCCCGGTTGACGTGGTTCTTGCAGAAAGCATAACAGGTCTTGTCGCATCGATCATAACATCTCCTCCTACTTCTGTAACTCCCGTAAACGCACTATTCATATTTCCGGCAGTATCACTGAGTACAACACTTGCAGTAACTACTTCTCCGGAAAGAATATCTGTATCACCTTCTGTTACTGTATAAACAAAAGAGTAGGTATTATCTCCATTATCTACAAAAGTACCTACCACTCCTGTCCCATTAATAGTTGCAGAATTTGCTGTATATCCAGTGGAATCCGCAACAACCGTTCCAGTCAGAACATCACCGATTGCATATGTCCCGGAAGAAAACTCGATAGCGGTAATGATCGGTTTGTGTGCATCGATAATAACATCGCCAGATGAGCCTGTGGCAGTCGTATAGTCAACATTGGTGTTTCCCGCAGTATCGCGGAGCACTACGCTGATACTTGGCACTCCGGAAAGTACGTCCGTATCGTTTTCTACAACCGTATAAACAAAAGAGTAGGTATTATTTCCATTATCTACAAATGTATCTGTCACATCCTTTCCATTGATACTTACCGATCCAGTAGTGTACCCAGGAGCATCGGCAGTAATGGTTCCTGTAAAAGTCTGTCCGATCTTATAGGTTCCGCTTGGAAGCACAACAGAAGAGATAACTGGTGCTACACTGTCCTGAATCCCTTGCGTCACATAGAGCGTTGCACCAGACCCGATATTTCCGGCAGCGTCGGTTGCTGTCACCGTAGCGTGGATGGTCCATCTATGAGAGCACTTGGTGATGCTGCAGTTCCAGTGAGCGTAGCGGTATATACTCCGACCCCGTCTGCCGATACGGTAGTAGAAATACTATTCGTATTCCCAGAATCGGAAAGAGTGATGTGTATTGTTGCGTTTGCCTCTCCTGTACCAGTTACGGTGATCGCTCCAGTCTCAGAATTATTGATGAGATTGTCTCCAGCAATAGCTGTAATGAACGGTGCAGCCGGTGTATGTGCATCAATAGGATCGGCTCCTTGTGCAATAGCGGTGGTGAATGAAGCACTCGTATTTCCGGCAGTATCTCTCAGAGTCAAGCTCACAGGGATATCTGATCCGGCGGCTTTATCCGTACCACCCTCCGTTACGGTGAAGCTTCCAGTATACGTGGTATCATTTACTTTTGTCAGACCGGAAAGAGGAAATCCATCGATAGCTCCGGTTCCGAGTGTGAGCGTATCGGTGTCGCTTCCAACAGTAATCGTTGCAACCACCGTATCTCCGACTTTCATGGAAGTATCTGGGATGGATACAGTGGAAATAGTAGGCGCGGTATTATCTATAGTGAAAATTCATGATGATCAAATGAGGTCGGTACCAGCAACCAAACGAAGAACATAGTCATTCGAATCCTGTACGGTATCTCCACCATAAGTAGAAGTGGTGTTAAAAGAAACAACTCGTGTAGCTCCGGTTCCTACCCCATCGACCGTATTGATAGGATTCCAGGTAACTCCGTCCTTTGTAGGAGAATTATATTGCAACTGCATATTGACGGTAGAAGCACAATCTCCGTCATCAAATGTAACAGTTACATTTTGCGTTCCATTCCAATATGATCCAATAGTTGGCGGATTGATGGTAACATCTCCAATATTACAAATCCCGTCATTTGATGCCGCATGCACAACCGGCACCAGACTTGCTACTCCAGAAAATAATTGTGTCACAAGCATCGTCACAAGCGAAATACTTGCCACAATTTTTCTCGGATTCATTTTAAAGGTAATCATAGAAAAAGAAAAATAGATAAAATATAAAACATCCCCTGTGCCAAGATCGAGAACACAAGTACCATAGAATAAAAAAACATGCTATCGATATTTACAATCGACTGAAAATATGTCCTTACAAATATGTCTCTTTTTATATTTGTATGTATATATCCGGTATGGAGAAAAATTTATTTCTGTTTTATATCCTGGTCGAGAAGAAGATATATTTGTTCTCTCGTATTTATTGTGTATTGATATGATATCAGGATCAAACTCTGATTTTGGAGTGTCCTGAAAAAAGGTATTGGTAGACTCTCGAACACTTACGTAGTGTGTTTGAAAAACTGGTACAGAGATTTTGCTGTAGCAACACGGGCTATATCTTTTTTACATATAACGTGTGGTGACTAAGTATAACTTAATGCTTGAAAATACAAGCCGATATCTTGAAGAAAGTTATTGACAAGGTTTGAATATGCTGTGTGAACCGTATTGTGTTTACGTATTATTTATCAAAGACCATATCTCATTCCGAATATTGAACAAGGAGCTCTCGGGGGAGGAGAAAAAGTGTTCACAAAAAAAAGGAGATATCTCCTTTTTTTGTAGACGCTTGATAGACGCATTTGCTTGAAACCACCAGAGTCAGTCAAATAATCGATCGAAATGAACTACTCAGTAATAAACGTAAAAAGTTTTTCTTTGGGGAATCGTACTTTTGACCGAGGATTCTCATCAAGAGCTCGATATCCGATGGGGATAATCACTGCCACGGAGAGATTTTCCGGAAGTGAGAGGATCTGACCAACGGCAACGGGATCGAATCATTCCATAGGACATGAGTCGATTTGAAGCTCGGCACAAGCTGCAAGAGCAAATCCTTGAGCGATATACGCCTGTTTTTTTGCCCATTCAGGAGAACTGTTCGGGATGAATCCGGTCACCATCTGCTCGAATCCTGCCAAACTCGCACGAATCTCAGCTTTTCCTCACGACATGGCGTCGAAGTATTCATCTTTGGTTTGCATGAGATCGTTTCGAGCACACATAACGATTATATGAGATGCAGTCCCGACCTGTGGTTGATTCCATGAAGCCTCCTGAATTTTCATCATAACATCAGGACGATTCACTACATAGAAATGATACGGCTGAAGTCCGAATGAAGTCGGGGTCATACGGATAGCTTCAAGGATCGTATCAAGATTTTCGGATGATACCTTACGAGATGTGTCAAACTTTTTGGTTGCATAGCGCCATTCAAGATTGTTGAGAAATGACATAAAAAAGATGTTTAGAATATAAAGTGACTTTATGTTATACAGAATATACAAAAAATCAAGTTATTTTTAAAAACCATATGTTATTGTTGCTCTACCGCATATCTTACCCCCCAGAAACTCCTGAAAACCCCAAGAAACCTTTCATCTTTTTTGGGATTTTTTACAAAAAATGTATAAATTGTCCAAAGAATGTTAAAAACTCGACGATGGAAATACATAATAGTGCATATTTGTCAAGAGATTTTTTAAAAAGAAAAACATCTTTTCGTTTGACAATAGAGGAAAAAAGATTACTTTCTTCAGAGGAAATAATTTATTTCCGATTCATCACTTTTTGACAATTTGGACGAAAAAAGTTTTTGACATATCCCGGTACTCTTTCATGAGTACATCGACAGCCTCAATATAAGCTCTACAAAGCAAAATATCGTGGTTGACTGCACCCTCTGACTTGGAGGGCACGCGGTAGGAATCATTCAGAAACTCCACTCCTGAGACATATTCGTCGGGTTTGACCTCGACAATGACAATCTCCAGAGCTCCAGAGAAACGATTGAAAAAAGCGTTGGAGAGTTTGCGAGAAACAATGGAATCACTATTCATTGCATTCATGCAAACTTCAAAGATATAAAAACAAAGATTTGAGAAATCGGTATTGACTCTGTCACTGCTATCTGCTATGATCTCTGAGTATCCTCCGCTCACTTCGATGATGCGGATCGCGGATTCTCTTTCCGGTTTACCGGGAAGCTCGATATGCGGTTCGATCGCGAAAATGGTGGAAAAACCGCCTATGATATCATAAATCACGCAAGCGAGAAAGAACTCATAGAGATGCTCCGAATCTACGGAGAGGAACCGAAAGCCCGGTTTATCGCAGAAGCGATAGTCAAAGCACGAAAGATCAAACCACTCGAAACGACCGAAGAACTTACGAAACTCATCGAAGCGACAAGTTATGACCCAAAATCGGTAGTCAGAAGCTTCCAAGGAATACGCATCGCCGTCAATGATGAATTCGGTTCTATAGAAGTTTCATTGAAAGATGCTGTCAATCTTCTCTCTTCATGATGAAGATGTAGCGTCATAACATTCCACTCGCTCGAAGACCGACTCGTAAAACAGATATTTGCCGAATACTTGCAAGCAGAGCACGATGAATTCACTGGACAGGACACGGTTCCTGCCACACTCAAAAAAGTAACCAAAAAACCACTCCTTCCAACGGAAGAGGAGATGAAACAGAATAAACGAAGCCGAAGTGCCAAGCTTCGAATCGTTGAAAAAAGATAAACCCCAGAACTATTATCTCTTAAGGTATTTGGAATCCATGAATGCAAACATACTGGTTATGAAACGCGGTACATTCCCCTTCTTCTCCGAGAGAAAGACAACTCGGGAGAATTACCGGTTCAGTTTCACCCAAACATATGTTCTCGCGCTTCTCATGATCGGAGCCCTTGGAATCTATTATGTATGGGTTCTTAATATAAATGCCACGAAAGGATACAACATCCGTAATCTCGAGATCACCCGAAAGAACCTTATTTTTGAAGAAAATCTCATCAATATCCGTATCGCCGAAGCAGAATCCCTCGATACGCTCACTTCCAACTCTATGATCGAGAAAATGGAAAGTGTCGATAGTCCCGGATATCTTGTTCTCAAGGATTCACATTTGACTTTTAATAAGTAAAATATCGAGGATATTATCCTCTTCGCTATAAATAAGGGGTTTTTGTCATTTCGACCGAAGTGGAGAAATCCCTTTTAATTACCACTTTTGAGACAAAATCTTCTAAACCGAGAATTTAATCTCTGTAATTCCTTTTAGATTACCACCATAATATCAATCTAAAGAGATTCTCCCGAAGGCAGTCCTTTAGGGCCTCGACTTCGCTCGGGATGACACACACCTATTTTTCAATCAAATCTCCTGTGCCAGAAACCCTCAAACGTCTCATCGACTTCATCTCCTATATGCCGGGAATCGGCGAAAAGACCGCGGTAAAACTCGCGTTTTTTTTACTGAAAGCGAATAGTTCGTATGTCAAGAACTTTGCACGGGAACTGGAGAAACTCCAAACTGAAGTCCACGATTGCCGGATGTGTTTCGGACTCACCGACGGACATCGGACGGTTTGTGCTATTTGTGCCGATGAAAAGAGAGATAAAAATATCCTCTGCGTGATAGAGGATTATCTCGATATGCTTTCCATCGAACGGCTCGGGATTTTCCACGGATACTATCATATCCTTGGGGGTTCCATTTCTCCCATCCATGGTCGTATGCCGAACACGCTTCATTTTACCGAGCTTTTCGATCGGGTGAAAAACACTCCCGAAATAACCGAACTCATCATCGCGACGAACCCGAACATAGAAGGCGAAGCGACCAATCTCTACATCGAGGAAAACATCCCTCGATGAGATCTGAAACTCACTCGTCTCTCAAAGGGACTTCCGAATGCCGGTTATATCGAATATGCCGATGATATTACGCTTATAAATGCATTTAAGGGTCGAGTTGGAAGGTAGATAAAAAAAGAAAAATACACCCCGCTCTGAGTAGTACAGTCGGGGTGTATTTTTATGGAACAAAAGAGGGGAAAGCGATCCTAATTTCCTTTAAAGAATGCGAACTTTCGACGGGTAACGAAGAACCCGATGACTGCCGAGAAGCCGAGGAGAAAGAGAAGTCAGATAGGTCCAGTTTTTACATTGGTGGATTCTGCATAATTTGCAGACTCGCCTTCTCCGCTATTACATATTCCCTTGATCGCAAAGTCATCGTATTTCACCGCTCATTGAGCAATGTTAATTGTATAGCTGTTGGTTGGCACATTTTCAATGAGAGCATATTGCCCATCGACTCATTTCTTATACACATTATATCCGCTCGTAGCGTCTGGAGCTGCATCCCAAGAAAGGATAGTTACACCGTCACCAGGGGTGGTCTTGAGACCTGATATATTGGAAACCATACATTTCGTAGCGGAGGCGAGAGAGAGATTCACTTCAAATACATCGGAGGCTCGCATTTTTTGGAGTTCCTTTCCTGCCTTGTCAAGTCCGAGAATTCGGAAATAACGAGTCTGCGGATCGATATCCTGAAGATACCAACTATATGAACCGCTTTTTGTCTGAATATTGTTTTTCTCGAAGGTGATGGATTCTTTTGCAAGTATCCCACTCTCTGTTCCGTATTGGAATTTGAACTTCGCGAGATCTGTCGGTTCTGAATCGAGATCAAAAGTAAAGGTAATTTTCTTGGCTGCTATTTCTGATTTTATATTCTTAAAGAGATTGGGAAGCTCGGTTGTTGTGATGGTTTCTGCGGCTGTTTTCGTTGAAACTTTTCCCAGATCGTTTTTGAGAGTTACATCGATACTATAACTTCCTGTTGCCGTTGGTGCTGTAAGCGTACCGGTATATACACCGTCCTTTGTTTCCTTGAAAATACTCGTACTATCTCCCAGTGTCGCACTCACTTCTTTGAGCTTTGCTTCGGCAGATATCTCTATATTCAGGAGAGTACCCACACTCATTTGCTTTCCTTCTTTGATGACGATACTATTGAATACGGGTCCACCGACACTTGTTTTGAAAGAAATCTTTTCAGATTCTCATACAATAGCATCATTTCCATCAAGGAGTTTTACCTGAAGTACGTTTTGTTCTTGATCGATATTTTTGAGTTCGTATATAAATTTCCCGTCTTCGCTTGTTTGAGAGCTTCCTGATTGCTTTCCATTGAGAAAAATCTGAATTTTACTGTTCTTTTTAGCTGATCCTGTGACATTTACGGAACCTCCTGGAATTTCAGAACCATTACTCGGACTCGTAATCATCACTTTCTCCTGTGCGGTGGAAGCAACATCACCGGCTCCTGTCACAACGGTTACAGAAGCAACTCCCTCAAGATTGTCATCTTCAGCATCAATGATAGTTACTTTCATCTTTCCCTCTTTTGTGAAAGAAAGTCCTTTTGAAAAAGTAACCATTCCTTGGTCCGAATTTTTGAATGTATATCCGTCATCGGCATATGGGACCGTTGCCTTCGAGTCATTATCAACCGTAACATATATGGTTCCCGTATAATCTTTTTTTGTGGAACCCGCCTTATCGAGCACCTTCACTACCATATCCGTCGCCTCTCCCACGCGAACGGGAGATGTGATTGTAACCTCGAAATGGTCGGCTTTCCCAGTTGCAGCAGTAGTTGCATCGCCCGTTGCGGCAAAGACGGAAAAGAAAGAAAAACCGAAAGAATTTATAAGAATACATGCTAATATTTTTTTCATAGAAAAATGATTAAAAGTAGGGTATAAAAGTATCGTACGTGCCTAATATATCAAAAAAACTCGTTTGTGCCAACGAAATACTATTTACATTTACAAGTATCGTGTTCTAAGTGATGTTATGAATGGTATACCTATCGCTATCAGAAAAGAATTCCGGTGTATTTTGGGTTGTGATAAATAGTTGACGATTTGATGCTTGATTGAGAATCGATTGTATGTGTTCGATATCCAACTCGGAAAAGAGGTCATCAAGCAGGAGAATAGTATCCTTTCGGGACGATTGTTCTATGAAATCCACCAGAAGAAACTTGAGTCCTATGAGGATGGTTTTATTTTCTCAACGAGAAAGATAGGTATGGGACGGTATCCCCTCTCCGACTCAGTATTGAAAGTCATCCAGATGCGGTCCGATGTAGGTATGTCCCGTGATGATGTCCCGTTCTCGATTGGTACGGAGATACTGCAACATTATGGATTCTACGTTCTCAAAATCGATTTTCGTAATATATTTGAATGTGAGTGTATATTTTCACTCAAGCAACATTTCTATATCCGGGGTATGCGACTCTATAAATTCTATAAGATTTTTGCGGTATTCATAGTACGACTTGGAACGCTCGACAAACAGGGTATCCCAAAGATCCAGAGTATCTCGTGAACTGGTTCCTTCATGAATCTGTTTAAGGAGACTATTACGGTTCTTGAGAGCAAGCGTATATTCTCGTTTGATTTTCTGAAATTCCGGGGAGGCAAGCGATAGGGCTTCATCGAGAAAATCCCTCCTGAGACTCGGTCCGAGATACAGTATATTCATCTCCATCGGCGAAAAAAGCACGGCTCGAAACGACATGATTTCCAGATAGCGAGACCTGGTTATAATCGCTTCCTGAGAGAGAAACTGGATCTTTCATTCGGTCTGAGAATATCCGATTCTTCCGCTATATGGAAGATCGTTTTTTGTAAATTCTCATGCGAGAAACAGGCTTTCTGATTGAGTAGCAAGCAATTGTGCAAATGTGCGTTCCGGAGGCGGAATCGTATTTACGAACAAATAAATAGCTTCAAGAATATTTGTTTTCCCTGATCCATTCGGTCATGCCAGAATATTTTTATTTCCCCAAAAAAAAGATCGATTCGTATGATTTTTAAAGGAATCGAGAGCGAGGGAAGTAAGCATGAAATTAGAGATGATAGTTAGCATGTCTCCAGAAACAGATGTCTCCCACGTACCCAGGAGAGGCGAGAGAAAGAACACTTGCTTTTCGAAAAGGAAAATTCCTTCCGCGGAGAAGATGAAAGATTGATAACGTACTATTTATGCACGTTATGCGCGGATTCCAAGACTGTCGACAGCGATCTGATTCTGTATGATACGTTGTGGCGAGCAGGCGAGAAGAGTATCGCGATCGATATCCCGATGCTCTTCGTCGAGTCGTGGAATCAGGGTATGTTCGATACTTCATTGTACTTTTTCAAGTTCCGCCTTGGGAATTGTACCCAGTACGTCGATATATCCGACGATGGCATTGAGATCATGTAAATACCTTCCTACGTCAGCATCGGTTACGTGAAGTTTGGCAAGACGTGCGATATGTGCAACTTGCTCTTGTGTTAAAGACATTTTTTTATATAATCAAAATTAAAGTGGTCTTGTTTCATTATATAAATTTATGGATAAAATCAAGGACAAAAATACATGGGGATATTTTTTTGGATTACGTGATAAGCTCTTTGCAGAACCTCTCGAACGGGCGCATCTCTATCTTGGTATCGCAAAAAATTTCTTCATATTCTCAGCATTCGTCTATTTTTTCATGCTCCTCATGACAATTGGCGGGTCCTTTGTAGCATTCAGTTCCGCTGCTACTTTCTTTTTTTTTCCTATTTTTGCATTTTCAACATTCGTGTTTCTCTACAACATATGTTCGTATAATATAATCATCTATCTCGGCAGATACCTCTTTCTTCGATATGTAGCCTTGGGTATATGCGGGATACTCTTCCTCAGCGTCCTGAGTTTCCATCTTGGATTTCATACTTTTTTACTTTCCGTTCTATGAATAAAATAATTATTCTCGGTTGTCTCCTATTTCTCACTTCTTGCGGTACAACCGACACTTCCGTAAACAATACTGCCCCGTTCGTCTGAGAAGGATTTTCTATCAATATCCCTAAAAGCTGGATTACCGTAGATAAAGCGGCTCTCCCGACTCCGAAAAACGGGAGCATCGCACTTGCACTTACGTCTACCGATATCGTTTCCGGGTATTCCAATAATATGAGCATCATCAAGGAAAAAATGACCGAGGCGATGACTTCCAAGAAATACAGTATCGTGAACTATGCTCTCACGACCGGAGAATACAAAGAGTTTACGAAGCTCAATGAAGCAACGATAACTTTCGGGGACAAGGACACCTCCAATCTCTATACTTTCGAGGCAAAATACAATATCAATACCCCGAAGCAGAAATTTCTCCAGACGGCGAAAGTTTGCGGAGACACCGTCTATCTTATGACATTCGGACTCGGACTCACCACCGGGGCTACGACGAAGTACGAGGATCTCATCAAGACATTTACTTGTAAATAAAGGATCCTTTTTCGTAATATTTCAAAAAATGAAACTCATCGTCTGACTTGGGAACCCCGGAAAAGAGTACGCAATCACCCGACACAATGTCGGGTTTCTTTTCATAGATTTTCTTCGCGATACATTGAATTTTGAACCCTGGAAAGAGTCGAAATTCAAGTGAATCATATCGGAAGGAACTCTGAAAGGAGAAAGGACCATTCTCCTAAAACCCCTGACTTTCATGAATCTCTCGTGAGAATCCGTTGCGGCACTTGTAAATTTTTACAAGATTCCCCCATCAGATATCCTCGTGCTTTCGGACGATATCGATATGAACTTCGGGAAAATACGTCTCCGATCAGGCGGAAGCTCCGGTGGGCAAAATGGGCTCAAATCCATCATGCAACATCTGGGAACTGAAGAGTTTTCGAGACTGAAAATAGGAATCGGGCGGGACGAACGGTATAGCGTTTCGGATTGGGTGTTGTCGAAATTTCAGGATGAAGAATTGGAGAGATTGAAGAAAGAAATTTTTACGGAAGCATATGCAAAATGGTGTTTGTAAGCTGACGAGTCGTTCGTGTCTTCATCCGAGAGGACTCATGAATCAGAAAACGTATACATTTGTTTTTCTCATTTTATTTTTCGTAACCTTACAATCTATGGGGAAATATCAGATCAAGATCATGGGACTCATACTCGTGTCGAGTCTCATATTTGGCGGGTGCACAAGAAACGATAGCATGCCCGAGTTGACCGCACATCTTGGAAAGTATCTCGGAAGTGAATACAAGGGGAATTATGTGTGGGGTGGCGCTATGAATCTCGCCTGGACCGAGCTCAATGAAAATATCTTGCATGAAAAGTTGAAGCTCAAAACCAACGACATCGTAGCCCTGAAAATGGTCGATGCATTCAATAATCCCGTATTTTCAAAGAAAGATTTGGACGAGAAGAGCTATTATGTCAAAAGCTGATCCGGGCAGGAGACACTCAAGAGTATCAATGGTGAATCAAAGGCAAAATTTCCAAGCAAGAGTTTTGGTGATTTGAGCATGCCACTCTCCCCTACCGACTTCATATCCTATGCGTATTTTCTGAAAGAGATAGAATACATACGTGCCTTTGATCAGAAGAGCATCTGGTTCGGTTGGCACTATGTGGAGGGATTTTATGCCAAAACAAAGGAACAGAAAGCAAATGTGAACATCATTCACTATGAAAATGATGACAAATTCATCGTAAATCTCCGTCTCAAAGACGAGAAGGATAATATTTTCCTCGCAAAGGGGTATGATATGGGTGATCCGGAAAATGTAGTGAACAGCATAAACAAGGACGGCCAAACGATCGAGAGCATGGATGATTCCGATACGTTCGCTGCACCGAAACTCCATCTCGATCATCATAGAGAATATACCGAACTTACACAGAAACCCTTTGCCAACAAAGGCTTCGAGCAGTATAGCATCGCTCAAATGTTCGAAAATATCAAGTTCGACATGGACGAGAAAGGAGCACGGGTAGAAAACGAAGCGGTTATCTCTATAACCTTGGGCATATCACCCATATCTCCCGAACCAAAGAAGCCGAAGAATCTCCTTCTCGATAAACCGTACTGGCTCATCATGCAGAGAAGAGATTCTAAAAATCCGTATTTCATACTGGGAGTCAAAAATCCGGAGTTGATGAGATAATAACGTAGGAAAATAATCCTCGTACTTGGTTCATAGAAAGCGAATCCGCGTAAGATGTTTTCTTGTCTTATCGGGAGAATATCTTTTTGAGCTTTCTGCGAATCACCAAGAGAGAGAAGAGGAATTTCCGTGTGACAAATATCTGCGAATCTCACCAAACCTGTGTCTGATTGGTGAGCTTGAGTTTGAAATCGGTTACTCCTGCAAGCGGAGAGTTCTGATCCTCCGGATCTGCGATACCAAGGAAGTCGAATACATCACATCCGCGTTTCTTGGCTTCTCGGATAGCATACCATTGGAGCAGATACGTTGCCATATATTTTCGCTTCGCATTGTCTGAACTGGACGCTCCATAGTAGTAGAAAGCGGTATTTTTGTAGAAAATGAATATCCCCCCTGCGATCAGTTCATCCTCACGTTTCGCGAGAAAGAGTCCGCCGAGATCATATTTTTCTATATACTGCAAAAATATACTGAAATATTCTCTGGAATTCGCACTGAATTTATCGCGCTCCAACGTCTCGGAGAGCAACCCGTAAAATGCAGCCAGATTCGCTTCCGAATAATGTGCCTGTTCGATCTTCACATCCGTCTTTTCCGCGACATGTATATTGTAGCGCCCCTTGGGTTTCATGCGGGCAAGGAGAGTTTCCTCATCCTGCATCAGATCTATGAGGGCGGTATGTTTTTCGAGAAAATGTTTGTATTCTCCGGACCGGAAGTATGGAAGAACAAGGGGGGTAAGTGGTTCTATTTGGATAAATACTGCACTTTCTTTTTTTGCAAGTTCTTCAAAGATATGTCCGAGCATATCTCGAGAGCTCTGACCTTGCTTGATGGGTCCACCGATACAGAAGAGTCCATATTGACAGAGTCCAATGCTCCGTTTTTCAACGAGTGCGTACGAGACGAGGATTTCATCCTCATAGACTCATATGAAAAAGCTTTTTTGTACATATTTTGTATCTTGCAACATGAGTTGCCATTCAATCGTCTGCCAGATTGGTACATACGTCTGTTTCGACAGAAGAATATCAGTATCTTTTCTGGTATTGATGGGAAAATGAGCAGTAATCTCAAGTACGAGAGAAGTTTGCATAATGGAATCGATGTTTTTATATAGAGATAAGTCCCAGCCTATGGAAAAAAGATTTTTTTGCAATAAATTTGCAAAGAAAGGCAAAAAGTGCTATAATAGAAGCATATACCCATGAGATGAGTCTTTAGGTTTTCCTGTTTCAAGACCTTTCTCTGAGATTGTGACTCACACTCCGTATGAATGTCGGACGCTTCGTCTTGGGATATTTAGTTTTTTAATTCATGTTTTTATGAACACCCCTATTGATATAAAGAAGAAAAATATTGGATCTGTTGATATTTTCGAATTCCACGGAGAGCTTGATGAAACAAACGCAGATAAGACCTTCACTGCTATTTACAATACTATCGGGGACTTCACTGGAAAGAAAATCATATTCAATCTTCTCGGACTCAAATATCTGAACTCTAAATCAATCGGATATATCGCCGATATTTTCTCGAACATCGAAGACGGAAATGGAGTTATGTATATCACAAATATGACCGAGGAAGTGAAAGATACACTGGAACTGGTTGGGATTACTTCCATTATCAGTGTAACAGATACCGAGGAACAGGCGATTACCGCCATTAATAATTAAAAATGGAGAAATAACATCAATACTCAAAAGTGCTCAAAAAGTAGGGCACTTTTTTGCTTTTTATGAAAATATAGGGTATGATGAAAGAAATTATCTTTTTAACATTTCATATGACCACAGTAATTACCCCAGAACAAATTCAACAAGCTGAGCTCCAGAAACAAACTCCGACACTTCCAGAAAATCCGAAAACGAGTGTAGTTTTTAAAGAAGGTGTCCCTCCTCAGGTTACAGCTCTCGATACCGCAAGTAGTCCGGTTCGTACCAAACTGGAAACTCTCCGTGGACTCCAGGCACTGAGCCCGACAGAAGCTCGTACACGAGAGATGATCGATCTGGAGCGTCAACGTGGTCGAATCGCCCGATTTGCCCTTCTTCAAAAATCCGCTACTCCCGAGCAGAAAGAGATTTTGAAAGATAAAGATGTGATTGAGAAGCTCCGGGCTTCCGATATCCTTCTCCTCAAGAAAAAAGGAGTTGATCTCGCAAATCTTCTCCTCGTTCCTGTGGGAGTTGATCCAACGAAGTCTACCAATCGTGATTTTATAGAAAAAGGTGAGCACAAGAATTTCATCGTCAATTTCGGAGAGAACAAAAATGGAAAAAACGATATCGATAATATCGTTGGAGCAGGGGATATATTGCCTCTAGTTGTAAGTCAGGTAAAAATAGTGAGCATTAAGTATCCAAACGGAATCATCGCGGATCGTAGGAGTAGTCCTCGTCCGGGGTATTACAATGATACGTGCAAACCTCCATATATCGCAATACATGATGGTGATAGAATTGAGATATTGAAGATAGGGGCAGTGGATGAGAAAGCTCTCAAAGAAGCGACCGAATCCGAGGATAAATGGCTCCGAGACCGACGTATCGAGGATATGATAGACAATGGCGGAAAAGCACTTTCAGAACTTCCAGAGGACAAGAAACTCGAAGCTGAGGCACAAGAGGAAATCAAGCAGAGAAAAGAAATTCGCGAAAGTATCGGTACGATGCGACAGGGAAGATTCTTTGGAACGACCGATAAGCCGATTTCCGAGACCGTCAAAGCTCTCAAGGATTTGAATGTGACTGAAACAAACAATCTCCTAAAAAAAGTATTTGGAGAGGGTCCAGGAACCAATCTTCTCATCGCTATCGATAATGAATCTACGTTTGCCATCAAACGAATGATAGCCCTTGCATATCATGAGGGAGGACTTCATTTTGGACGTCAAAACCCAGATCCTGCCAGTGGGTTTAATATAGGAACATTCCAAATCGGAGGAACTGGAAGTACCAAGGAATCTTCTCTAAACAAATACGAATCTTGTCTTCAGGCTTGAATTCATCTTGCCTGACAGAAAAATATGTCCGTTGACTATGAATCACTAAAAAATGATCCTGCTCAACGTGATCTTCTTGCTCATCTTGGGTATATCCAATCCCAACGAGGTTGAGATGAAACTTTTGGCTACCTGAGAAATCCTAATCTTACGGATAGCGAAGTCGTACGACTCATGCACCATGATATTCAGTGAGGTATTCCTGCTATCGGGCACAGTGTTGTCGCACAGGTGAATAATACCAGGATTGATATCGCACAAATACAATCCGCATAAAATGCAAGATTTTTCCGAAAAAGACCCCGAAAAAATGGGGTCTTTTATTTCTCTCATTAACAAATATTTGCAAAAAAACACTTTGGGATTATACTCTCGCTCAATCTTCAGGACCGAATTTCATATTCTCGGTCTAAAAACTAACAATTCTTCTATGGCTATCCGGGCAGAGATGAAAGATTTTACCAAAAAAGTGCTCCTTCTTGGTATCGTTCTTTCTTTCCTCATCAACCTCATATTCACCTATATTTCTTCATTCAACGGTGGCAGTAGTACCTATGCGGCAGGAAATGACGGAAAGTTCCGTCGTGCCAGTGTTCCTTATCTCGGAAGTACGGGGATTGCCATCTCTATGAATATATGACTGCACGAGAAGGAAAAGCAAGAAACTCCTGTGAATCTGTATCAGGAAGTTATGCCCGTGGGTGAGATGCTTGCAGATGGCTCTGTTGGTCGGAAGAAACTCATATCGAGTAATATGGTTGCGGCGAATGAATATTTAAATGTGCTCAAGACCGATGTAAACAAACTCCTCGATTCCGCAAATGATCGCGAAGCAATGCTTGAGAGCTTTCTCGATCAGCTCAAATATCGATATACGTCCACCAACTCCTACCTCTCCACTCTCAATACACAAGTGACCGAACTCGAAGGGGCCGTTACTCAATCCGATAAGTCTATCGAAACAATCAAGATGTCTCTGACGACGGCTTATAAGAACCTGGACTATGACAAGACAGAAGAGCTTCTGAATACGTATCTTTCGGAGAAACAAAAGAATACATATGCACGAACATATCTCGTATTCCTTGGTAAATTCGTCTCTACATATCAGACGATGAATTCCTACAATAAAATACTCCTCGACACACTGATTAACAACAAAGAAGCACTGATCAAAAATGTAACAGTAGTTCTTCCGGATTCCGGAACGACTCTCATGAAACAGCTCAATCTCGTAAAAACCGAAGCCGAATGGAAGACTGTGCAATAAGACAATTAAAGACCTTTTACAGTCCCGAATTGGCCCATATTTTCATGTCAGGGTTCCAGTTCCATACGTATATCATTTATGGTGTGCTTTTATGACAGAATTCTGATAAAGATCATTTCTATGAAAATGAGAGAATGACTCACTACGCAATCATCTAATAATAACTCGCCATCTCGTTGTCATGCTCAATCACTCGGAATCTCTTGCAGAAAAATTCATAAAGAAAGGTTTCTGGCTCTATCTCTTCTCATTTTTGGTTGGACCTCTGGGCTATGTGGTAAAGATAATTCTCTCAGGTGATCTCAGTGTCGATGAAATCGGGCTCTTATATGGAGTGCTGAGTCTCGTAGGTCTCCTCTCAGTCTATCATGATCTTGGGCTCACGGAGAGTCTCAATTTCTTTCTCCCAAAATTCATCGTACAAAAAGATTGGACTCGATTTAAATCGCTTGTTATGTATTCTGTCGGGGCTCAAGTTATCACAAGCACCATTATAGGACTTATCCTCTTTGTCTCATCCTGATATTTGGCAGAACATTATTTTCGCTCCAGCGAAGCGGTCGGGGTTATTCAGGTATTTTGTCTCTTTTTCTTCGGGATCAATATCCACAGCATGAATATGACCATATTCGGAGTGAGTCAAAATACAAAACTCCAGAAAGGTACGGAGTTTCTGAGAATGTTATTCGTCGTATTTTTTACACTCGGACTCTATCTCATGAACCAAGGAAATCTCATAACCTATGCCTGGACATGGATTGGAGGAGTTGCGGTCGGGATTCTGTTCGGATCGATTTTCATGTATCGCTCATACTATCTTCCCTATCTCCGAGATGCGGATATTATCTATGACAAGGAGCTTGTCAGGAAAGTTATAAAATATGCACTCTGGGTCGTTCTTGCTGCCAATGTCTGATGAATACTTGGACAGGTTGATATGCAACTCATCATTTACTTCCTTGGAACTCGAGATGCGGGGTATTATACAAACTATCTGAGTATCATCGGGATACCATTTATCATCATCACACCGATAATCGGATTCCTGTTCCCCGTCATATCGGAACTCCATGGAAAAGGAGACGAGGAGAAGATTATCGCAATCAAAACTCTTTTTTATAAATACTTCGCCGTTATTGGAATTATTACTGGTATGTTTATGTTCATATTCGGTCCGACAATCGCAAGCATTCTCTTTGGGGAGAAGTTCCTCATGTCTGGAGTTATCCTTCAATATTCCGCATTTTTTATCGTCTGTAATTTCCTTCTCCAGATTAACTTTCAAATATTGGCTGGTGTCGGACGGATCCAAGAACGAGTGAAGATTCTGGGAGTAGGACTTCTTTTTAATGTGATACTCAATTTGATCCTCATCCGCCTCTACGGAGTGGTTGGTTCGGCACTCGCAGTCGGACTCTCATGGATCCCCCTCTGGTATCTGTCCGATAGAGCCACTCGTATGTATTCCAATGGATTTGACATGATATTTTTCATAAAGAATCTCATGCTTTCGATCATCATGGGAATACTTGCTCACTATTTCATCCTCCCTTTCTTTGTTGATATATCCCGGGTCTCTGCTCTCATCCTCCTTATGGGGACTATGATTGTCGCAGCACTCCCGTTTCTATTCGTCAATCTCCAAGAGTGAAAGCTTTTTCTCGGAGAACTGAGAAAACTACGGAAAAAGAACTAAAATATATTCCCCGGATGTACATTCGGGGAATATATTTTTAACGGCGGTATCCTTGGTATCTGTTCTTGATTTTTGCTTTTTCGGCTGCAGTTGCTGCATTTAGTACATCCCGTCATTCGGAGGTTTTCATGAATGATTTCAAAACCTTTTCTACATCCGAGTTCATAGTGATAGCATCTGCCCCATTTGCAATAAATGACTGAATAGCCTGATGTATCTGAGTGAGTGATTGTTTCTTCCTAAGGTCTTTCTTTTGCTGGGCATAACTCGGCAAATCATGGATTGATTTTTTCTGATGGAGAACTGCATATTTTATCTCTTCCCGGGTTTCGCTAATCTGAGTATTTATTTTCGCAATATTCTCTTGCATCATGGGACCAAGTTTATTAGCGAGATATTTTTTCGTAGCTTCTTCAAGAGCTTTCTTTGGGATCAGGCGACTATCATATCCAAGGTAACCATCAAGAATCCCTTCATGAAGGGATGTTTTTGGGGCTGTTGGATTTATATTTTTGTCAAGATGTGTGGTTCGTATAATACATGGTTCTATAACGCATTGTTTACTACTATCATGCGTGTTATTGTGTCATACGATATACACGTATGTTTCACCTTCACGAGTGCGATTAATAGGTTTGGTTGGGTCAGGCATTATTTTTGTACCGTGAGGAAAAGATTCCATGTATTTTCAATCCAGAGAATAGACTTTGGTTTCCCTAGGAGTCGAAAGATCTTTTGGTTTCAGGGAAATATGAGTTGGTTTCAATATTCATACTTGCAGTGGCTGCTCTACGTCTCTTTCAGGAACCTCCCTCATAGGAAGTGTCTGCAGTTCTATCGTTTCTTTTTTTATTCTCGTGTCCGGAACTGCGGATCTGAAAATATTCTCTTTGGGTTTATCAAACTCTGCCCCATAAACAGCAGCGGTACTTGCGATAACTCACGCAACAACCGCACTGGCAACTCATGGTTTAAATCATATGACATTCCTTGGATTGTCTGGGAATAATGGCTCAAATGATGCATTATTTTTAGAAAACCCTCAATGTTGTCATTCATTAAATGTGTTGTTTTGCGTG
>JAQTWO010000010.1 GCA_028689245.1 Candidatus Altimarinota bacterium | reverse complement strand
TGCGTAACGTTTTTTACCCAGTACTAACGCTATCTTGTCCGTTCCGCTCGCTTCGAATGGGAGTTCGGGATTCTTCCTCAGTGTCCCGGAATGTTCGCCGATCGTGAGGCGTGCGAGCGTGCTATCCCCGGATTTGAGTCGCACGACAGATCCGGTATAGGAGAGTCGTATACGGACTGTTGGTCATCTGCTGGGATTTGTGCTTGAGGAAGGAGTATCACCAAGAGAGGCTACTTGCATCGAACTATGAGTCGGATTTATCACCAAATTTCGTCCAATAGAAATTGTTTCTGTTTTTCGTATCTCTTCGACTATACTGAAGAGATTATCGCCGGGACAACTGGTAAAACCTACTTCGCGGTGTCCTGTGAGATTCGGGACACTGAAATCATCCAGCAAACAAGTATCCCCCTTGCATTCTCGGTGTCACGTAGAGCTGCGGTGGATATCGATACCGTATTTTTTGGAGAGGTATTCGACGATGTTCTTTACTGCCTGTTCCTGTTCCGTTACCACGGAGTCAATCATGAAATTTCCCATGACACTCACTCAGACGGAGCTTTTGTTGTTCCAGAGAGCGTGTGCTGCCACATTGTAATCCCCTCCCGCACGTCCTTCGTAGATTTGTCCTCTTTGTCCGACGAGATAGTTGTACCCGATATCTCCCCATCCACGAACGATGGTATGATAATAATAGATACCGCGAATCAGAGCCAGATCATCTTTATTTGCTTGATTGTTTTCGGCAGTATGATGAAGAATGATACGTTCCACTTGCTTGGTTTTTTCGATAGGCCAGACGAGCCCGTGTCCACCCTCATTTCTGATGGTTTCGATCGGTTGATCTTGGTCGGGGAATTTACTTGCCAGATAGGAGCGGATATTTGCCACCTTTTGTTCGGCTTTGATCGTGGCGTCGGATTTTGGCTTGTCCTTATTTGCCTCTGCTTTTTCCTTTGCCTTTTGCCAGATGGGATTATCCCCATAACGGAGTGTCTCATCCGCTCACCAACCCGCTCGTTTGACGATATCGATACCCGTAGTCTCTGCTTCTACGGTATCGCTTCCAAATGCGATACTGAGACTGTGCTCATCCGTATCGAGTCCGATCAGAGAGATGTTCGGAAGTACTATATCTTTCCGTGTCTCGATCACGTAGGAAATCCGATCAGTCTTCTCAAGAAATACTGGTTCTGTGTAATAGTACCCATCTTCACGTTCATCTCCATCCATATCTATCGAGAGAGGAATAGATATGCCATCTACCTGCATGCTTGCTCGAATAGGATTGTTTCATGCTTCTATGGTGAATGTTTTCGGAATACGGAGCGTGAACATATCCTGATTTTTCTCGAAACGCACGTTTCCCGTCGCACGTTTCCAGAGTGTGATATTTTTCATCGAAGTATTGGTGCCGGCAGTCGGTTCTTGTATATCGAAAAAATTCAATCTTTGCGTTTCTGTCATTCACTGGTATGCGTATTTTTTTACCACATGAAAACTCTCAAATAGAGGGAATAAAATCGTTGAGAGAAGAATCACAAGGATGAGGAGGGAGATTTTTTTCATGCGCGCGATTATATGGAAAAACGATTTTTTTTCAAGTTGGGATTTATATCTGTTTTTCCTTCTCTTCACTTCGTATTCGCCACCAATTTGCCACCGGTATCTCTACATACGTATAACTCAGCCATGCGATCGAGAAAGCTCAAGTGATAGTGACTCCCGAGAGAATGAGCCACTCGGGCATGAGGAGGTCGTGTTCTCCGCCGAAAGCGAATCGAGTCATGAGTACGATAATAATAGCATGCCAAAGGTATGTTGAATAGGACAACCTTGCGATGGTATGAAATACATGATTATCCAGCCATTTTCCTATGTATTTCGTGTAGGGGACGAGGAATACGAGGAGAGCGATAGGAATGGTTGCAAAAGGGAATCTATGGGGACTGTGAAAGAAGGTATAATCAAAATCTCCTGCCCCCCGGATGATCCAAAGAAATGCGAGAAGTCCAATCGATACCATGATGAACAGGATATCGTATATTTTGGAATGGGGAACGTGATTTTCCTCCTGCCATATCAATCCTCATGAAATCGCTATTCCGACGAGAAAATGAAGCCCGAATACAAATGGATTATAGGAAGGGAACCATTCCCCAGCAATACCATCCACATGAGGAAAATGAAGGCTCGTAAACCAATAATGCAATCATATAAGTCCGCTTCAAATGATGAGAAATATCAGAGGAATATACGCCTTTCGAACATGTCCCATGAGCACCATCGTTCCGACGATAAATAAAGCCCCCATCATATCGTATGAAATATACCAAAGCGGTCAGTTGATATCCACGGGGAAAAATGTGAACGGGTGGATCCAAGAGAGGAATGTTACGCCCGCTAAGAAACGCAGGAAGGCACCATCGGTATATCCATTGAGGCCCAGGCCAAGCATAAAGGTGAATATCAGAGCGAGATAATAGGCGGGTGCGATTCGAAAAAAACGTTGCTGTAAAAGTGCTCCAACTTTCGGGACTGGGAAGCCTCGGATACTCGATCGCCAAAAGGGGAGGGAATTCGTAACGGCAGACAGTATGAAAAAGAGACTGACAGCTATGGGCCACATTTCCACGAATTGGTAGATATCCCAGTTCCAATCAGCAAGAGCGGTGATAGATCGATGTTGGTTGAGATGATAGACAAGTACGCTCAGACATGCGAGTGCGCGGAGTCCATTGAGTCATTGGAGTGGATGTTTCTGGGACATGGAAGTGAATGAAGGGCTATGGATTTTATACGGCAATATACCAGAATAAAAATGAAATACAAATTGATAACACAGTGCAACGACGGAAAAGCGATCAAATAGTTATGGTTTCCGTGTCGTTTTTCCTCCTGTCAATGTCAGTACGACAATCTCCGCACGACTATTGGTTCGCATGGGTGGTCACCATGTCCCGACCCCACTCGAAACTGAGAGTGTGTATTTCCCCTCGTGGTAGACTCCGAAATCGTACCCACGAAATATCGCTTGTGTCAGGAGATTGTATGGATAGAGCTGACCTCTGTGCGTGTGTCCGGCAAGTTGGAGGGATACTCCGAGCTTGCGGAATGTATCAATCTCGGTTGGCGTATGATAGAGTACAATCGATGGCTTTGTATTGTCGTATCCGACCTGCCCCATTATTTTTGCGACATCCTGACGCATTCATCGCTCGGGTGAAGCAATTCCGATGAGTTGTACTCCATCCAGATTCACGAGCTTATTATCGATTATCTGAATATTGGTTTTTTTGACGATATCCAGAGTTTTCTGAGTTCCGAGATACGTTTCGTGATTCCCGGTTATAAAATAGGTTCCATATTCGGATTGGAAACCATTGAATGGTCCGAGAAGACCTTCGAGATGTCCGTCCATTCCATCGAAGAGATCTCCGACGATGAATACCGCTGCGGGGTTAATCCCCATAGTCATATCGACGATTTGTTTCGCAAAATCGCTCCGAATGATATGTCCGAGATGAACGTCATTGATCTGAATGATTTTTTTGCCTTCCCAATTATTTGGGAGATTCTCGATATAAACCGTATCTTCACGGATGATGGGATTTGCGGCATTATAGAGACCATACGCACTCGAAAGAACGAGAGTGATAATCGCGACAGAGCCTGTATAAAACAGGGGAATATGGATATGGAGAATTGGAAAGATCCCAGAGACTATCCAACAGATTGCAAATATAAAGAATGCATTGGAGAGAACGCCGAGCCAACTTGCGGAGAGATAGTAAAAACCGCGAGTAAAGAGAGTGTCGTACCAGTGAGCGAGTATTGAGGATACGAGAAAACTCAGCGAAAGCGCCACGAGCGAGAAAACGATTATCTGTTTGGTACCTTCTCCCATCACGAAAAAATGACGCAATGAAAAGTAGAGAAACGCATGTGACCCAAAGAGCGTCACGGATATAACGGAGAGAAACGTTATGAATGAGAGAACATATGTCATGGGAATTAT
The DNA here is from genome assembly GCA_028689245.1 of Candidatus Altimarinota bacterium. GTDB lineage: Bacteria > Patescibacteriota > Gracilibacteria > BD1-5 > UBA2023 > UBA1545. The sequence goes on along the minus strand of JAQTWO010000010.1, from coordinate 17,672 downwards.
TTATTATGATATAACTTTTCATCATACGAAAAAAATGCATGAAAGCAAAGAAAAACTCCTGAGAATCGGCACAAATATCTCGCAAATAAAATCCTCTACCATTTGACTTTTTCGGTAAAATCCATACAGTCATGCCCTCATTTTATCTCAAAAACCTATGTTATGACAATAAAAGCATCTCTTCTCTCTTGGTCAAATGTGGCAAAGGCCACTGTGGCAAGCCTCACCATTGCTACTGCAGTTCACCTCGCACGTGATCCAGAGGATGTTCAGAAGCTTCCTCATCAAATCAGTATGACTGTCAAGAGCGTAGAGGATATCATTTCTAAAAAGTTTGGACAACTCGATTGACTCACTCTCCCCGTAAGCGGTGCCATTCTTGCCATCTTGGCTTGAGGAATAGGATTGGGTTACAGAGAGAAAAGACAAAGAGAAATAGAAAAACAACGCATACGGGAAGCTATTGAAAGTTTTATAAAAGAAACCAAACCTTTGGCAGAGGTATACGCGACAACTTCCATAATTCGTTTTTTACAACAGTACAAAAATACAGATGCCAGGGCAGAACAGAAATCCGCCGCGAAACTTATCCTGAGTCACTACGAAGATAATCCTCAAATTTTAGATACCGTCTCAAATGGAGATGGTGCCGACATAGGCAAGGTTATTGCTGGTATGGAAGACGTGTATAAGCATATGTGTGCAGAACTTCAGAAAGCTGATAAAAATGCGACGAACGGAAGAATCGAGATATACAATAGTATTCGCAGACTCCAAAGAAAAAAAGAAACTTTCAGGAAAATAAGATTTCGTCTTCCTGATAACCTCAACAGTGATCCATCATTACAAGCATGTGAGAATCACGATCCGCAACTTGCTATCCTTGCCATGGTAAAGATTCGTGAGACTATCAATAAACAATTTTTAGCATTGACTCAGCTCGACCTGCAATTTAGAAAATTCGTTCAAATAAAATCATGAGCAGAGGCTGATTTTATGAGCGAAAAACATGAACTTCTCAAAATTCATAGCTCCTACGAAAATATCTTCCTGGGGACTCCGTATTTTAAAGAATGGGATCGAGCGGTCTATGAGGTACAAGAACGGCTTCAATCCCTAAGAAAAGCACATAAAGCAAAAAATATGGATGATATCTGATTGTTGTCGGGGCAGGTGTTTGAGTCTATTGATCGCCTGAGAAAGGCACGAGAGCATATCACTCCTTCGATGAAACAAGATATAATATGGTACCATAAAATACCATCTTTTTTGCACTCAAGAGATACGTTTATTAAAAAATTATGGCATGATATAGATACAAGTGCATTTTTATCCTCAGAAAAGAAAATGGAATTTTCCAAAGGACTGCTGAAAATCAGAATTTTCATCTCTCGTATCAATGTAATATTTACAAAAACTGACACGAATGGGAACAAGGAGTATTCTATTAAAAATTTACGATCCGAGCTTAATAGCTTCGATATAGAATTTGAGCGACTTCAAAAGGATATTCTACGGCTTTTGAGTGCAGGCACTGAACATCAGTATATGTATCATACATTTCCCGGATGACAAGGGGATGATTTTCAAGATACGCAACAGTGCACAGAAAACCGTGCAAGAATGCTCCCGTCATGAGGATCTTTTGAGCCGCCAACTTTTAGCGATTCTAATAGCGATTCTAATTTTTCTGATTTTTGGGGATCGAGTAGTATGTTTGGTAAATTCGCAGGATAATTCAGCTGGAGCAACGGAGTAAAGAATGCATTTCCATTCTTTACTCCGTTTCCACGTGCTCTATGGACACTCCAAGCTTCCCTATCTTCCCGATGATATCTTCGTATCCCCGTTCTATGTATTGCACATTGGTGATGTACGTATCTCCTGTTGCGATAAGTCCCGCGATGATCATCGCTACTCCTGCTCGGAGATCCCAACTCGATACGGTTGCTCCACGCAAGTGGGTCGGACCAAAAATAAGTGCGGCATTGGGGTTCATGATTGCTGGGTGTCCTTTCATCTTCTCGATTTCTATGAGCCAGTTCAGTCGGCTCTCATAAACGATTTCTTCCAACCGACTCACTCACTCCGCTTGCGTGAGGAGTATGGCAAAGGGGGACTGGAGGTCTGTCGGGAATCCTGGGAAGATATTGGTTTGCACTCGAATAGCTCGGAGCTTGTCTATGGATCGATACACTCGAAGGGTATCATTTCCCAAGTACTCATATCGAACTCCGACTTCTCGACATTTCATGAGAAACGCATGAAGATCCTGGATACGAGCATCTTGTATGTCAAGATATTCTTTTGAAGCAAGTGCCCCCATGACGATAAATGTTCCCGATTCTATATAATCAGCAATCACCGTTCACTCCGCTTCTTCTTGTAGAGATGACACACCAACGATTGTGATGGTATGATCATATCCGATGGAGATATTTGCTCCATGGGCATTGAGAAAATCAATGAGACACATAACATGTGGTTCGATTGCTGAGAGAAATATACGAGTCGTCCCCCATCTCTGAACATTCGCGAGGATAAGGCTTTCCGTGGCTGTCACTGCAAATCCGGCAGAAAATTCCACATCTCATTCTTTTGGTTGTCCAGAGATAGATACTCAAGAATCCCCATAAGTTCCCGTATAGCCAAGTTCGAAGAATCCGTTCATGAGAAAATCAATCGGTCGTTTTCCTATATTGCATCCCCCTGGATACGGAAGCTCCACCGAACCGAAAGCACGCAGGAATCCAGGAACCAAAAGGATACTCGCACGAATCTTGCTCGCCAGTTCCAAATCTATGTTTTCCTTCCGCATAGCGGTGGTATCGACGAAGAGTGTGTGATTCTCAAAAGTTATTTGCACTCCTGCACTCCGAGCTATGGCAATAAGCGTGTGTACATCGCTAATATCCGGAACGTTGTGAAGGGTTGCTTTCCTGAAGAGAAGGGCTGCTCCAATAAGAGGCAGTGCCGCGTTCTTCGATCCACTCGTCTGTACTTTTCCAGAAAGAGTTTGTCATCCAGTGATTTTGAGCATATTTGAAGATAATGAAATAGACGGAGAGAGGATATGAAAAAAAACATAAAATTCAAACTTATTTCATGAACCAATACTTTTTTTACAACTCGATTTGATTTTTTCAAAAAAACCAATAAAGTATGCGCGCCTTAAAAAGCGGTACCATGGATCGGTAGCTCAGTTGGTAGAGCACAGGACTCTTAATCCTTAGGTCGCGGGTTCGAGCCCCGCCCGGTCCACCATGTTAAATTCGTAAAGGTTCTTCGTTGTATGGCGGAGAACTTTTTATGTAAAAAATTCTCCGCTTATCCCTCATTTCTTTTTACTTATGCGAATTATTCTCACTCGACACGGAAGAACTGAAGAGAACGACGCTTGAATTCTTCAAGGACATCTTCCGGGAACTCTTTCAGAGAATGGGTGGCTCCAGGCTCAGAAAGTTGCTGAACGTCTCAAATTTGAAAAGATAGATTATGTGTATTCGAGCGATCTTGCAAGGTCCGCAAATACCGCTAAGGAAATTATGAAGTTTCATCAGGAAGTTCCTGTTGAATTCACTGCAGATCTTCGAGAAACATTTCTCGGAGAATGGCAATGAAAAACCAAAATGGAACTTGGATTGGTAAATAACCCCAAGTCAGATATAATGGCCCCGAAAGATTGAGAAACTCTCGAAGCGATTACTGAAAGGTGTGAAAAATTCCTAGAAAAGATTATGTCCAGACATGCCAATGACGCCATACTGCTTGTCGGACACAACGGAGTGAATCGTAGACTTGTATGAATTCTTACTGGGAAAGATTCAGTTGAAAGTATAAAAAATACCTCAGTATCAATATTTGATATCGATACTGACCGACGAGTGCATATGAGGCTTTTTAATTGCACCCAACATTTAGATTAGTTGAGAACCTTTTTCTCTATGCATACAAACGAAATCCTCGATAAAATCAAACTACTCTTTCCTGAAGTATCGATACAAGAGTTTGAACATATTACCAAGGGATATGAGAATGATATCCTGATCGTAAATAAAAAGCTCGTTTTCCGTGTGTGAAAAGACGGAGTTCGCTCGTATCAAAAGGAAATACAGTTTCTTGATTATCTGCAATCCCGGGTAAATATTTCAATTCCCGAGGTGACATTTCGTTCGGCGGATTTCTGAATCATGGGATATGAGATCATCCCATGAGAAGAACTCACAGAGCAAATCTTGCATGCTTTTTCAGAAGGGGAGCGGGATCTTCTCGCAAAGCAGATTGCGGAGTTTTTTATGGCTGTCCATGGTGTGTCTTTTGATCCTGAGATACAAACATTGGGCTTCCAGCACTATCATAAAACGAAACATTTCTGGGATCGGCTCCAGTGATTTTTACAACAAGAAAAAAATCCGAAGATTCTCGCATTCGCGGAAAAATTGCGTGCGGGATGGAATGATTATCGTGAAAATACCGAGGATATACGGCTCCTTCACAATGATCTCTTTTCCAAAAATATAATCTGTCACTCACGTCAAAATAAGCTCAGTGGAATCATTGATTTCTCCGACACTTTTTATGGAGATTTTATCCTAGATTTCGTGGCACTCTATTTTGAATATCCGGATTTTACTGGAAAAGTAATGGAAATCTATGAATCGCTCTCTGGTAAAAAGATACATCGAGATAACGTAAAACTTTTTGCCGATACATTTGCTCTCAATGAGTTATATTTCCAAGATGCTCACAATAAGTCTATTGCTTCGCGCTTGGTGGGTGTGCAGATAGAATAACTGGAACAAAAATTCCTGATCGATAAACAGAGCGGTTAAACCGCTCTGTTTGCTTTATATCATATGTATCTCTTAAGAGAAAATGCTCAAAAACCTGAACAAATGGAACTTCTCTATCCGTATCTTTGGGATTATTACTTCACTTCCTTGAGACGTGCAGCCTTCCCTTTGAGATCGCGGATAAATGTAATATTGCTTCGTCGAACCTTGAATGATCGAAGAATCTCAATTTTTGCTACTCCTGGAGAATAGACAGGAAATATCTTCTCAATCCCTACCCCGTCAACATCCTTACGAACAGTGATAGTTTTATCGAGGGTAGTTTTCCCATGAGTCTTTATAACAAGACCCTTGAATTTTTGGATACGTTCTTTGTTTCCTTCTTTGATAATCTGGTGTACTTCTACTTCCATACCGGTAACAATCTCTGCTCTCTCATCGGTAACAGAACCTTGTTGGATAACTTTAATAAGTGCTGCATCCATAATAATGACAATAGATAACAAAATAAAAACGAGTGAAAATTCACGAACGGGGAAATTATATGGAAAAAATAGAAAAAGCAAATTTTAGTTTTGTTTTCCATTGCTTCGATTCCCAAAACTCAAAGCACTCCGAACTCCTTTCTATTTTTCATCCACATATACCCCATTTTCCTCTAAAACTTTTGCGATATCTTTCTTAAGCGGTGCTGTAAAGACATAGTCTACAGAGAATAAATTCAAAATCAATCTTCTGGCATGGAGCCACTGACGAGCGAGACCGTACTTATCGGTAATCTCTTTATTTGCTTTCTCATTACCATAAACTTTGTCTCCGACAATAGAATGTCCGATTGCGGACATGTGGACACGAATCTGATGAGTCCGTCCGGTGAAGAGTTCAATTTCGAGGAGAGAATATTTGTTGTCGATATGATTCAAGAGTGTAAATTTCGTTCGTGCCAACTTTGGATTCACTGGATTTTCGGTTGTCATGCGTTTTCGATCGTTGGGATCACGACCGATAAACGATTCTATCATCCCTTCTTTATCCTGTACGAGCCCATTTACAAGTGCGTAGTAGAACTTCTTTATCTTCCTATCTGCCATTTTTTTCTGAAGCTCTTTCATGGATCGATCATTCTTGGCGATGAGAATGAGTCCACTCGTATCTTTGTCGAGTCTGTGCACGATTCCTGGTCGCTCCACACCGTTTATGACCGAAAGATTCCCAAAATGGTAGAGGAGCGCATTCACAAGCGTTCCAGTATTTCCGAACTCTCACGGAACCGTATGGGTATTCACTCCCGGGTCTTTGCTAATAACCGCAAAATCTTCGTTGTCGAAAATGATTTCCAGAGCCATATCCTCCGCCTGGAGATGAGATTTTTCCGTCTCGAACTCGATTTCGAGCACATCTCATTTCTTCACCCGCTTATTGCTATCGAGAACTTTTCCGTTTACTTGCAATCGTCATTTTTCTATGAGCTTCTGCATATAGGAACGCGAATGCTCAGGAAAAAGAGTCGATAAGTACATATCGACTCTTCGGACTTCTTGTGTGGGGATAAATATAGAAAATTGAGTCTTCATAGGGGAATTGTGAATGGACATCGAATTTTCACAATTTAAAAAATAGGTGATGATACGAAAATCTCTCAAAAAAACAAGTTTTTCAGAGATTTTATGCTGCGAGCTCTCGTCCGTAAGCAAATAATTCTTCCTCTTTGAAGAATCGAGCTACTTCAGTTGTACCAGCCTCATCACTATCGGAAGAATGGATGATATTGTTGTCGATATTTTTAGCGAAATCCCCACGAATAGTTCCAGGAAGGGCATCGGCAGGATTCGTTGCTCCACACATCGTTCGGACAACTTTCACGACATCGTGACCTTCGATCGCAACCGCAACGATAGGACCAGACATCATAAACCCAGCAAGATGTTTATAGAACCCTTTTGTTACGTGATCCGCGTAATGAGAATCACAAAGTGTTTGATCCATCTGAAGCATCTTGAGTCCGACAATCTTGAGTCATTTTTGTTCGAGACGAGCCAGAACTGTACCGATAAGTGACTTCTGAATAGTATCTGGTTTCAAAAGTACAAGTGTTCTCTGTGCCATAAAATATATAGAAAATAATAAAGTACCCGCATTATATAAAAAGTGCCGAAAAAGGCAAGAGAAAAGCAAAATAAGAGCGTATCTGAACCGTACGATGCGTTTTATCTTTTTTGTTTGCATATTTTCGCGTACTTGCTAATATGGACACGATACTTTTTTCCATTAAAAATCTCATGAAAAAAATCCTCTTTTTCTGTTTTGTTTTCCTAGGACATATCCAGGTTTCCTCTGCAAATTCTTTTGTCTATCCGCTTGCGGAGATTGCCAAGCCCGCATGTCGGTATTCTCCTTGGAGCACACTCGAGGGCAGTTGCAAGATGTCACTTCCGCATATCACCGGTGCGGATTATACATCGCTCAAGGACAATAAAGAATACCGTCGTATCTACTCGGTGCTCTGGGGCGCAACCTATACCTACGGGTGGGATGTCGGATATGGAAGTCATGAAGGAGTAGATATTGCGACCGCACAAGGGACGCCCGTGCAGTCGATAGGAGATGGGGTGATACTCTCTTCAGGATGGCAGACAGGATGGGGAAATGTTGTTTCTATTAAACATACGCTCTCGGATGGAAAAGCGATTTATTCAAATTATGCCCATCTCTCGAAAACGAATGTGACGAAAGGAGCGACTGTCCGAGCCGGAGACACGATCGGAGAAGTGGGAAATACGGGGAATTCCTACGGGAATCATCTCCATTTTCAGATCGATACAACCAATCAAGCTCACCCCTACTATTATGTAACCTGCGGAAAGGGAAAGGATCCCATGACGATCGTCGATCAAGGACTTTGTCGCGATTTTCTCACTGCCAATACCATTGATCCGATAGCATTTCTGGAAAACGGCAGCATTACAACCACGGCTGCCGTACAGGTCCTTCAGGACAAGTCGAAGATCGCACCGAAGATCGAGAAAAAATCCATCAAAACCCGAGAGCAGATTCTGGATGAAGAGATAGAGGAATTCTTCCGGGATCATACGCTCTCTGTCAATCTCTGAGTGTCGGGAAACAATATAGAAGCAGGGCGAACATATACGGCACGAGTGAATGTAACATACCACAACAAACCGTTTACCGGAAGTCTTCCTGCTGAGGGTATGACGCTTTCTTACGATCGAACATGAGTAAAGCTTTTCCCAGAAACCATCATAGCCATCGAGAACGGAGTTCGAGAGTTTCAAATTACCGGCATAAAACCAGGAAAATACGGAATCAGCCTCAAGATCGGGAAGCGAATATTCTTAACCACGAGCGTAAACGTATATAAAAAAAGTGAGATGAGTATGCCCACACAGGGGTTCATCCTCCAAAACAAATCCATCGTCCTCGCGGATGAGAAGCTCATGTGAGTAGTATTCCGTACCAAATACAGTTCCAATCAGATCGATATCCCCTATAATGGTCGGTATGTTCTCAAATCCGTCACAGGAAAAGCGAAGTTCTGTAACGTCTCAAAACGTTCCATTCGCCAGTGTTCCACAAGCGAGCTCGTAGAGGAACTGGAATTCGGATACGATGATACGTATCGTGGTGTATTGCTTGCCAATATTATCCCCTTGGATTATATGCCGATAGGTCTTGTGGTAGTGCAAAAAGAAACAGGAAAAACTCTTATAAAAAGCACTACCGATATTCTTGTCACAAATCCGAACGGTATAGATAAGACATATACATACTTTACAGAGACGGTCAGCGCCCTGAAGAAACGTCTCATAAAGCCGAATTCCGGATATGTACTCCAGGATCGTGAGCTCCTGGGAAAACAAGCAAAAGATATGATCCGAAATGCTCTTGCCTATCAATTCTTAAAGGCATGAAACGATCAGATGAAAAAGCGAACCATTCTCATGAAGATGAAGAATTTTGACACATATTCACAATCCGTGGAGGATTACAAAAGCATGACACGTGAGCAATTCGCGGGTTTGGTTATTACGGGCATAGATGGATCGCCTCTCGTCACGAGTGATAAAAAGTGGCTTGATGAAGCAGGAAAATACAAAGATGCGATAACTACGCTCCGGGTTCGTTACAGGTTTTTCTGGAAAGATCAATTCGGAGAAAGATATTTTCAGTCCAGCAAGAATATTACGGTGGGAGAAAGTATGTATATGATAGAAAAAGTGCTATAAGTGGGTCTTTTCGATTTTGCGTATTTCTCTTTTTTCATATACTCTCTCATATCTTTATTTGTCAATAGAATCTATGAAAAAAATCGACACCCGAAAAGTCCAGATCCTGAAGCTCATCGTCGAGGAATATATAGAGACCGGGGAAATTACCGGATCGAAGTCTCTCCTGAAGAAGTATGACCTTCAGGTATCGAGTGCGACCATCCGCAACGATATGGCAGCCCTCGAAAAGATGGGACTCATATTCCAGCCGTACAACTCCGCATGACGACTTCCGACCACCCGCGGACTTCGGGTTTTTGTTGATTACCTTATGGAACAGATGCCGGGCGTATTTCTCGAAGCGGAACAAGCCGTTGTAGAACGGGCTATCGATTCTCGACTGGACGATACACTCTATCTGCTCGTATCACGACTCATGAAGATAACGAACGAGATAACGTTTGCATGCATACCGTCGCTTGGCGCAAATTACTATCTTGGGATATCGAACTTTCTCGAAAAAAATACCGTCACCATGGGGAGCGACGTCTACAACATCATCAAAGTGCTCGAAAACAAATACCACTTTATCGATCTCCTCAAAGGGCTCGAAATCGGAGAGAAAGTTTCGGTATTCATCGGAGAGGAGAATATATTTCCCGACCTCGAAAGCTGTACGATGGTCGTAAAAAAGATCGATATAGAAGGGGAGACGGGGTATCTCGGCATCCTCGGATCCCTGAAGATGGATTATGCCTTCAATATCGCGGCGATGCGGAATATATTATAATACCGAACATGTCTCTCAAAACACTCTACATTTTCCTCATAGCAGTGACTGTGATTATGGGCGTATCTTCGCTCTATCATTTTTCATGATGAGTATCTTCTTCCGAAAATAGTGCGATTTTGATAAAAAATACGCAGGCAATGTCTGAAAAAACCTGATTGATACATGGATTCTCGGGACAGTGCATACAGAAGATCGATGATCTCAAGGTGTATGCTTATATGTTCCACTATGTTATCCCCGAAAAATACGTCAGGAAAGATAATAAGATAGAGTACGGGAACACTATCTCCCCCGAAAAACTGGAGAGCATCCTTATCTCACTATCCAAATCTCGAGATGCTGGAAAAATAAAGATTACAAGCCTTTCAGAACTTGCAGACTATCGGAAAAATAATTGTTTTCCAAACAAAAATATCGTCCTTTTGACCGTTGATGACGGGTGGGATGATGGGTATAATTTTCTTTTCCCGCTGGCAAAAAAGTATGATATGAAATTCAATCTTACTATCATCGCGGACAAGGTTTCCACCACCCCTTCAGAAACCCATAATTTCCTAAATGAACGAGAAATACAGGAAATGCTCGATTCCGGACTTATTACCCTTGCATCGCACAGCTTCTCGCATATCGAACTCCACAAACAGACCGAGGAAGTCCTCAGAAAAGAGCTTTCTCTGAGTAAAAATGCACTTGAAAAATGGTTTCATATCACAGTAAATACCATCGTATACCCATCCGGGAAATATGATACCTTCACCGTTCAGAAAGCGAAAGAATACGGATATACCTTCGGATTCACGACAAAGAACGGTATCATAAGCAAAGAGGATTTGGACAAAAATCCACTCACCCTTCCGCGCATCCGGGTGAATCGCGATACCGATATTGCCAAAACATTTTTATTTGAGGAGAGATAAGACAATGCCTTGTCTCTGCTTTCCCCCTCTCCTTCAAAGGAGAGGGGCTAGGTGTGAGGGAAAAAAGGTGAGATTACAGAGAAATCAATAGTCCTGAGGACTTTACTTTCCTACAAGAAAATCATACTCTTTTTTCTCGGTCCCATCACTGAGGGCATTATATACCTTGAGAGTTCCAGTATTGTTCTCTACACTGAAATAGCTCCAAAATGTCGTTGCGCCCGTCTCTGTACCGATCGTTCGCTCCAGTGAGATTCCGGTAAAAGAAAGATTCGGATTATAGCTCCCCGTGAAACATCCCATATTGTCCGTTCCGAAATTCAAGCTCTGCGTACCGCTCGTGGCAAGGAGGGCGGAGTATCAGAAAGACTGTATGCAGACCCTGGAAGAGAGAAAGAGCTCGTCCATGGTTTTGGAGTTCTGGAGGTTACTTGTCTGGTGAGTGTTATTGGAAATGAGCGTGAGGATAGCGAAAAAGACACTCGAAAGGATGACCGAGGCGACGAGGACTTCTATGAGCGTGAATGCAGAATGGTTTTTGACGAGCATAGTAGCCTAAAAATAGAGAGAAAATACATTTTGTCATTCTGAGACTTTCCGGATACATTCCTTCTTTGTCGGGTAATAATAATTTCGGAAAGTCGTGAGAATCTACCGCTTATGAAAAACTTAAAGAAAATTTATCAAAATCTTCCTTAAAAATCGGAAGATTGCGACAAATATCCGAACGAGTCTCATTCTTTTCTAAAGAATCTGTAGTCTGATATTTTCGCGAGTGACAATGAATTATAACTTATACTCCACAAACTTTCCGATTCCCAGTTCTTTGTCTTGTATTGCACTCACTTTCACTTCGTCGTACTCGTCCACTTCCGGAGCTTGGATTTCTCGGCGGATAATCGCGCGTTTTTCATCGAAGTCCATGACATATCCGGAGAATGTTTTTCCGCGAGCGGCTTTCGCATGTTTCGCGTAGACTTCATCGAGCACTTTCGCGAGTTTTTTCATCCGCTGATTCACGACTGCTTCGGGTACTTTCTGGTCGAGTTTGGAGCTTGCGGCGAGTGCTTCATCGTGGTACTGGAACACTCCGACCGATTCGAAACTGTGCCGTTTCACGAATTCTATCAAATGATTGAAATCCGCATCGGTCTCGCCCGGAAACCCAACGATGAAACTGGTTCGGATAAACGCATCCGGGAAATTCTCCCGAATAGAGGTCAGAAATGCCTCTACATGGGCTTCGTCGTAATGCCGACCCATTCGTTTGAGGATATGTTCGCTCGAGTGCTGGAATGGGATATCGAAGTAGGGGAGGAGTTTTTTGAAACTCTTGAGACGCTGAACATGCTCCAGAGTTAATATGTCTGGATACATGTAATAGAGTCGATATTTGAAGTCTTGTATACCCCCTTGAGAAAGGGGGGTAGGGGGGATTGGGTGCTTTCCTTCACCTTCTGATCCAATCCCCCGGTCTTCGACCACCCCCTTTCACAAGGGGGTGGTCGCAATGTTCTCAATTCTTTCTAAAAGCTCGAAAAGTTTTGGCTCTCCGTAAAGATCAGTTCCATAACGTGTCGTATCCTGTGCGATAATCTGGATTTCTCGGATATTATTCGCGAGCATAACCTGTACTTCTTTCACGATATCTTCCATCTTTCTTGAAGTCTGCTTTCCACGAATCTGTGGGATAATGCAGAACGTACAGCTATTGTCGCAACCCTCAGCAATTTTGAGATATTCATACCCGAATGGGGCATGGATGTAGGCTCGGACTTCATCACCTTTCCAAACGAAAGCCTTTTTCGGTAAATGAGAAATAACTTCAATCTTCGTGTTCAAATCTTGCGTTTCCTCGTTCGCCGTACTACCTTCGTACGTCTCACTACGGCACCCCAAGGGCAGCTCCTCCGCGATTTTCGCACGAATATTATCGTTTTTTCCCATTTCCTGTGACCCGGTATTTTTTATGCTTTTTTCTCCAATTGAATTGAGATATTCCGTGAGTTTTTTCTCCTTCGACTGCTTCATAGCAACTTTCGCTCGCACGATAGCGCTCATATCGATCCCGACGGTCTTCCCGAACAGGAGCCCCTCGATGGTCGTGTAGCTGATGAATGGAACCACCGAATGGAGGTTCTTCAGGCTCGACAAGAAGTTATCGTCCTTCACAGAGACATAACATCCCATGAGGATGAGTTTCTTTCCGAGACGGTCGTAATGCCGGAGTGTGTCCTCGGACTCCGCACGCGCAGACGACAGAAATCCGCAGGTATTCACGATCACATAGTCGGTCTCCGGATCCTCCGGATCTTCGATATACTCGATGGGCGTGCGCTCCGAATACTTCAAAATCTCCCCGATGGCGAATTCGAGGTCGACGAGGTTTTTGGAACAACCGAGGTTGATGGAGGAGAAGCGGAAGGACATGGAGGCAAATTAAGAATTATGAATTTAAAATTAAGAATTTATGGGCTGGAAAGTAGGGGGGTGTTCGTTATTGCGAGTCTGTCGCGATGGATGATAATCTAGGATAATTGTTCTTTTGAGTGAAATCGTCGTTTTTTGTCATTCCGACCGTAGTGGAGGAATCCCTTTCGACTACCACTTTTGAGACAAATCTTCCCAGGTCGGATTCATACTTGCGATAAGAAGTTCTTTCTTCTTTCTGTTCCAGTTTTTGAGCTGTTTTTCTCTCTCAATTGCCGCAGTTATATCGGACGTTTGATCCATATAAACAAGCTTAAAACAATTGTATTTTTTTGAAAATCATTCGAATACTCACTGTTTATGTTCCTCTATTCTTTTTTCAAGATTGGAAGTAGCTCCTATGTAGAGCGTTCCAGAATCACTTGCGAGAATATAGACGAAATAGTTATGGTTTTTCATATTCAAGAAGCATTGTTTCATAAATGCCGGTCTAAAGGGATTCCTCCACTACGGTCGGAATGACAGAAGAAGTTCCTGTTGTTAAAGGATTTTTTTCTGATTTTGAAACTAGTTCTTGAAGAAGCTTGTTGCTTTTTTGGGATTCCGTATGTACATTGACCAATAAGTTTCCAATCTCGGCTTGGAGTTTGGCTGTTTCTGTTTGAAGCATAACCATTTTTTTCATCAAAGAAACTCGCTCATTAATCTTCCAATACCAGCAAAAAATCTCACGAAGAATAAAAAATGCAGCAAGAACTATCAGTACGATGGAAATCACAGAATTATTGCCCATGTGTAAAAGAAATTATTGATATAAGTTGTATCATCCTACAACAACCCCTTCAAAATTTCCGTAAACATCTTTGGGTTTCCTTGACCGGCACTGGCTTTCATGCACTGTCCGACGAAGAATCCGAAGAGATTTTCTTTTCCGGATTTGTATTCTGCAACTTGCCCAGGATTATCAGTGAGGACTTTTTCTGCAATCGCTTTGAGGGCTCCTGTGTCGGATACCTGGCGGAGTTTCTTCACATCCACGATGGCATCGGTAGTTCCTCCGTTCAGGAAGAGTTCCTCTACGACTATTTTCGCATTGGTACTGGAAATCTCGTCCTTGTTCACGAGGGTGATGACTCGGGCGAACTCTTCCACTCCAAATTTGAGTCATTCGAAAGAAATAGCTTCTCCGTGTGCATCAAATAAGGTAAAGAGAATAGTCGTGATATACGAGCATGATTTCTTGGCATCGCCACTGAGTTTCACGAGCTCTTCGTAGAAGTCGGAGAGTTCTCGTGAAGCAGAGAGGATTCGCGCATCGTCGGGTTGGAGTTTGTACTCGTTCACGTACTTCATCCGTCGGTCGATCGGGAGAGCTCCGTTTTCGCGTTCCTGGATAAACTCTTTCTAGATTAGAAGAGGTGGAAGTTCGGGTTCCGGGAAGTAGCGGTAGTCCATGGCGTCTTCCTTGGAGCGCTGGGAGGAGCTCATCCCTTTTTCATCGTCCCATCCACGGGTCTCTTGAGGGACTTTTCCTCCGGTCTCGACGATTTTTATTTGGCGTTTGTATTCGTTGTCGATGGCACGTCCGATAGCGGAGAACGAGTTGATGTTCTTGAGCTCGACACGGTTGTTGAGGATAGTCTCGCCTTTCTTTCGGATGGAGATATTCACGTCGCATCGGAGCTGACCTTTTTCCATGTCAGCGTCAGAAGCTCCGCACCATCGCATGAGCTTCTGGAGCTCTTCGAGGTAGGCGATGACATCCTCCTTGGAACGGAAATCCGGTTCGGTGACGATCTCCATGAGCGGGCTTCCGGCACGGTTGTAGTCACAAAGGGTTTTATTCCCAGAGTGGATCAATTTCCCAGCATCGGCTTCGATATGCATCCGATTGATCTTAAAAGAACGCTCTGCAAAACGCGAACTTTGCGTTCAAATCTCCGTATCCTTGCTCACTGTACCATTCTCTGTACAGCTCGCTCCGGTACTCGATTTTCACGACAAATCTCATCGTTTTTCAGGAGGTTCTGAGTTTTGTGAAAGGGGTACGAGCGCGCGGACGGTTCCCTGCTCGACGATCGGGTGATAGAGCTGGGTAATCTGGAATCCAGAAGGGGAGTCCGGATAGAAGTAGGATTTACGGTCGAAAATCGATGTCTCGTTGACCGTACATCGCATTGCTTGACCGGCTCGGACCGCGAGGTCGATAACCCGTTCATTAAGCACTGGAAGGGCACCAGGAAATGCCATACAGTACGGGCAGGTATGGAGGTTCGGTTCGTCGGCGAGCTCGACCGCATTGCGGCAGGCACAGAACATCTTGGTTTCGGATTTTATGCGGACATGGGTTTCGAGTCCCATGACTATTTCATACTGGTTTTCCATAATTATCGATGATAGGGAGTATTTTTTGAGTTGTAACAATATATTTTTCGAGTGCGCCGAGGACTGTTCGAGTCATCATCAAGAGACGAGTTCCGCGAGGATTTGAGAAATATATATTGTTAAAATAATTGAGTTACATCTTCATAGAAAAGATAACCCGAGTTATTGTATGCAAAAAGCCGAAAAAGCAAGACGGAAGTGACATTTATCTCAGTAATATTTTCGCCAATCTCTCTTGCATCTGGTGCTTTCCAGCGATACAATCGTATTTCATATATTCACGATATTTTACTGTCAACACCTTCCCATTCACTTCAAAGTTCAGATCCTGTACGGGGAGGTAGGAATGAATTTCCTCTCATGGAGGATTTTGTCCCAGAATCATACCCCAATCTATCGTCCCGCTCCATGCCTCTGCACTCGTGATATGGTGCGGATACACGAAAAAACCAGAAAGCGTACGGAGGCTATTTCCAGTGTTTGTTTCCAGCGAGCCGTCCCCTTTGGTGAAGTACGCAAACGTATCGGAGGAGCGTAGAGTACTACCGCTCAAAAAATCAATCGTCACGATATGGTTTCAAAAATTGGTTGGTACCGGAGATATGCTATCGATAACGAATGTGTAATCAGTCCCAGTGACAAATGAGGGAGTGCTTCCCGAGAAAACATATGTGAGGGTACTTCATGTACTGACCGTATCGGAAGGGCTTCAGAATGAAGACAGATGAAAACTTCCGTGTCCCGTCGGTGCCATGATGGTTGGGATATCCGGAAACGTGAATCGGATAATATTTGCCGAGAAAGCCTTCGCAACTCGAAAGGTACCGGAAAACGTCGATCCGTTTCCTTCTCCATCTGACAGCATGAAGATTCGTCCATTTCCACTCGATGCGACAAGGAGTGAGGATCCAGAAAAATACAGACTCGTTGGTTTCATTATACCATTCTCCCGTCCGAGAATCTGGGTAATACTTCCGTTTGCAATATCGTAAGAAAGTATCCGATCATTCATGGTATCGGCAACATAGAGATGGTTTCAGGATCGTGCAAGTGCACTTGGTGACCAGAGCTCTGTGTCGATTCCCGAACTCGTGAGCTCGTCTCACGGAGAGATGTTCCCGATTATTATATCGCTTCCCGAGTATACCATATTTCCAGTTGCAGAAAGGGTATACGGGGGACTATTCCCGAGAGAGGGCAATACGAATTGTCTCAGTGCCAATTTCAGAACCGTTCCGGTGGCTGTGGCGGTTCCCGATAAACTGTCGCAGTAACCAGTCTCCGTTGTGAGTCCAAGAAACGTAATCGGCAGATTCGATCCATCGGTCCTGAGAAAAATCCCCGTGAGATACCCTCCTCAGAAATTCGATCCTGTTGCATACACTCCGCTTCCGGTAACGTTTCCAACGGTTTGCGTGAGTCGCTGATCGAAGAGTTCATTTTTCCCACTCTCCTCCAGGGTATTTCTGATAGTCATACTCGACCCGAGAGAGCTTCATACGAAGACGATTATCCCAGTCATAAGGATAGCCGAGATAGTCACGCCGATGAGAAGTTCTATGAGGGTAAAAGCGGATTGGTTCTTGATAGTCATATGGAGTGGTGGTAAATTATATCCCATAAACCCGTAGACTGTTTTCATAGATGATACGCTCTATCTCGCCATGCTCCTCGTTTCGAAGATCCTGAAGGAAATCCAGAGTATAACGAACATTTGCAGGTTCGTTGGTGGTTCCACGAACAGCCTGCGGCGAGAGAAACGGAGCATCGGTTTCTATGAGGATCTTATGGAGTGGTAAGAGCTTTGCCGCTTCTTGAACAGCAAGAGATTTCTTGTATGTGAGGATTCATGAAAAACTGAAATATATCTCATCCGAGTACTCCATGAGTTCCCGTGCAAATGCAGAGTCTTCAGAGAAACAGTGGATGATCGCTTTCCGGATTCCGGATTCTTTCAGATATCGAAGGGTGTCTGCAGAGGCTTCACGGGTATGGACGATGATGGGCAAATCGTATCTTTGAG
The DNA here is from genome assembly GCA_028689245.1 of Candidatus Altimarinota bacterium. Taxonomy (GTDB): domain Bacteria; phylum Patescibacteriota; class Gracilibacteria; order BD1-5; family UBA2023; genus UBA1545. Next base: position 105 of record JAQTWO010000010.1, on the reverse strand, counting down.
CAAGCTCGGTCATAGCAAAAAATAAAATTCTCTGCGTTTCTTTATATTCATCAACTTTCTCGGAATCGAGATGATAATAATCGAAGCCGATTTCACCGATCGCCA
>JAQTWO010000087.1 GCA_028689245.1 Candidatus Altimarinota bacterium | reverse complement strand
CCACCAGCATCTACTCCTCAAGGACCGGTGGATGGAAAAGTAACAGAAGCATAAACGATTCCTATCACCGCCAAGATGAAGAATACTGCCGTGACCAGAGCACTTGCTACCCTTTTCCCCACCCAAGAAATAAACTGTTTCATATATAAAAAAGTGAAAAAATAAAGCGATCTTTGGGGACAATCGCTTTATCCTTGAGGTTTTTGGCAACAAAAATGGAGCAATTATCCGTAAGTCGCCAAACTTATTGATATTGCCCCGGTACAAACAAGAACAATATAGAGATAACTGCTCCATATTATGTTCATATTTGTACTAAAAATCAGTCTAAAAGACGGGGGATCTGACGATATCAATAAATTTGGCACCCGAATAGTATGCTTTTCTCGAAAAAATGCAACAAAAAAAGCAACTATCCATCAGATAGTCGCTCATGTTTCTATTTGGAAAACAAAGTGGAGCGATTATCCTATAAGTCGCCAAACTTTCATTAATCATCTTTTCTGCATAAGCAGCAAGGAGGATTGGGATAATCACTCCATAATGCGTTGCTTATGTAGACAAGAAAAAAAGATTAACAAAAATTTGGCACCAGAATAGTATGCTTTTCTTTGAAAAATGCAACAAGAAATATTATACAAAATTCTCTTCTTCCTCTGCAAAAGTGAGTCCGTATTTTTTGAGGAGCCCAGTAGTAAAGAGGAGGCGACCGTCGAGTGTGTATATGAGTCCATCCATTCCGAATTTTTGAATTTTCTCGATTCCTTTGTCGGGTGAGAGATGGAAAATGCTTTTTGTGAGACTGTCGCAGTCCACGCATTTTCGACCGACGAGCGTTACGCTCATTATAGCGCTCTCGTTCTCTCAAGAAAGAGGATTCACGAGGTGATGATAGTTTCTGCCCTCTATGTTCCAATTCCGCTTGTAACGACCGGATGTGGCAATGGCGGTATTTTTGAGAATCAAACTTGTATCGATACTGAGTGTAAAAGGGTTCTCGATGCCGATAACCCAGGGCTCTCCGGAGTTGTTCATCCCATGAGTATAGATATCACCTCCGGCATTTACAAAGAAGTTATCGTATCCGAATGCGAGGAGAATAGCGGCGGCCATATCGACTGCATATCCTTTGGCGATACCTCCGAAGTCGAGTGACTGATGCTCCCCGATGGATATTCGATCGGTTCCGATGAGAACTTTGGAAAAATCCGTATCGGCTATGCTCTTAATCTGCTCGAAATTACCATCGTCAAATGAGTGACTGTACCCAAGTCTCGCTACCTGAACGAGCGGATTGAAGAGTCCGTCCGTTTCTTCGTAGCGTTGTTTGCAGAGTTTCATGAGGGTGATGAATCGGGACGAAACCTGGGCTATCTTGTCACGATTGAGTCTGCTCAGTGATGAATCGGGACGAAATCTCGAAAACTCCTGTTCGATAGACCAGAAATAATCGAATACATACTCGATACGATCCGGAGCGGTTGTATCGTCGGAGATAATCGTGATCTCTATGAGAGTACCGAGAAGTTTTCTGGTTTTTGAGTGTTGCATGGAGATGATTCTTGATAATACCGGAAGCGTCATTCCGTATGACCGGAAATCCTATGTTGGCTAGTAACTGGTCCTCATCAACGGCTTGAAGGGGAAGAAGAGTCCTATGATCGTGAGGTCTTTTTTCTGCAAGAGTTGATTGTAGCGGTCGATGTCACTATTCAAGAAAAGCATCTCACGAGCGAGGGTATTTTCATAAAAGATAATGAAATCGCGAATGTAGAGAAAATTCCCATCTTTATTCAAACCCTGCATGCGAGCGGATACTTTCATGAGAAAAAGAAATTCACGATGGATGCGTCCATTATTTTCCAGTAAATCGTAGATACTTGAGATATTGGAGATGATAGCCACTTTGTGGAGCTGGATAATCTCGAGAAATATATCCGTATTATGAGTACTTTTCGACATTATCTCTACAAGAGCGGGGATTTTGTCTATTTTTTCTTTGTAGAAAGCGATGATTTCTCGCTCTTTTTTTTGTATCCGTCATCTGAGAGCCATGATTTGAAACAACAATACCAATGCTAAAAGCAACAGACTGGCAAGAAGAGCGGAAATGATAATTATCGTATACATATATGAAAAGAAAAATATCCCCTATAAAACATAGAGTATATGGAAAAGTGAGAATTTTGGAAATTTTTTTCTCTTTCCGAGAGTTTTGTATATACTCGAATACAGTTATATATACAAAATCTTCTTCCATGAAGCGTCACGAACTCTTCTTCTGAATGATAAAAGTTCCTATCGAGGGATTGATAGTTTTTTTTGCATTCTTCGTCGCTCGTCAGGTGCGAAATATTACCGATCTTATACCCGATGTCCATCTCCCTATACAGACCATAGATACGGAACATTTATTTGGATTTGCTTTGGTTGGGTCGGTAATCTACATACTGCTTGCTGCGTTCGCTGGACTTTATAAAATGCGAATATATCAATCGCGCATACAAGAACTCAAGGATCTGCTTTTCGTCTCGATATATTGGTTTTTCATCTATATTGCCGTTCTCTATCTGTCTCTGGGGTTTTTTTATACCTATCCGATCCCACGTCTCATCGTCCTATTTTCGGTTCTGATAGCCACTTTTTTGATCGTTCTTGAACGCGTCATACTCGATAGGATTGAACGAGGATTGATAATACGGGGAATACTCTCAAAAACCAAGATACTTCTTGTTATCCGTACGGAAAAAAATGATATCATCGAATCCATTCAGGAGTCGAACATGTACGATATTTTTGGATACTCACATCTCCATGATATGAAACTTTCAACCATTCCGTATATTGGGGGAGTGACAGAAATCATCGGAGCGATGCGAACCCATGCTATTGATGAAATACTCATTGTCCAAAATGATTTCACACGCGAAGAGACGCAGGAGATATTCGAGTATGCTCGTATTTACGGGATACGATACTGTTATGTTGCCAATTCATTCGATACCACGAAGATCAATACGGAGATTTCCTTCTTTGGGAAGATCCCAGTAATCGAGATTAAAAATATCTGACTTACCCCCTGGGGGCGTATCGGGAAAAGGATTTTCGATATCTTTTTCTCATTCCTTCTTCTCATCTTGCTTTTCCCCTTGTTTCTCATAGTTTCCTGTATTATTTACTCACAGGACGGGTGGAATCCATTCTACAAAAGTAAACGCATCGGGAAAAATGGCGAGGCGTTCGATATGTACAAGTTCCGATCTATGATCATGAATGCGGAAAAGGAGAAAGAGAAACTTTTTGCGAAAAATGAGCGCAAAGACGGTCCTCTCTTCAAGATGGAAAATGATCCGCGCATCACGAAGTTTGGGAAATGGATACGTAAATTTGATATCGACGAACTTCCGCAACTCTGTAATGTACTCATGGGCAATATGAGTCTCATAGGTCCTCGTCCCCATCTTCATGAAGAAGTGACACTTTATAAAGAATATCAAAAAAGAGTTCTTACTCTCAAGCCTGGTATCACAGGTATGGCACAATCCCATGGGAGACATGAAAATACCTTTGATGAGGAGGTTCGCCTTGACACGTTTTATATAGAAAATTGGAGTCTCTTGCTCGATATAAAGATACTCATACGAACAGTGGGTGTCGTTTTTGCCAGAAAAGGAAGGTAGTCATCATGTACGAATTTATATAAAAACTTGAAATATACGACTATTATACCATAATACCCCCGTATTATTCCTTTATTTCGTTACATCATTCCTATGCCCACACCAAACAACAAAAGCACGGATGTTACCTTCCAACATATCCACCAGAAACAAAGCAAGAACTTCCTCGGTTTCACCCTCATCGAACTCATCGTCGTCATAACCATCCTCGTCATCCTCTGAACCATAGCATTTTTGAATCTCGGAGGTTTTCAGAGTTCGGCAAGAGACAGTTCTCGTGTATCGGATCTCAGTAATATAACCAAGGGACTTGAGATGCTTCTTGTACGCAATGGAAGTGTCGTTCCTCCGGAAGCTCCGGTCGGAGGAGGACTCCTTACTCTCACGGCTTCCGGAGGAAGTATCATAGGATATCAGTGAGTGGTAGGAAGCAATGTTCTCTCTGTTATAAAGATGAGTACGACTCAGGACCCTCTTGATAAGAAGTACTATACGTATGTTACCAATGGAGCAAATACAAGCTATCAAGTTCTTGCATTGATGGAAGATGCGAGTACTACTGCATGGGACAGTAATAAAATTCAGAATACTCTCGGGGTAGACCAAGTATTTGCCGGATACGAAACTCGTTCTCCCGTAACCAAAGGATACGCTCTTTGAGCTCTCCTTGCCACATCGGGGTCATACCAGAACCAACCCCTCCAAGAGCTTATCACGACCAACACCACACTCGACATTCAGAACTTCTCAGGAAGTCTTGGAGGAACTGCTATCGGAAGTCTTTCTCTCTCCTTCTCGAAGTCTGATTCCATCTTACCGACCAGTACGGGAAGTATTCTTGCTACGGCTCTTCAGATATCCATGAACAACGGATGAAACGGATTCAATGCTCCAAGTACCTGTCCAAGTTGATTTGTTCCGGTTCCCGGAAACAAGGAGTTCAATCAACCGGGGTTCTGTGTGAGTAAGTATGCTATGACGTACGGTGATGCGGATGTGCCGAATAGTTGTGATGCTGGAAGTATCGCGTGTCCAGTTTCTCCCGTAGATAACACACAGACAACATATTGGGCAGATTGGAACATTGTAAAGTACAACTCCACAAAGACCCCTGTTTCCATCCCAAATAAATTCCCTATTGCGAACATCTCCCAAACACAAGCTATCGCTGCGTGTAAATCTCTCTGAACAGGATACCACCTCATCACGAACAATGAATGGATGACGATTGCGAGAGATATTGAAGCACAATGAGACAACTGGAGTACCGGGATTGTGGGGAGTGGGGGAATATATCGAGGAATTACCGGTGAAAGTCCTGAAACCTATGGATGTCAGACAGTCCATAGCAACG
>JAQTWO010000086.1 GCA_028689245.1 Candidatus Altimarinota bacterium | reverse complement strand
GAAGATTGATCCTGATGGTATTAAACAAGAGTTTTATGGAGATGATATGAGCTATGCTTGGACTGTGAAGGCTCCTTGAGCTTTTCATAGTTTGGTATAGTTTTATAAAAACGGGTCTGCCGACCCGTTTTTTTTACTTCACACCATATCTCCCATCCAAACCCATCTCGATTATGCCCCGTACTTCCATCATCGAGAGTTTGAATGCGATAGTAGTGATATCTTCACCAAGGTGGTCTTCGATTGAGGAGATATCGAGCGGTTCAACTCGGAGAAGTTCATAGATATTCTTTTCTCAGGCATCGTCGAACAGGACAGGTATGACCGTGGGTGCTTCTTTCTGTACGAATCCTGTAGTTTCGTATTCTCCGAGAATATCTCCGGCACTTGTGGTGAGTTTCGCCTGACCATCGCGGATAAGAGCATTGGTTCCATTGCTGGTGGTTTTAGTGATATCTCCGGGGGTCGCAAAGACATCACGCCCGAAATCGAGTGCGAGTCCTGCGGTGATCAAAGTCCCCGATTTGATGGCGGCTTCGGTCACAAGCGTTCCTCGGGATATGCCCGCGACGATCTCATTGCGGATAGGGAAATTATACGGCTCTGGCCCCATGCCAATAGGGAGGGCTGATATGAGTGCTCATCCTCATTTCAGGATATTGATAAAAAGCTCTTTGTTTTCCTTCGGGTAGCATCGATCGATCCCCGTTCCGAAAACTGCAACCGTGTATCCGCCGTGTTCCAGGGATATTTTGTGCCCGAGAGAATCCACTCCGTGCGCTCCTCAGGAAACAATTCCGTACCCGTTATCGACCAGTCCCGGGATGATTTCTTCCAGTACAGCTCGTGAATAGGCGGTGCTTTTTCTGGAACCGACCACTGAAATGAGATTGGCATGGGAAGGAAGAGTTCATCGAACGTACAAAAAATACGGATGCACAGGGGCTTGCAGGAGGAGCTCCGGATAGTCTGGATCTTTTTTGGTGACTATCCGCACTTCCAGTTTTTCGAGTACGTCACGAATCTTTACGGTATCTATTTTGGTCTTTGCAGAGAGCAAAGAATTGACCTTCTCTGATTGGAATCCGAGTTTCTGAAGAGTTGCCAGATCGAGACTCTCATAGATTTCCTCATAGTTATCGCGCGTTTCAAATATGCGGCAAAGTGCTCTCTGAGAAAATCCGAGAGAATGGAGAAATACGAGCGAAAGAAGGGAGGGATTCATAGGAAAGAATGGGAGATTACGAGGAGATGATTATTGCAGAATATACTCGGAAATTTCGTTTTTCCAAATGCAACTTTCCGAGATCTTTGCGCGTATAGTTGCCCTTGTCCTGGGTAAAACGGATCATCTCGGCGATGGCACCTTCCGAGAGGCCGATCGTGCCGTTATTGGCGCGAGCATAGAGATATCTGAATACCTCTCTCTGCATGAATGGCGAGAGCACCTGAAAATCTTCGACACTAAATGAGGTTTCTCCTCGTAAAAATATCTCGACCTGTGTTTCGATGAACGAGGCAACTTCTTTGGCATATTCCATGAATGCTCCGAGATTTTTGCGGTATTCAGGATTGATCCGTTCGAACTGCGAGACGATATTGAGTCTGAGATGATTACGAAGATACGCATCGTCCGCATTGGTCGAATCGAGTCGGTAGGAGATACTGTCTCGATCCAGAGACTGGAGAATCTCCTTTTTTTGGATAGAGAGAAGCGGACGGAGGATATGACCGTTTTGTTCGGGGACTCCCGTCAATCCCTGAATCTTGGTACCGCGGATGAGATGGAACATGAAGGTTTCGATACTATCGTCCAGGTGATGTGCCGTGAGGATGAAAATCTCTGCAAAACGTGAACTTTCCATTCAGATCTTACATGTCTCTGGCTCACTAGGGGAACTAAATGGCTTCATCGTACTTTTCAGTACGCCTCACTTCGATACGCAGTCTTCGTGTACATTTCACTGTTTTTCAGGAGATTTTTGGGAGTACTTTTCTCGTACCCGTTCCAAAAAAGCATATCGCTCGATCCTGGCAGTTTCCTCTATGCTTTTTTTCAGAGATTCCGCAATTTTCGCTATGTCTTTTTTTTCACTCTCAAATACGAGACTATGTTTCATGCAAAATTCCCGCAAAAATATCTCGTCTTCATCGCTTTCAATTCATCGGAGCGAATGGTTGAAATGAGCGACAACGAGGTGCTTCGGATCGTGGGATTTCATGCTCTCCAAGAGGAGATACATACTATCCGGACCTCAGGAACATGCGATAATCAGTGTGTCATTCGGGGTGATGTGGTATTTTTGAAAGAAAGAAGAGAGCATGAGAGATGATACGTAAGATATTTTCGAGAAAAGACAACAATATATATACCGTGGCTGTTGTTATCTCATATCGATCAGGTTCCCTTCCTTGAATTCTGCAATGGAAAGACGAACACGTTCCATAAGCCGTTCAAAAAGATAGTAATCCTCTTCCTCGGTTTTGAGACAGAAAATCACTCTCGATATGCCACCCTGACTCGCTCCCGCATGCATCTCTTCGATATTTATATGCATGAGAAAGAATATCTCCGTGAGTTTTTTCAAGACCCCGATCCGGTTTTCGAATATCATCTCGGCATGAATGGAAAGCCCCTGTGTCTTCATCCCCTCCCAATATGCCGGAAGATATCGATTGAAGTTTTTTTGCTTGAGAGAAGCACAATCAAATTTATGGATATTGACACCATCTCTCGTTATGTATCCCACAACCTTATCGAGGATCTGTGGATTGCAACAATTGGCAAATCTGTAGGGAATATGTCGCTCTCCACCGATAATGAGCTCAATAGTATCCCCTTCTTTCGGCACTATCACGGGCTTTTTTTTCTGCTTTGCGTGTTCTTGAAGCTCTTTGAGCTTATGGAGTTCCGAACTGCTGTTTTCAAGAATACTGCGAGTCACCGACGATGGCTTGCGAGAAAGGTTTCCAAGCTGGACAAGGACATTTTCCCGCCCTTCGGTGTCGAGAGTCTTACCATCGATAATCTTGAGCAAGGAGAGATCTTTATCAAGTGTTTTATTGAAGTGCTTTACGAGATGTGCATTCAAGATAAAACGCCCCTTTTCCACCAGCTCATCCCTATTGGCACGATTATTGTATGCCTTGATGCATTCTTTTGCACGTGTTGTCTTGACAAAAGAGAGCCAAGAAATATTCGGATGTTTGTTCTTATCCGTTACGATCTCGACGCTTTCTCCGTTTCTGAGCTCATAGTCGAGATGTGCGACACGCCCATTTACTCGAGCAAATGAGATATGATCTCCGAGCTTGGAATGAACGGAATACGCAAAATCCACGGGTGTAGACCCCTTCGGCAATACCTGAATCTCCCCTCTCGGAGTGAAGGCGAAAATCCGATCGTCAAATACCCCTATTTTCATCTGAGTCATGAAATCGGAATCCGCAGAGTTGTCGAGAATCTCTTTGAGTTCCGCTGCCCAGTACGTATCTTTGGCCGTCTTGGATTGTCCTGTTTCCGAATAGGCAAAATGTGCCGCGACTCCGATCTCTGCCTGGCGGTGCATCGCAAGCGTACGAATCTGAATCTCGGTCGGTTGCGAACGAAATTCATGAAACATCCCTACCACAGTCGTATGGAGACTCTGGTACCCGTTTTCCTTGGGGAGAGCGATATAATCCTTGAAACGATTCGGAACGGGTGTCCAGATAGTATGGATCGTTCCGAGAATATCATAACAATGATGTACGGAATCGGTGATGATCCGAAGGGCAAAGAGATCGTAGATATCCTGAACCCGCTCGTACCCCTTTCGTTGCATCTTCCGGTAGATGCTCCAAGGGGATTTGACTCGATACGATATGTCCACCACAGGCACTCATTCCGGCATATTGTCCATGATGAGTTGTTTGACTTTGGTCGTGAAAATCTCCTGAGCTTCTTTGAATACGTCAAGTTCCTCGCGAATCTTACGATATTCTTCCGGGTAGAGCAACTTAAAACACTCGGTTTCAAGGGCTTCCTTGAAATCGAAAATACCGAGTCTATCAGCGATAGGTGCATAAACATTGAGCGTTTCGAGAGCGATACGTTCACGTTTTTCTTTGCTTGGTTGAAATTCTATCGTCTTCATATTGTGGAGACGATCCGCAAGCTTGACGAAAATGACACGAACATCCTCACTCATCGCCACGAACATTTTTCGGAGACTTCCGATCGTCCGCTCTTCCCCGCGGTACCTCAGGTGCGAGAGTTTTTCCATCCCTGCCGTAATATATGCCACTTCATCGCCAAATAACTCACGAATATCTTCTACCGTTTTATCCGTATCCTCTGGGACATCATGAAGCAGACAAGACTGGATCGTCACGATATCAGGTCGAAGAATCAGAAGTTCTCTCGTAGCTTCCACGGGGTGGATGATATACGGATCACCAGATTTACGAAACTGTCCTTCATGAGCATTTCGTGCATAGATATACGCTTTCTGTATCTCTTCGGCTATAACTTCTTTCGGGATATTCTTCATATACAAAGAAACATCGTCGATAATGGATTTGACGAGCATATTGATATGAAAGTAATCTGGGACGATCGGGGAAGTATCGAGCATAGATGCCTTTTTTAAGGAGTACATAAAAAGAGTATACAAGATTTTCCGGGGTTTTCAATCAAAAAAGAAAAAACCAAACTTGAAATCCCGAAGTAAAAGGTGATAATAGGTTTGTTTAGATTTCTTACTTTTTCATTTTCTTTTTATGAAGATAGAAAATAATCGTCATTCCCGTGAAAACGGGAATCCAGCGGAAACTTGCGTCTGTCACAGAATTGACCCCTCTGAGGCTGGATCCCCGGTCAAGCCGAGGATGACAAGACACATGTATGGGTTTACTTTAGTAGAACTCATCGTCGTCATAACGATTCTCGTCATCCTCTGAACTATAGCATTTTTGAATCTCGGAGGTTTTCAGAGCAGTGCCAGAGATGGGAGAAGAGTATCGGATATGGCGAATATAGGGAAGGCTATTGATCTGGCTATCATACAACAGTGAAGTGCTCCTATTCCCA
>JAQTWO010000009.1 GCA_028689245.1 Candidatus Altimarinota bacterium | reverse complement strand
AAGACTTCTCCGGAGAGTTTCATAGAAGGCGTCAGGGTTTTGGATCCGATTGCCCATTTTGCGGGACAAGCCGTTCCCGGATGTTCTCGCATAAACTGAAGAGCTTCAATTTTTCGAATAAGTTCGGCGCTATTTCGTCCGAGTGGACCGGATGTCACCTCGATGACTCGCACAATTCCATCGGGATCGATGACGAAAGTTCCACGTCCTGCGATTCCCGTATTGAAATCGAGGATATTGTACATCGATGCTACTTCTCCGTTATGATCGGAAAGCATCATATAAGGGAATCCTTCCATAAGTTTCTCGTGTTTTACCCAAGCTCGATGAGAGAAGTGCGTATCGGTCGAAGCGGCAAGAACGGTAACTCCGAGCTCATCGAATCGAGACTTCATATCCGCCATATCCTTGAGCTCTGTTGGACACACGAATGTAAAATCGGCAGGATAGTAGAAAAGCACCACCCATTTCCCTGCAAGAGATTCCAGAGAGATTTGAGTCTGATCGTCTTTGAGGGGATCATAAGCTGGGAGGTCAAAACCTGGAGCTTGCTCATCTATTTTCACAAATGAGACTTCTTCGTCGCTACAGCATGAATGTGACATAATTTTAAAGATGAAAAAATAGAAAGCCGTATCCTGAGTCAAGCCCTTCTTCGCCACAAGGAATAGTATCTCTTGTCAAATACAAAGCCCATAATACCAAGACTCCGTCGACACTTCGAGATAAAAACCCTTGCACGTCGTTCACTCTTTTTCAGAGAAAAAGCAAGGAAACAGGAACGTGTCATATTAACGATTTATGCAATTTTTGCAAGGAAATTTTGAAAAATGAAAACTTTTTCTATAATGGGGACAATATCTTTTTATGAAAATATCTATTTATGAAAAATATGGAAATAATGTCCCCTGCGGTTCTCATCGAGAATCTTAGTAAATACCTTGATGGGAAACAAGTGCTTTTCGATATCAATCTCTCGATCTGAGCAGGAGAGGTGTTCTGATTTCTTGGACCGAATGGTGCAGGAAAAACCACGACGATGAAATCTATTCTTGGGCTCATCCGTCCCGATAACGGTGCGATTCATATATTTGGCGATGCCACTCTTTCCAATGAAACCAAAGCAAAAATCGGATTCATGCCCGAAAATACCTATCTCTACAAGTATCTCACTGGACGTGAATTTCTCCGTTTCAACGGAAAATTTTTTCATATCCCCGATATCGAACTTGATGAGAGGATGGAGGAAATTCTGCACAAAATTGGACTCGAAACAGCCGGAGATAAACTTCTCGCCAAGTACTCAAAAGGTATGCTCCAACGTATCGGACTCGGACAGGCGATTATCAACCACCCTTCCATCGTATTTCTCGATGAACCGATGAGCGGACTCGATCCTATTGGACGAAAGATGGTAAAGGATCTCATCCTTGAGCTTAAATCCAAAGGAACAACGGTATTTTTCAATACTCATATCCTTTCTGATGTGGAATCCATCTGCGACTCGTTTGCTATCATTCATCAGGGTCATCTTATTGCGAGTGAATCGGTGAAAAATCTTGAGAAACCACTCGAAGAATACTTTATCGAGAAGATTCATGAAAATACGGAAGGGAAATTGGAAGTGCGGTAGAGACTATCTTTGAATGGGAGAAAGAAGTTCAATGATAGCAAAAGTACGCGTGCTCACCCAAGAAAGACCCTTATCTAGCCTATTTGATTCATATCATATTCATTTCCTACTAACTATTTTTTTTAGCACTCTCTCTTCATGAATATCAATAAGGTTGGTGTATGTTTTTCGTACTGCTTTAACAGCCCTTTCAAATGGATATAGAGGTCTGGATTTTTCTTGTAGGTGAACAAGGTATGCTTTATCATCTTCAGAGCTTGATAGATATGCTTTCCTGCTGTTTATCATATGAAGTGTACTATGGGCGTCTACGCTTATAATGAAGCCAGATTGAAATGCGTCTCTAAAAGTATCGGTTAGTAACATGCGGATGAGAAGATGAGAAATATTAAAAATTAAATTTTAGATTTTTCTTTTCATTTGTCAAAAGTTTTTTATCAGCATAAAAATGCTATTCATGCCTCCAAAAAATAAGAAAATCCTTGTATGACTCTCGGGTGGAGTAGATTCCGCTGTCGTTGCTTATCTTCTCCGGGAAGCTGGGCATGAGGTATCGTGCGGATTCATGATCAACTATATTTCTGACACATCCGATTGTCCGACACTTGTGGACCTTGAAGAGGCGAAAAAAGTCGCTGAATACCTTGGACTCCCATTTCATACCTTCGATTTCCGTGAAGAGTACGAAAAACGGATCGTGAACTATATCTACGAAGGATACCAGAAGTGACTCACTCCGAATCCGGATATCCTCTGCAACAATCTCGTGAAGTTCGACTGTTTCCTTGAGGAAGCTCTCGAATATGGTTTCGACAAGATAGCCACCGGACATTATGCGAGGATTACATCGTCTGTCATTCCCGCGGAGGCGGGAATCCAGTCAAGAGTTTCAGTAAATACAATACTTGCATCTACGAGGCTGGATCCCCGCATTCGCGAGGATGACAAAAAAACTTACCATCTTCTCAAGTGAATCGATCCGAACAAGGATCAGACCTATTTCCTCTCCCGACTCAATCAATTCCAACTCTCGCATGCACTCTTTCCTATTGGACACCTGACAAAGCCAGAAGTTCGGGAGATAGCGAGAAAAGCAGGACTCCCAAATTCGGAACGCAAAGACAGTCAAGGACTCTGTTTTATCGGAAAAGTGAGCATGAAAGAATTTCTCGAAAAACGTCTTGAAAAAAGGCCAGGAAATATTTTGAATATTCACGGGAAGATTCTTGGGGCTCACGAAGGTGCCTTTAGCTATACTATCTGACAACGGAAGGGGATTCAAGTCGGAGGAGGTCCCGCACTTTTTGTTATCGCGAAAGATATAGCCAACAATACTATCACAGTCGGAACGGAAGCGGAACTGGAACTCTATTCATCCGAACTTACCGCGACAGATTGGCATTGGATTGGAGAAATCCGTGAATTTCCATTCCGTGCCCAAGCGAAGATTCGGTATCGTCAGGAAGATCAAGATATCGAATGTGTCCAAGATGGCGAAAGTCGTATAAGAATCCGTTTCCATACCCAACAGAGAGCTATAACAAGCGGACAAACGATAGTGATATATGACGGAGAAGAGCTCATCGCAAGCGGGATTATAGAATAGACATAGCTTGAATCCATACAGGATTAAAAAAATGTTTTTATCAGATATGAAGAGGCAAAAGAAAATTGACAACAGCATTGTATGTCAAAATGGATGTCTATCACTCTATTTGCTCTTTCCAAAAATCCCCAAACAAAAATTTTGAAAATCCTCACTTTTCTATATAATCTCCCCGTTTTTACTATTTATACTTGTTCATCTATGCAAAAGGGAATCATCAAGAAAATTATCGGAGTCGTTATCGACGTAGAATTCTCAGGCGGATACGTTCCTGCTATTTATGATGCTCTTGAGGTAGTCGGAGCTCCAACGAAGCTCATCCTCGAAGTTCAGCAACAGCTCGGTGACGGTATCGTTCGGTGTATCGCGATGAACCCGGTTGACGGAGTAAAGCGTGGTCTTGAGGTTACTGCGACTGAGGCACCTATCCAGGTTCCCGTTGGTCCGGAAGTTCTCGGACGTATGTTTAATGTACTCGGAGATCCTATCGACGAAGTAGAGGCACCAAAAACTGGAAGCAAGCTTCCTATCCACCGAAAGGCTCCAGCTTTTTCTGAGCTCTCCACTCAAACCGAGATTTTCGAAACAGGTATCAAGGTCGTTGATCTCATCGCTCCGATGCTTAAAGGAGGAAAGGTAGGTCTCTTCGGAGGAGCCGGAGTAGGTAAGACGGTTATCATGCAGGAACTTATCCACAACATCGCATCGGAGCACGGAGGATACTCCGTTGTTGCCGGAGTCGGAGAACGAACTCGTGAAGGGAATGATCTCTACCACGAGATGAAGGATTCCGGAGTTATCGACAAGACGGCGATGGTATTCGGACAAATGAACGAAGCTCCCGGACCAAGAGCGAGAGTCGCACTCACAGGACTTACTATGGCAGAATATTTCCGTGATGTAGAAAAACGAGACGTTCTTCTCTTCGTCGACAATATATTCCGATTCACGCAAGCAGGTTCTGAAATCTCCGCTCTTCTTGGACGTATTCCTTCTGCTGTCGGATATCAACCAACTCTTGCAACCGATATGGGAGCCCTCCAAGAACGTATCGCATCGACCAAGAATGGTTCTATCACTTCCGTTCAAGCCGTATACGTTCCAGCGGATGATCTTACTGATCCAGCTCCAGCGAATACATTCGCCCATCTCGATTCGACCGTAGTATTGAACCGATCTATCGCCGAACTTGGAATCTATCCTGCGGTTGATCCTCTTGATTCCACTTCGACGGTCCTTACTCCGAAAGTAGTCGGAGAAGAACATTACAACACCGCTCGTAATGTACAGAAAATCCTTCAGCGCTACAAAGAGCTTCAGGATATCATCGCCATCCTCGGTATGGATGAACTCTCCGAAGACGACAAACTGGCAGTAAGCCGAGCCCGTAAGATTCAACGTTTCTTCTCTCAGCCATTCTTCGTTGCAGAACAGTTTACTGGAACTCCCGGAGTGTATGCGAAACTCGCGGACACAGTAAAAGGATTCAAAGCTATTATCGAAGGAGAATTTGACTACATCGGAGAAAAACACTTCATGTACAAGGGTTCTATCGAAGAAGTAGTGGCAAGCTACAAGAAAGAAAAAGGAGAATAATCCCTAACCCCTGTCACTATGCAATTCACTCTCGTTTCCATCGTCAAGAAAGTGCTCGACCTTCCCGTGATTGAATGGGTCACTATCCCAACTCGGGACTGAGAAATTACTATTCTGCCAAATCATGAGCCACTCATAACAGCCCTTATTCCCGGGATTTTGATCGTCCGAGCCGATGGAGTGAGTACTTCCTATGCGATCGGATGAGGAATCGCTGAGATGAGAGCAGAAAGTGTTACGATAACTGCCGATATGGTAGAAGATGGCACGAATCTCGACATCGAATCGATTCGAGCAAAAAAAGAAGAAGCACGTAAACTTCTCGAAGAATACAAAGTAAACGGAGATTCTCTGGATATGGAAGCGTATATAGAACTCGAACAGCAGTTTTTGAAAGAAAGTGCCCGTGAGCAACTTGCTACCAGATAAAGAGTCGCTCATAGGAGATGGTAATTGTTTTTATAAATACCGCATGACTCGTGCAGTATAGTCTATCCGGATGCACAAAAAAGAAGAACGAAAGTTCTTCTTTTTTGAAACGCTTCTTATGAAAGTATTTGCTTATTAGCAACCTTTTCCTCGAAAGTACTCCACGAGATTCTCGATCTTCACCACTTCTTGGAGCCCGGTATCACGGTCACGAACCGTTACCTGTCCTTCATGGTAGTTATCGCTATCAATCGCAATCGAGAACGGAACTCCGATCTCATCCATTCGGTAATATCGTTTTCCAATAGCTCCCGCTTCGTCGTATTCACACATGAAGTATGGAGAGAGGAGTTTGTAAATCTCCATAGCTTCAACTCCGAGTTTCTTTACCACTGGAAGGATAGCCACCTTGATCGGAGCGATGGATGGTTTGAACTTCATAATAATTCGAGATCCTTCCTCAGTTTCGACTTCTGTATAGGCATTTAAGAGAGTAACAAGGAAGAGGCGGTTAAGACCAAGAGATGGTTCGATAACATAGGGAACATATTTCGTATTGGTAAATGGATCGAAATAAGCGAGATCCTGCTTTGATTCTTTCATATGAGCACTGAGGTCGTAATCCGTTCTATCTGCAATACCCCAAAGCTCTCCCCAACCAAATGGAAACCTAAACTCGATATCAGTCGTTGCTGCACTATAGAAAGAAAGTTCGTCGGCTCCATGATCCCGAAAACGAAGAAGTTCCGACTTGAGCCCAATAGTGTTGGTAAGAAAATTCATACAATCACTCTTCCATTTGGCATGAAGTTCCAGATGTTTTCCTGGAGCTACTGATTCTGGTTCGCAGAAAAATTCTATTTCCATCTGCTCGAATTCACGAGTACGGAAAATGAAATTTCCCGGAGTAATCTCGTTACGGAAGGCTTTACCGACCTGTGCTACTCCAAATGGGACTTTTTTTCGTGAAGTACGGACGATATTGGCAAAGTTTACGAATATTCCTTGCGCGGTTTCTGGACGAAGATAGACGGTTGCAGAAGAATCTTCTGTTACTCCTTGGAAAGTTCGGAACATAAGGTTGAATTTCTTAATCTCACTGAAATCAGCTTTTCCACAATAAGGACATTTAATCTCCTTTTTTGCAATATAGGCAGTAAGATTTGCTGCCGGAGTGGATTCTCCCGCCCATTCAGCAGGCACGTCCGTATCACCTGATTTTTCCATATATTCTTCTATAATCTTATCAGCTCGGAGACGCTGTTTACAAGCCTTACAGTCCATAAGCGGATCACTAAAACCACCGACGTGACCGGAAGTTATCCAAGTCTGGGAATTCATAAGGATTGCTGCATCAAGGAGGGTCATATCTGGACGTTCCTGAACGAAGTTTTTAATCCAGATATTTTTCAGATTTTCCTTGAGTTGTGATCCAATAGGACCATAATCCCAAGCATTTGCAAGACCACCATAAATCTCGGATCCTTGATAAACAAATCCGCGAGTACTTGCGAAAGAGACGAGATCTTTCATTTCTACGTTTGACATAGGTTATAAAATTAACGAATAAAAAATCCCAAAAACCTCTACTCTGAGAGATCTTCGGGACCAGTTTGAGAATTTCACCGGCGGTTCCACCCAAATTCCGTGACGAGTCACGACGCTTGCTGTAGAGAGTATGCGAGAGCAGAAGGATTCCAACCCCTCTTATGAGTCTCCTGTTTCCTCTCTAAGTACACGGGCAGTATAGAGAGGAAAGAGAGAAATGCAAATTTTTTGTGCATTTCTCTGATGATTTCTAAAAGTGTTGTTTTACGAAACCGGGAGTATGCTCTGATTGTCATGCCGAAAATTGTCTTACTCTTGAGTCCTTGTTCGTATTGACAAAAAAGTGAGAGTTGTAAATTTTACAGTATCGAGTATCCAGCGTTCGATGGAGGTTCTTGCACGAAAGATTTTGAAATTCGTTGTTTTTCTGTATAAATCGTTGTGTTATTATTTCATACCACCTATGTCTGTTAAAATTCACCACTCCTGGCAAGCTGTTCTTTCTGGCGAATTTGAGAAACCGTATTGGCAGAAGCTTACTTCTTTTGTAAAGACCGAGTATTCTCAAACACCGTGTTTTCCCAAAGGAGGCGATATTTTTCGTGCCCTCGATCTTACCCCGTTCGATACTGTGAAAGTGGTCATACTCTGACAGGATCCCTATCATACACCCGGAGCTGCCATGGGAATGTGTTTTTCTGTACCAGACGGCAGCAAAGCACAACCAAGTCTCCAAAATATCTTCAAAGAACTTGCGAGTGATACGGGGATACAGAGAAGCAGGACCGATCTTACCGATTGGGCAAAGCAGGGGGTGTTGCTTCTCAATAGCGTTCTCACGGTTCGTGCCCATGAGGCAGCATCACACCAAGGGAAGGGCTGGGAAATGTTCACCGATGAGATTATCCGACTCCTCTCTTGTGAGCGGGAACATCTCGTATTTATTCTCTGGGGAAACTATGCGATATCGAAGAAATCGCTTATCGATGGGACCAGACACATGATTATCACTTCTCCGCATCCGTCTCCGTTTTCCGTACACAAAGGCTTTTTCGGAAGCCGACCGTTTTCGAGGACGAATGAATATTTACGAAAATATAAAATCCCTGAGATAGACTGGTAATGTCTTTTTCTCTTGACTTTCTCGCATATTTTCCTATCTTTTCCGTGTATTTTATCATCCTTTTCATATGTCAGAAAAAACCATCGAAGAACTGGAGCAGGAAAATGCCGTTTTACGGCACCATCTGGATGTTGCAACTCGTTGGATGCGTCGGGAAGTGGAAGAATCGGTCCACAAGATATCCAAACGCAAGATTACCAAGATGACCGAAACGGGTCGTGACGACTTCTTGCGTGAAAATCAGGAGGTTATCATCGGGAAGAGGATCCAGGATTATTTCGGAGACCTTCTCCTGCTCAATGCCCCAAAAGAAACGATCGAATATCTCGTGAGCTCCGAGATTAGTTTCTATAATCTCGCCAAGAATCCTTCTCTGGATGGATTCTCAGTAATCGGTTCGTATCACAAAATCCTTGATGTATGGGTAGAGCAGATGATCGTCAATCAATTTCGGAAATTTGCCCAGAAAAAAGGAGCGACCATTTTGCGAGTGAATGACCCTATGGAAAAAGCTCTCCACTCGGTTATAACGAAAAAATTCATTCTCTCGCTTGGGCGACTTTTTGGACTCCTGCGGATGATCCGAAACGGAGAGCACCTCTACGATTTCGGTCAGACTTTCGCTCAGTATCTCGATAAGTATCCCGATCTCCGCGATATGCTTCTCTCCGATAAGTTTTTTCTCCTGTTCGAAAAAGTTATAGACAGTGACGTATTTGGCGGGAAGCGTCATCAGGGGAGCATCTCCCTTTCCGATACAAAAAACACCCGCAAATGGATCACGGGTGATTTTATGGATAAAGACGCTCTTTTATACCAGGTGTTGGAATCGCAGGCGGTGTTGTATTAGAAGGAATTATTGTAGAGACAAGGCACTGCCTTGTCTCTACAGGTTACAGATCGCGTTTTTACAACAACAACCGTAATTCATCCAATTCGCCCGGCGTAAAATACGACAGCAGGTGGAGGAAATTATTCTTCTCGTCGGGTCCGATGGTCTCGGAGGAGCGGATGCGTGATTCGATATCGGTTTCTATGAGGTATGCCATGGTGTATTTGTTAGTGATTTGATAACGTTTCTATTCTCATTTACAAGATACATTAAAACATAAAAAACGATATATGTCAATTATTTTGGGTATCGATCCGGGGACAACCACCGTGGGCTTCGCTCTCATCGAAAAATCAGGAAGACAGATATCTCTCCTGAACTACGGAGTTATTACTACGACTCCAAAAATCGGCATCGCCGAGAAAATATTCGATATCACCGAAGACCTTGAAGGGCTCATCGACACGTATCATCCGACTGTTTGTGGTATCGAGAAACTTTTTTTCTTCAATAACCAGAAAACAGGAATCGATGTCGCTCAGGCACGCGGAGCTATCCTCCTCACTCTCAAGCGAAAAGGTCTTCTGATTCACGAATTCACTCCGCTCCAGGTCAAGCGGGGGATTTCCGGAAATGGAACCGCCAAAAAAGAACAAGTGCAAAATGCTCTGAAAATCATTTTTAAACTGGAAACCATTCCCAAGCCGGACGATGCGGCGGATGCGATTGCGATTGCGTACTTGGCGAGCTTACAGAAAAACGCGAAATAACTTCGATCTTCGTGTTCAAATTTCCGAGTCTCGTTCACCGTACAATTCGTACGGCTCACTACGATTCTCAATTTTCACACGAATATCATCGTTCTTTCGCGTTTCTTGGATTTTGAAAGAATAAAAAAACAAGCCACCAACAGGAAGTTGGTGGCGAGCGAGGGGGTCAAGATGTCTTTGTTCCAAAGAATATACCATTTTTTTTCTTTTTTCCAAATATTTTTGTGGATTTTTTTCTATTTTCCATATACTGGGCATGGTTATATTTTAAATTTCTCTCTATGTGATATACCATCCTCGAAGAAAACAGTCGGAGTGTGCTTGTGCGTATGCCAAAAAGTTACCTTTCCCGACTCGATGCCGTCCAAACTCCCAAGACCCGTCAGAGAGTACCATTGGCGGACAATATTATGACCCCCAAGGAACATAAACGCTATCTCGAAGCGAAGCGAGATCTGGAAAATGGAGTGAATATCATTTCCTGAACCGATTTTATCAAGCAGTTTAATCTTCGATAATTATGTGGACATTCTCCCTTCATAAACGAGTGATTAAATTTTTTGAAAAACATCCAGAACTTGCACAACGCTTCTATGATACGATCAAGGAAATACTCGAAGATCCTTACGGAAAAGTGTCTGCAGATGTAAAACCTCTCATCGGAGAAAATCATAAATTTCGTCTCCGTATCTCAAAGTATCGATTCTTGTATGAAGTACGGGAGCGGGAGATTCTCGTATATTTTTACGACGCCAATTCTCGTGGCTCCATCTACAAATAGTCTTCTTTTCTAAAAACTAATAACTATCAACTAATACTCACTATGCACATCACTTCTGCCGAAATTCGTTCCAAATACCTCGAATTTTTTAAATCCAAAAACCATGCAGTTATCCCGTCCGCTTCGCTCGTTCCAGAGAATGATCCTTCTGTGCTCTTCAATACTGCCGGAATGCAGCCACTTATCCCGTACCTTCTCGGAGAACGTCATCCGAGCGGAGTCCGTTTGGCGGATGTTCAGAAGTGCGTCCGAACCGGAGATATAGACGATGTCGGGGATGACACACATCTGACATTCTTCGAGATGCTCGGAAACTGGTCGCTCGGAGATTATTTCAAAGCGGACTCTATTGCTTGGTCATGGGAATTCTTGACCGATAAGAAATGGCTCGCTCTCGATCCTCGCATGATTTCGGTAACCGTATTCGAAGGGGACGAGAACGCTCCCCGCGACGAGGAATCCGCAACTATCTGGAAATCCCTCGGGATGCCTACGGATAGGATTGCGTACTTGCCAGTTGAAGATAACTGGTGGGCAGCAGGTCCGACAGGTCCATGTGGTCCCGATACCGAGATATTCTATTATATGGGCGAAGGACTTCCTCCAGCTGGTTCCAATAAAGGAACCGATTCCAAAATGTGGATGGAAATCTGGAATAATGTGTTCATGCAATACAATCGTGTCGATGAGAAAACCCTCGTGAATCTCCCAGCTCAGTGTGTGGATACCGGTATGGGACTCGAACGTTGTACAGTGACGCTCAATCATATGAAGAGTGTGTATGAGACTGATTCGTTCGCTCCAGTTCTTGCTCGAATCCGTGAGATTGTCGGAGAATCTAATTACAATGAAAAATCTGCTCGAATTATCGCCGATCATACTCGTGCTGCGACCCACATGATAGCCGATGGAGTGGTTCCGAAGAATGTCGATCAGGGATACATCCTCCGCCGACTCATCCGCCGAGCTATTCGCGAGTTTTACAAGATGGGGTACGAACAGGCTATTCTTTCCGAGATTTCCCGAATGTATATAGCTCAGTTTGAGGGTATTTATGAAAGTGTAAAAATGAACAAAGAGAAGATTCTTGAAGAATTAAAGAGAGAAGAGGAGAAGTTCGGAAAAACGCTCAAAGATGGAATAAATCAACTAAGAAAGATAGTTCAAAAAAAGAAATTTAATGATGAATGTTATTTAGAGGATAAATTTCCAAAGAGCAAAGAGCAAATTGATTTAATAAGATTAAATGAGTTTTCTGGATATGATGCATTTAATCTTTTTGAAACATATTGATTTCCTATTGAAATGGTAGAGGAGGAACTTTCTCATAACTTCGCAAATTATGGATTACAGAAACCAATGACGGTAGGAAAGGAAGATTTTTATGAAGCATTTCAGAAGCACCAAGAACTCTCCCGAACCGCATCCGAAGGGAAGTTCAAGTGAGGTCTCGCTGATTCCTGAGTAGAAACAACTGCTCTCCATACAGCATGTCATCTCATGCTCGCAGGACTCCGGAAAGTGCTCGGAGATCACGTGCACCAGGCAGGATCCAATATCACCTCCGAACGACTCCGATTCGATTTCACGCACGGAGAAAAAGTGAATCCGGAGCAACTCAAGGCTGTAGAAGATTATGTAAACGAAGCTATTTCTGCCCGTTCCACTATGGTCATGACCGAGATGGACAAGGCTGAGGCACAGAGAACCGGAGTATCCGGAAGTTTTTGGGAAAAATACCCTGATATAGTGAAGATATACACCATGACCGGAGCCAATGGAACGGTATATACCCGAGAGCTCTGCGGAGGTCCCCATGTCGAGACAAGCGAAGGGATGGGGGTATTCAAAATCCAAAAAGAAGAAGCGTCCAGTGCGGGGGTGCGACGCATTAAGGCAGTGCTGGTGAAATAATAAAATTCTTATAACCAATACCTCATTCGATATGAAATTATTTCTTATAATTGGTTGAATATCTGCTCTGGTTGCTTGAGGGATATTCCTTTGAGTAAACATATATGAAAACAGGAATCATTGCATAATGAGTCTTTCATTTGAGGGTATTGAATGCACACCATTTCATTATGAAGATGAATGTTTAATGAATGATAAAACATGTAGAAATTATCCCACTAATATCGTAAGGAAGCCACTTATTCTCCTCTATCCTCCTTCCGATACCCCACTCGATGTTAATCTTGAATATACCCCATGATTTTCTGCAACTTTTCCACAATATAGTTCAAGTATTCATGGTTGGTCTGTGGTTGCTCATCCAGATGGTACACTCATAGATAAAAATACACATCAAGAAACCTATGGTCTCTTCTGGGAAGGGAATCCGAGTTCTACCAATTGGGATATGTCTCATGGATCTGTCGTTCGATGATCTGATGTCAGAGATTTCCTCTATGGGAAATTGACAGAAATGGGACTCAATACCAAAGAAAAAAGTGACTTTATCATGTATTGGTACCCGAAACTTCAGAACTATCCATACGTTCAGATCACATTTGCATGAAAAGATTATACAGATAGAGCAAAACTTGATATTACTCCAAAACCAGATTCACTTCTTCGTGTATTCATGGTTGCAAAACCACTTCAAAGGTTCAAAGAAATTCCCGAGCAAAAAATGGAAAAATTTGAACGAAAGGGGTTTGGTGTAGTTGAGTGGGGTGGAACGATTATCCAATAAAATCATGAGACATTTTCTAAGTATGAGGTCGAATTTCAGGAAATCTGCGATGAAGTTCCCATGCCCCAAAATGCATAACACAAAAACATCTTGCCTTTCTATATATTTTCTATATCATTTGAGGAAATATTCATAACACCCTTCCGTATGTCCATTCTTGATTCTATAGAACTCTTTAGTTCGTTGACCAGTTCCGAGCGAGAAACCTTGTCCTTGTTTTGCCAGGAACGCTTGCTTCGTAGCGGAGAGATTCTTTTCAATGAATGAGACGATGCCCTAGCATTTTATGTGGTAAAATCAGGATATATCCGAGTTTATAAAGACCGTTCCGATGGAGAGAAGCTCGTGGGATACGTAGATTCTGGAGGACTGGTCGGAGAGATGGCGCTTTTTGATCCGGATGCCCCGAAAAATCGTATGGCAACTGCCAAAGCGGCAGAAGATACCTATCTTCTGGTTATCATGGATTATGCCATACTCGAGCTTTCTAGGAAACATGAAGATATATATAAAAAGATTTCCGATATCATTATGGTACGAAAAAACGACAATAAGAAAAATAATATAGAATAAGGAAACAAACCTCCGAAAAGAAAATTATAAAAAGATTTGCAATTCGGACTTTTTTTTATACAATACGCGAGCTCATTTTTTAATTCTCTTCATTTTTGACTTATCCCTATGGGAAGTAAAGACCAAGACACCAGGAAACAAAAAGAAGATAAAATTGAAGTCGAGGGAACGATCGTAAAGACTCTCCCCGGCGCTATTTTTGAAGTTAAACTCCCAGATGATTTTGGGGGCGGAGGGATGATTATCCGAGCATATATATCTGGTAAGATGCGAAAAAATTTCATCAATCTTATAGAAGGCGATACGGTTCTTGTAGAACTTACACCTTATGATCTCTCTCGAGGTCGAATCGTTTTCCGTAAGAAATAAAATCACTCCTTATATATACTATACGAATATTTACTATCTTTTTTCTCTATGAAAGTTCGTCCATCTGTTAAAAAAATGTGTGATCACTGTTCAGTTATCCGCCGAAAGGGGGTAGTTCGTGTGATTTGTGAGAATCCAAAGCATAAACAACGACAAGGAAACTAGTTATCAAGTATGAAAAAGTTATCAGGTTCTCAAGTAGCCTGATGACCTTTATATCCTTATAACCTGATGACTTTATAACTTTATAACTTTTAGTTTAAATATATGGTTCGAATAGCTGGAGTAAATCTCCCGAATGGAAAGCACGCTGATATCGCTCTTATGTACATATACGGAGTAGGACGACCTCTCGCGATTACTATTCTTGATGCACTTGGTATCGAGAAGACTACGAAGATTGATCTTCTTTCTGAAACTGATCTCGATCGTATTCGTGAAGAGCTCAAGAAATACGTTATCGAAGGAGATCTCCGACGAGAGGTTTCTCAGAATATCAAGCGATTCCAGGAAATCAACTGCTACCGTGGACAGCGTCATAAAAAGCGACTCCCTGTTCGAGGTCAGCGAACCAAGACAAATGCTCGTACTCGTAAGGGTAAAGCTGTAGCTATCGCCGGAAAGAAGAAATAAAAGAGTTCTAAAGTAGAAAGTTCTAATGTTCTAAAGTAGTGAGGTTTACATCTCAAAATGCTTGATAACTTTCCACTTGATAACCTGAGAACTAATAACTAACAACTAATCACTAACAACTACACTATGGCAAAGGTTTTGAAACGTTCCAAGAAAACCCGCAGAAATATCTCTGAAGGAGTGGTTTCTATTAATGCAAGTCTGAATAATACTCATGTCGTTGTTTCTGATAAGGATGGACAAGTTCTTTCTTGGGCAACTGGTGGTTCTGCTGGATTCAAGGGTGCTCGTGAAGCCACCCCGTATGCAGCCCAGATTACTTCTGAAAATGCTGTTGCAAAGGCAAAAACACTCCATGGACTTGAGAAAGCGATCGTGTATATCAAGGGAATTGGTGCAGGTCGAGAACAGGCTATTCGAGGTATTATCAATTCGGGTGTAGACCTTACTGCTATCTACGATATCACTCCAGTTCCACATAACGGATGTCGCAAGAAAAAAGTGCGAAAACTCTAATTCTCATCTCTTAATTTAATCATTTTCATTATGCGTTTTACTGGTCCTAAGATGAAGCTTTGCCGAAGAGAAGGTATCAACCTCTTCGGTTCTGAAAAATACGATCTCTCTCAAAATCACCGAAAACTTCTTGGTGGGAAATTTGGAAAAACTTCCGAATTTGGAGTACAGCTTCGAAAGAAGCAAGCTGCAAAGCGAATGTATGGAGTAAGTGAGAAGCAATTTGCTGCCTACTATGCACGTGCTATTAAAACTAAGGGTATTACCGGAGATGCGATGCTCCAGGCTCTTGAACTTCGTCTCGATAATGTTGTCTTCAAATCAAACTTCGCACGAACTATTATGCAAGCCCGACAATTTGTCGGACATGCCCACTTCCATGTAAATGGAAAAAAGGTAAACATTCCTTCCTACAGTGTAAAAGTGGGAGATGTTATCTCTCTTCGAGAGAAGATGAAGGAATCTCCTCTCTATAAAACTCTTGTTGCAGAATTTGGAGAGTTTGTAAAGAAAAACTCTGCAGGAACTATTACAACTGCAAAATGGCTTGAAGTAGATGCAAACAAACTTACCATCACGGTAAAAGCACTTCCGCAGAAAGAAGATTTTGATCAAGTTATCGATATCCAAAAGATTATAGAGTTCTACTCAAAATAATAGTCGAATCCGTTCGACAATCCCGTTTCTATTTTTCGCTATTTATATAACCCACGTTATATGCACATAATTCATCACACTATCGGGGTTCCTAAGATTATAAGGAAAGTAATTACTATAAATGAATCTCACTTCTCTGTTGGACCATTTCCAAGCGGATATGGAGTGACTATCTGAAATTCTCTTCGTCGTGTCATGCTTTCTTCTATCCCTGGTGCTCGTGTTACGGGTATCAAGATAAAAGGAGTAACTCATGAATACGCAACACTTCCCGGTATCAAAGATAGCATTCTTGATATTATGCTTAATCTCAAGAATCTCGTAGTATCAAAAACAGATTCTCAGATCGAATGGATACATTTGGTAAAATCAAAAGCAGGAGTTGTTACAGCAGGGGACATCAAGACAAGCTCTTGACTCACTATCCTGAATCCTGAACTGGTGATTACGGAAATTGATCGAGACGGATTCGAACTCAATATGAGCATCCGTGTAGAGAAAGGAGTCGGATACATGTGAATCGAAGAGCTCAAAAAACGAGAAGAAGATGTTCATGTTCTTCTCCTCGATGCGAACTTCTCTCCGGTTCAGAGTGTAAAATACGAAGTATCCAGCATCCGTTTCGGAGAGATGACCAATCTTGATCAACTGGACATCACTGTTAAGACGAATGGAGTTATGAGTCCAGAAGACGTTCTTCGTTTCTCTGGAGATATGCTCACTTCTTACTTCGGACTCTTCAATGAAGAAGGTCTTCAGATCGAAGGTGAATTTATCGGAGATATCAAGCAGATTATCGAAAAAGAGAAACAGGAAGTAAAGTCTGAACTCGAAAAAGAGACCTATACTCCAATCGAAATCATGGGACTTTCTCCTCGAACACTCAATGCGCTCGTAAACGGAGATATTCTCTCTATCGAACAACTGACACGATGTACCGAAGCAAAACTCTCTTCTATCAAGGGATTCGGAAAGAAAGCTATGACAGAAGTCCGAGATTCTCTTCGAGAACGAGGATTCAAGCTTCTCGGAGACGACTAATCGTCTTTTCTCCACCAAGATTACTAATCAATAACTATTCCCTATTATGCGACACCGCGTTAGAAAAAATCTCCACTTCAAGAAAAAGGATGTTGATCACCGAAATTCCATGCTTCGAAGTCTTATGACGAGCTTGTTTACACACAAAGCTCTCATGACAACTGAAAAACGAGCTGAGGCAGTAACTCCTTTTATCGATAAGCTTATCAACGTGGTAAACGCGGTGGAAAGTGAACAGGATAAGATGAATGCTATCCGACGAGTTGGAGAATATCTCTTCACCAAGGAATCTTCCATTGCTCTCTTCGAGCAGGTTGCTCCTAAATTCAAGGGGAAAACCTCAGGATTTACTCGTATTACTCCTATCAAGTACCGAATGGGCGATAATGCAAAGCTTGTTAAACTTGAACTCTTCTAATTTTACCCATTCGTTTCAAACTCTCTATGAAAACTCTTACTCCTACACAGATTCCTCTCGACTCAAGAAAATGGTTCGTAGTGGATGCAAAAGGTCAGACTCTCGGGCGACTTTGTACAAAAATCGCAACTATCATCTCGGGAAAGAATCGTGTCGATTTCTCTCCACACATGGATAATGGTGACTATGTTATCGTTCTCAATACGAAAGAGATCGCTGTAACCGGAAACAAGGAAGAGGCAAAACTCTACCGAACTCACTCTGGTCATATGGGACATCTCAAGGAAGTAAAGCTTTCTAAGCTCCGAGAGGAAAAACCAAACAAGATTATCGAGCACGCGATTTCTGGAATGCTTCCGAAAAATCGTCTTCGACAGGGTATGATGCTCCGATTGAAACTTGTTGATGGAGCTACTCATGCTTATGAGTCTCAGAATCCAACCACCATCACTCTCTAATCGAAAAAATAATTATATATCTTTCTAATCAGTAGATTTTTATGGCAGATAAAAAGTACGTTTACGCAATCGGGCGACGTAAAACAGCAACAGCACAGGTTCGTCTTTTTGCAGGTACCGGGACATCCGTAATCAATGGAAAACCGATGAACGAATACGTTCATCGAAGTGACCTTTTTGCGGTACTTCTCGCTCCACTCAAGACTCTTGGAGTTCAGGATAAGTACTATTTTCAAGTAACTGTTGAAGGTTCTGGAGAACATTCTCAAGCAGAAGCGATTCGTCTCGGTATTGCCCGTGCTCTTGTCCTCGAAAATACTACTGCTCGAAAATCCCTCAAGGATGAAGGATTCTTGAAACGAGATTCTCGAACGGTTGAGCGTAAGAAACCAGGATTACACAAGGCCCGAAAAGCTTCACAATGGTCTAAACGTTAAAATTCTTCGAAATAATGGATTCCTTCTTTGTCAAAGTCTCCGTGTCTCGCTCTCCGTACTCCTTCGTACGATTCGCTTCGGTACTCGACTTTTCCTCGAATGAATCGCATTCTTCCAAAGAATTGGTTCCACTACATTTTTCATAATTATTCATTATTAAATCCCCTCATGCCTACTATCAGCCAATTGGTAAAAAATCCTCGTCGAGACAAGACTCGTAAGAGTAAATCTCCTGCTCTTCAGGTAATCAAGAACTCTATCAAGAGAAAGACTCTTGATCTTGCTTGTCCTCAGAAACGAGGAGTATGTACGAAGGTATATACCATGACTCCAAAGAAACCGAACTCAGCGCTTCGAAAAGTAGCGAAGATTCGTTTGACCAATGGGTACGAGGTAATCTCTTACATCGGAGGAGAAGGACACAATCTTCAGGAGCACTCCGTAGTTATGATCCGTGGAGGTCGTGTTAAGGATTTGCCAGGGGTACGATACCATATCGTTCGTGGAGTTCTCGATTCTCAGGGAGTTGATAAACGAGCTCAGAGCCGATCTCAGTACGGTGCGAAGAAGCCAAAAGCGAAGAAATAAAAGAGTTCTAAAGTAGAAAGTTCTAAGGTTCTAAAGTAATGGGATGTAAATCCTTAAATACTTGATAACTTTCCACTTGATAACTTGATAACTACATAACTTTATAACTACCAACTAATTTATGAGTACGAAAGGAACCATCATCGCAGTTAAAAACGAGAGAATCGCGAAATTCGCGAACTACATCATGAAGGCAGGAAAGAAAACTCTTGCTATGAAGATCCTCTCCAATACTTTTGAGGCCATGAAGAAGAAAGGTCACGAGAACCCAGAAGAGGTGTTCGAAAAAGCATTCGAGAACGTTATGCCACGAATCGAGGTTCGTCCAAAACGAGTTGGTGGTTCCATCTACCAGGTTCCTCAGGAAGTGAAGCCAAAACGACAGTTCGCACTCGCGGTTCGTTGGATTCTTGCTTCTGCTCGAGCGAAGAGCGGTGGTGAGTTCTCTAATTTCCTTGCTCAGGAACTTATCGAAGCATCTCAGGAGACGGGAAATGCTGTTAAGAAAAAACTTGAGACGTACAAGATGGCTGAGGCCAACAAAGCGTTTGCTCGATTTGCAAACAACCGATAATTTTTCTAAAATAATGGAAAATTTCTTCGTCAAAGTTTCCGCGTCTCGTTCTCTGTACGGCAGTACAGTTCACTCCGATGCGGTAGCTTTTCCTCGAACTTTCCGCATTCTTTTAGAAAATACAGAGAATCAAAAAAACTATCATTAATTTTTTCTATTATGGCTCATAAAAAGGCAATGGGTTCGACCGCCAATGGTCGTGACTCAGTCGCAAAACGACTTGGGGTGAAGGTATATGGTGAACAACCAGTACTTTCCGGAGGAATCA
The DNA here is from genome assembly GCA_028689245.1 of Candidatus Altimarinota bacterium. Lineage (GTDB taxonomy): Bacteria > Patescibacteriota > Gracilibacteria > BD1-5 > UBA2023 > UBA1545. The sequence continues at coordinate 3,471 of JAQTWO010000009.1, read as the reverse complement.
TCATCCGACAGAAGGGGAATAAGTTCTGGCCTGGTGAAAACGTACAACAAGGTCATGATTTCACGCTTTTCGCTACAAAAGCTGGAATGGTTTCTTTCCAAGAGAAACGTAAAACCGGCTTTGATGGACGGGTATACCGAGATATCTTCGTTTCAGTAAAATAATAAAAAATTCCCCAATATTGGGGAATTTTTTATTATTTATTTTTCTTGCTTTCCTGTATTCTTCCTTATAATCAGTTCAAGCATTGATTATTTACCTCATCTCTTATGTCCAATAACATCACCTGTCCGAACTGTGGACACACTTTCTCACTTTCCGATGTGCAGAAGCACGAACTCGAACACTTGAAAACACAAATGCATGAGGAGATGAAACAAAGTATGCAAAAGGATTTTGATGAACGAGCTAAAACCTATGCCTTGAAGGTCAAACAGGAAGCGGAAGAGCTTGCCAAAAAGGCGGAACGTGATGCTCAGGAAAAGAATCAGAAACAGACCATAGAACTGGAATCGCTCCGCAAACGGGACGAGGAATCCCGTGTCAAGGAAATGGCATTTCTTCGAGAAAAACAGGAGATGGAGATGCAACAGAAGAATCTCGAAATCGAGAAAGAGAAAGCGATTATCGAAGCTCGCAAACAGATTGAGGCGGATCTTTCGAAACAAGCGAATGAACGCCTCGCACTCGAGATGGAGAAAGCATATCGCGAGAACGAGAAGAAATTCGCCGAAAAAGAACAGCAACTTGAGCAACTCCGTCGATCGCTCGAAGATGCGAATCGTAAAGCAACCCAAGGATCCATGCAAATCCAAGGGGAAATACAAGAAGACGCTCTCAAGGCCATGCTCCAAGCAGAATTTATTTTCGACATCATCTCCGATGTTGAAAAAGGAATCAAGGGAGCGGACATTATCCAAGAAGTCCGTAATGAATATGGACAATCCGTTGGAATTATCGCTTGGGAATCCAAAAATACCAAAGCTTGGTCCGATTCGTGGATCGATAAACTCAAGGAAGACCGTCTCCGAGTCAATGCTGGAGTCTCTATTATCGTATCGAGCGTACTTCCGGAAGGGATTACCCATTTCGGACTCTATCGAGATATCTGGGTGACGAGCTACGAATCCGCACTCCCCCTCACCTTCGCACTCCGTACCCACATGATGGAGCTCTCCAAGACCCGCAATAGTCTCAAAGGAAAGGATGAAAAAATGGAAGCTCTCTACCACTATCTCATATCACCTGAATTCAAGGCAAAAATCGAGAATATCGTGGAGGCTTTCACGAGCATGCGGGATTCTCTCGATCAAGAAAAACGTGCTATGGAACGAATCTGGTCGGCTCGCGAGAAACAACTGGAGAGAGTTATCTCCAATACGAGTCGTCTCTACGGAGATATGCAGGGACTCATCGGAGCACAGTTGCCAAAGGTGGAATATCTGGAATTGGGGAGTGGGGAGGAATAAATTATATTGTTAACTACAGAAATTATGTGAATTGGTACTCCAGCGTCAACACAAGAAATACTCCAACGAGAAGTGAATGGATATTTTGATAAATTTCTACAATATTTTTATGCGGAGCACTACCGATACCTCTGAGTAGTTCCACCAAGGAAGTACATTCAGAAGCTCCGATCTGATCAACTCCAGGAATGTGCTTTATGAACTGCTCTTTCGGTTCTAGGAAACCAGAAATCTGAACACATTGAAATAATTCTCCATTTATTGACCGAGATGATATATCAACATTATATAAGTTATCAAAATAGGACATGTTCTCAGATGCGTGTTCTTGTGCGAGAAAGTATTGGGCGGTTGATGTATTCATAGAGTATTTATAATCCCGTTTGGCATAATAGAAAAACATGTGTGGCTAAAATAAGGAGTATTTGGCATAATAGAACCAAATACTCCTTTACTTTTACCAGAGTGAATAAAAGTTATCGACATAATAGTCATTTTTATGTGGCTGACTAATCCTTCCAAAGAAAACTCAGTACTAAACTGAGTCTTCTTTCTTTTGAGAGTCAACGATGAAGTTTTACTTTCGGTTTTAGATGAGAGAATTCACATTCGATCCGATTACTTGTATTAATATTTCGTCCGATTGTTTGAATAAATTCAAGCGAGACGAATAATCGATCAATATCTCTCATGAGTGATCTGTAAGCATGAAGAAGTCTCGTATGAACATAACGATATCTGAGAGTTTTCGTATCAAGTTCTCTGATCTCAAAATCTTTGATATATTTCCTTTTGAATTCTTCCAGCCACCAAATGAATGTTATCTTGTCTGTTCGTATCATTTCGTGGGCGATTTTCTGGGTAAATAGAAAAAATAGTGTGCTACTTCCTACCAATTTATCCCCCTACAAAGGGAACTTGAGGGGAATAAACCGGTAGGAAGTTAGGGAAAGTAAGTATTTGAGGGTTTTGAGGCACCTCCGTGCCGTATTGAAGCCAATTTATATGTCATATTAGCACACTATTTTTTCTATTTACCCGATTTTCTTGAGTTCTCGATATGATTCTATCCTCGGATGTTTCAAAAGATATCTATCAATCGTGGCGATCTTGTGAGACTGGCAAATCTGTACTGGAATATCGTAGAAATCACGTATGACTCACTCTACTCCATTACGACCATCAATCACTGCAAAGTGGGGCTTTGGATATCATTCTTGCCTCATAGTTCGAAGAAGGATTCGATAGTCTTCCAGAGTTTCTTGGAAGATGTGTTTTGATGCAAGAATATCCCCGGTGATTCCATCTTGAGCCACAAGGATTCACTATTGAGTATCTGAACCTTTTTTTCCGAAGAAAGTTGCATCGAGAATAAGGACGGAGGAGGTGTATTTGGAGAGATCGGGTCTGAGTCGGAGTTTCGTACTATCTTCTGAAGCAAGTGCCCTCTTGATTCTCCTGTGTACGGTAGAAAGTGAGTATCCTGTTGCTTCCGCAAGTTCTTTAAGTGTTTGTTTATGTATAGAGTAGGAGCGAAGAAGATTTTTATCTTTTCCGCCATTTCTTCGGGTAAATAGAAAAAATAGTGTGCTAATATGACATATAAATTGGCTTCAATACGGCACGGAGGTGCCTCAAAACCCTCAAATACTTACTTTCCCTAACTTCCTACCGGTTTATTCCCCTCAAGTTCCCTTTGTAGGGGGATAAATTGGTAGGAAGTAGCACACTATTTTTTCTATTTACCCATTTCTTCTGATATTCTGAAAGATATGACTACATTTCTTACATTTGTAGCTCTGACGACCATTGCTTTGACCGTCTTTCTTTACAAGGAAACTGCTACATTTCGGACATATTTTATTCATAAAATTCGAGTTAATAGTCAAAACGTGTTGCTAAAATAACGAATAAATGGCATTATAGTGCTGTTTATTCGTTATTTTTTATTTTCTATGATTAAAAAGTGTCCGCAATGTCAAGGTTATCGGACGAAAAAATT
>JAQTWO010000085.1 GCA_028689245.1 Candidatus Altimarinota bacterium | reverse complement strand
TTGATCAGGTTCTGGATGGCAGGGGTAATGAACATGAGTTCATGGATACCGACTCGTCCTGGTTCGTTCGCTTTTGGGAGGAGTCGCTGGGAGAGAACTCCGAGGAGCGAATCTGCGAGGCGAACTCGTACTTGGGACTGGATATCGGGATTGAAGAACTGTATGAGACGATTGATCGTCTGAACGGAACCGGAAGTATGAAGCGTGGAGAACACGAGGTGCCCGGTTTCTGCGAGATTCATGGCAGCCTCGACTGTTTCCTTATCTCGCATCTCCCCTACCATGACGATATCCGGATCCTCTCGCATGGCAGCCCGGATAGCAGCGACAAACGAATCCGTATCTCGACCAACCTCTCGTTGCGAGAAAATGGATTTTTTATCCGAAAATATGAATTCGACTGGATCCTCAATCGTGATAATATGTTCCTGACGTTCTTCATTGATACGATCGATAATAGATACCATGGTAGTGGATTTTCCTGATCCTGTTGGTCCGGTGATGAGAAAGAGCCCCTGTTTCGCAGTCAGGATCTTGTTTACTCCGCTCGGAAGTCCGAGATCTTCCATCCTCTTGGAGTCGCGTTCAATACGACGCAAGACAAACCCGATGCGTCCCAGTTTGAAAAAACCATTTACACGAAATGGAGTCCCATCCGTGGACACATAGGCGAAATCCATATCATGTTTCACGAGAAAATCCTCATACTTCTTCTCGTCTCAGAGAAGAAGTTCAAGTGTCAGTTTATGAATCATATCACGGGAAACTTTACTCTGTTCGCCCCCCTTAGTCATCTTCCCGATTTCTCCATGAACACGGAAACCTATATAATCCCCTTCCGCGAGATGGATATCGGAAGCCTTGATTTTGATAGCATAGGCGAGAATCCCTTCGATTTCTGGTTGCTGATCGGTGGTCATAATTGTTGAGTGATAGGAAATAATAATGGAGTGAATACTATGAAATAAGAATACGAAATCAAGTGATTGATACCAGATTAACTTAATTTCTCGTATTTTCGTCTCACCCCACTGCCCCTGATAGGACTGCCTTCGGGAGCCTTCAGGGAGCCTCTCCTTCAAAGGAGAGGGGGAGAAGGAGGAATTAAAATTAAGTTAATTTGGCATTACTTAATTTGCAAAGAGAGCAGATCTTTCATCTCTCCGATGCGTTTCATCTCGGTATCGATACGTTTGCGGTTTTCGAGGGCTACTTTTGCGGATTCTTTTGCAGTATCGATGGCTCGTTTCGCGATCTCTTTTGCTTCCGCGATTTGAGCATTGGAAATCTCGATCTTGTTGTCTTCCTTGCTTGCATCCTCCATGAGTGCGGAGAGAAATTTCTCATATTCTGCAATAGCACGCTTCATAGGAGCATAGATATCATTCTTTTCTGCAGCCATCTCGGTTGTCATGATTCCTTTCTCCGGAGCAGTTTCGGCAATAAATGAGACCAAATTATCCGTTTGCTCGGAGGTATTGAGTACATCGGTTTCTGTTTCCAGAATCTCTGCAACAGGAGCTACAATCGCTCCGGTTTCTTCCAGAAATGCGACTTCTTGAGATACCTCTTCATCTTTTTGTTCCATAGGAGTTTCAGATCTTTCCATGGGAGTTTCGATCGTTGTCGGTTCAGAGAAAAAAGATACCTCGTTTGGGGAAGGAAGGGCAACATCCGAAGTGTTATTCTCAAAAATCTGAACTGCCGTATCCGGAAGAGTTTCTGCTTTTATATCATCACTGATGATGAGAAAAGATCCGTCTTGATCATCTTTTTTTGTCGATGATACCTGGGAAGTACCAGTCTTAGTAGTTGTATTATCGAGAACACTATCAAAACTATCAAAAAATCACATAGAAAAAAATTTAAGAATAAAATCCGTTTTTTCGGACAACAAAACCAGCATAACATATAGTGAAAATATTTGCAAAAAAATACATGAATAATTTGCTTTCAAACCAGAAGTTGATATTTTATAGGAAAACATATCGCTTTCACCACTCACTTCCATGACCGACGCTTTCGATTACTGGCATATCAAAATCCTCTACGATCTGACAGGATACATCACTGCTTTTATTGCAACATGGTTTTTCTATCGGAAGATCATCCGACCAGATGAGCTCCCGAATCCGTTTACCAACAAGAATCAAAAGTGAGAATACTACCTCTCTGTCATAGCTGGAGCGATGCTGGGAGGTATCGTCATATCCACCTTCGATGGAGCGATGATCCCGGGGCGTAATCCTGTGGATGGGATCATACTCTCGAAGTCCATTGCTGGAGCCCTCTTCGGAGGGGTTATCACAGCCGAACTTTTCAAGTATCTGAATGGAATCAAAACACCGACCGGCATCCTCTTCCTCCCAGGAATCGTCCTCGGGGTTTTCATCGGGCGATTCGGAGCCATCGCGACCGGAGTTCGCGATTTCACCTACGGACTCCCGACCACACTCCCCTGGGGCATGGATCTCTGAGACGGGATTCTCCGACATCCAACCATGATCTACGAGATGGTACTTCTCGCAGTATTTTTTGCTATTTTCTGTTTTTGATTATACTCGAGTAAACGAGCATGGTGGATACACAATGGATTCTATGTATTCATCATCGTCTACTTCCTCTATCGATTCTCGGTCGGGTTCATCCAGCCGTACAGCACTTTCTGGTTCGGACTCTCGACGTATCAGGTGATAGCGATTCCGATGGTAACGTATGGAGTGTGGATGATGCGGAAGAAGAATTTTTAAATTTATAATTTTTACAACTATGAACTTTTTATGGAAAACCTTAGCCGTCATCGTCATAACAATTGGCTGAATAGCTCTTTCATGCGGATGAAATTTATTCCTCATGACATCCCACTGACCCTTGCTTGGCTTCATATTATCTCCACTCCAATTCATTGGATCAGATCCTATGTATGTACTCTGGTGAGTGGAGAGTTTTGTTATTTTCATATGGAGTATTAGGAAATTCTATTTCAAAACAACCACTTGGAAATCTCAAACTACGATTATGAAAATAATGATATTTGTAATTCCGATACTTGGAGCAATTGTCGCGCTTTTTATTGCTCAAAATCTCCAAGGAATTTAATACTAGCACGCCTTAACTTCGCTTTATTTTATGAAAACTCTTTGAAAAATACTCTTGGGTCTTTTGATTACTTTTATATCAGTTATGGTCAGCTGTTGAGGAACTTTCACTATTTATGATTTCATTACACCACATTATCCTGATTCCTTTCTTAATGCAATACCTTTTGCCATGTGAATAAGTGCAGTCATGTGAATCTGAGTTTTCTATTGAAGTATAAGATATATGTTTGGTAAAGAAAAAAATAATATCCCAAATGACCAAGAACCAAAAAATAATTAAATAACTTCTTTTAACAACCCACATTCCAATGGCTTTCTACTCAAAAGAATACAATCTCTTCCTCGGCGTGACGGAATCGTTCTGCCACCAGTGCAAGAACAAAGAACGGCTCGTTTCGGCACATATCGTGACCCGAGAAAACGAAGTCTGGCTCCGGAAATTCTGTCCGACGTGTGGAGAAACCTGGGCGAAGATATCAAGTGATCTCGCATACTACCGGAAATGCAATGATTACCTGAAAAAACCGGATCTTCCAGAATGCAGTCTGACGCCCGTGAAACGCGGGTGCCCTTTTGATTGCGGAGTCTGCCCACAGCATCAGAACCATCCGTGTCTCGCACTCTTCAATGTCATCGACGAGTGCAATATGAAGTGCAACATCTGTTACCACAACTCCGAGCCTGGAAGCGGAAACTACCGGAGCATGGACGAGGTAAAGAGGATGCACGAAACGCTCCTGAAAGTGGAATCGGCTCCCGATCTCATCCAGGTGACCGGCGGAGAACCGAGCATCCACCCTGATATTATCGAAATCCTCAAATACCTGAAATCCGGACCGGTCCGTCATCTCATGATGAACACGAACGGGATCCGGATATCCGAGGACGAAGCATTTGTGAAAGAACTCAAAAACATCGGACGAGGGTTCGAGGTCTATCTCCAGTTCGATTCCCTCGAAGAGACTGCACTCAAACGCCTCCGGAACGCGAATATGAAGCGGGTCCGCGAACAAGCGCTCGCTATGCTCGATAAATATAATATTTCCACGACTCTCGTCTGTGTGATACAGAAAGGTCTCAACGACGATGAAATTCCGAAGCTCATCGACTACGCGACCAAGTGGAAATGCGTGCGAGGAATCGTGTTCCAGCCGATTCAAGATGTGGGACGCAATAAAGCAGGTGAGAATTTCAGAATCACTTTGTCTGAGATACGAGAAAAGATTGTTTCAGATAAAAATACACCGTTCGATGAAAACGACATGATACCACTCCCTTGTGATCCTCATAAAATCTGTGTCTGATATGCATTGAAATCGGACGGAAAGATACTTCCGGTGACCGGAAAAATCCCTCGCGAAATGATTACCGAACAGAAAGGAACCATCGCATTCGAGCAGGATAGGAACTTTATCAAAACCGTCATCGACACCGTTTCTCTGGACACGGCTTTCGGAGAAAATATCATCAACAAAGACTCCGTGAAACGAAAGCTCTTCTGTTGCTGGCCAGAGTTCTTCGCGCCGGAGAGCATGAGCTATGAGAACGTGTTCCGTGTCGTTATCATGGAGTTCTCGGACATGTACAACTTCGATACGAGCAATATCAAACGGGAATGCAATTTCATGATAGAACCCGATGCTGCGATCCCTTTCTCTACCTACAATATGGAGCTCCCGAGATCGTCGGGGAAATAATCCCATTTCTTTTTTCATGTCATCAATACCAACTATCATAGAGGTATCCATCCAAAATTGCCAAACAGGCCGATTGGATGCTTTTTCTGTAATTTATGAACACTTTATCGAAAAAATGTACCGATTTGTCTTCCATAAAACGATGGACGATACCATAACCGAAGATATCGTCTCGGATGTGTTTTTCAAAGCTCTGAAGCATATAGAGACTTTTTCCGGAAGAACAGAACAAGAACTCTCTTCTTGGCTCTATCGAATCGCCTACAATTCTGTCATAGATCACTATCGAACCCAAAAAGAACACACCGATCTGGAAGTGATAGAGGAGACCCATGGAACCTCCCCGGAATATGCGGAAAATCTCGACAATGCCATGACACTGGAATGAGTTCTCGGGTATCTGGACACTCTTCCAAAAGAACAAAAAGACATCATCATCATGCGCGTTTGGGACGATCTCTCCTACAAAGAAATCGCGGAGATCACAGGAAAAAGCGTCGATGCATGCAAGAAAACAGTTTCCAGAGTCATGGCACAA
>JAQTWO010000084.1 GCA_028689245.1 Candidatus Altimarinota bacterium | reverse complement strand
GCCAGCATCCACTCCTCCGGGACCAGTGGAAGGGAAAGTTACCGCATAGGCAACAAATATCCCTATCGCAAGGAAAAGCGAGAGGAAATGAAATGTAAACGTTTTAAAAAACTGTTTCATACAAAAAAAGATAAAAAAATAAAGCGATCTTTAGAATAGATCACTTCAGTTTGTTTCTCTGTAAAAACAAAGTGGAGCGATTATCCTTTAGTCGCCAAACTTCACTTACACTTTTTTATACAAAAAGAGAGTGTCGGATAATCACTCCAACGTGTCTTTTTGTATAATTTGAAAAAGTTTTTAAAAATAAGTGAAATTTGGCACTGAAATAGTATGCTTTTCTTGAAAAAATGCAACAAAAAAAGCAACTATCTGTCAGATAATCGCTCTCTACCTTGATGTTTTAGGCAACAAAAATGGAGCAATTATCCGTAGTCGCCAAACTAACATACTTTGCCCATAAAATTGAATAATGGAGTATATATGGATAATCACTCCATAATAAACCCAATTTTATGAGCTAAAACAAAAAATGTTAATTTGGCACACCTATTGTATTCGATTTTTTGAAAAGTCCAAAAAAATATCTTTCTTTGAAAAAATGGAAATATTTGTAATCTCCCGTATATCCGTATACTCTGTTGAAATACATTCATAAAATCTCTTCGTATGTACGATATAATCATTATCGGTTGAGGTGCTGCCGGACTTTTCTGCTCCATTTTCGCTCCCAAAAACCTCCGGAAAATCATCCTCGAAAAGAATGGCTCCCTCGGAAAGAAAGTCATACTTTCGGGCGGAGAGCGTTGCAATGTGACCAATATCGATATAACGCCCGAGGACGATTACTTCGGAGAAAACATCAAGGCGATTCATAGCCTCCTCGCGAAGTTTTCGAACTACGATATGATCGATTGGGTTGAAAAACACGGGATCAGCACCTGCGTGGAGGACCGCGGACGAGTCATACTCGAGAGTGGGAAATCCAAGGATCTCCTCGACCTCCTCATGCGCGAATCGACCAAAAACGCTACGGAAATCCGGACGAGGCTCGATATCGCGAAGATAGAAAAAACGGACGGCATCTTCCGTATCCACGGAAATGACGGAAGTGTCGTGGAAGGGAAGAATCTCGTCATAGCGACGGGCGGAAAAAGCTTCTCGCAAGTCGGAACCGACGGATTCGGGTACACGATCGCGAAAGAGTTCGACATAGAGATGACCGATCCCTATCGTGGACTCTGCGGTATGGTGACCCGAGAGGATTTGTCCGAACTCTCCGGAAGCACGCTCGACCTCACGCTCTCGCTCTTCGACGGGAAGAAACTCCTCTACGACGAGAAAGGAGCTTTTCTCTTTACTCACACGGGACTCTCGGGACCGATCGTTTTCAATGCGGTTATCAAACTCGGGGAACACCTCCGAAAACTCGGAATCAAAGAATCCCAACAGAAGGGCTATTTCGAGGAACATATCACGATCAGACTCACATTCAATGAGGAGAGCATGACCAAAAAAGTGAAGAATTTCTTCGAACTGGATGATATGAAAAACGATGCCGTATTTCACTTGGCTGATCTCAAATCCTGGGCGGAAGCAAAAGTAACCGGTGGCGGAGTCAAACTCAGCGAACTCTCGAACACATTTGAATCCAAAAAAGTGGAGCATCTCTACTTCATCGGAGAAGTGCTCGATCTGACTGGGAAAACCGGAGGATTCAATCTCCAACAGGCCTGGGCGACGGGGTATGTATGTGGGCAGAGTTTCGGGAAATAAAGCTATTACTCACCACAACCTTCCTTCTACCGCTCATCTAGAGCTCCCCCTCCTCCGCTTCGCTTCAGTTTCCCCCTCGATTGAGGGGGATTTCTGAAAGTATGGATTGAAGAATGAGTTTTTCAATCTACCTCCCTCGGATGAGGGGGGATGTCCGCAGGGCAGGGGGGAGTTTCGTGGGTTGCAGTGAGCAGTTTCGGGAAATAAAATCTTGCGTTCCTAATATGATTATGTATACTCATAGAGTCACTATCAAGCAATATTAAAAACCGTCGTATAATTCCTTTTATCCCTTTTCTCCCATCACCATGCCGTTCTCAGCTCATACACTCAGAAAGTACGCAAAAATAGGAAGCTTTTTTCTCCTCGCCTTCGTAACTTCATCCGCCCTTGCCGCATCGCTCGATATGACGAGTCAGGATAGCTCACGCTGGGCGACAGGGTTCTGTCACGCCTTCAAGATGAAGAATGCCTCCGCGAGTGCCGTAAGTGGATGGAAGATACGCTTCGAAATGCCCAGAGCCACTCTATCGTCCTCATGGAATACCCGTTCCACGATCGTTTCCCCGGGAGTATACGAATTTACCGGAGAGAGCTGGAATGATCCGGTTGCACCTGGTGCGAGCTTCGATGCCGGGTTTTGTGCCGATGGTACGGGAGTGGTGACCAATCCCGTTTTAACGGTTTCATGAACGGATATTCCCGTTCCAACTCCAGTTCCAACCCCAACTCCAACCCCAACTCCAGTTCCAACCCCAACTCCAACTCCAGTTCCCGTTCCCGTTCCAACTCCCACTCCCTCAAACTACCAAAAAGATTTTTCCATCACCAGCGGTTCCCTCACGGCACACATCGTCTCATCATCCGACTGGACTATGGGATACTGCAGAAATATCGAGATCAGTAATGGCGGGACGGTAGCGTCTTCTTGGAATATGGCTTTTGACCTCGATGGAACCCTGACTCCGTGGAGTGCTCAGTTCGCCAAATCCGGAACGAGATATAGCATCAAACCTGAATCCTGGACCACACGCATCGCTCCTGGAGCGAAAATATCCTTCGGATTCTGCTCCGATGGAACCAATAGGGATACCAACTGGACACTTGCCCCAGATGCAACAACTCCGACCCCTGTTCCGACCCCTACTCCTGTACCTGTTCCAACTCCGACACCGACTCCCGTTCCCACTCCAAACCCAACACCAACCCCGACTCCGACACCATTGCCAACAGGAAGTGGAAGTTTCGGGGTGGCAGCCTATCTTCCAAGCTGGGCAAAGTACACCGCGCCGTCCACGGACCCCGATATGGCATTTTTCGATGTCATTATCCACGCTTTCATCGTACCGAACGCTGATGGCTCCATCGCGGTAGAGTCTGATTTCAATGCCAAATGAGTCGTGGATACCGCCCACAAAATGGGGAAAAAGATACTCGTCTCCGTCGGAGGGGGGTACAATCAGGCGATATTCTGAACCGTTACGAAAACACCGCAGATACAAGCGAAAATCGTCAAATCCATCGCGGATTTCGTCACAGCAAACGGCTACGACGGAGTGGATGTTGATTGGGAATGACCGACCAACGCTACCGAATCACAAGCCTATGTGAGTCTCATGCACGATCTGCGAACAGCACTCCCGGGCAAAATCATTACCGTCGCTACCCCCGTTGCTCCGCAGTACCACTTCGTGGACGTGGTAGCGCTCTCTAGGGAAGTGGATTATCTCTACGTCATGGCATACGACATAGAGGGCGGGTGGGGAGGAAATGCCGGGCATAACGCACCATTGTATCACAACAGCAATATGTCCGTCGATCTGAGTATCGCGAGTCTCATAGAAAACGAATACCTCGCGAAAAACATCCCCGCTTCCAAGGTCATCATGGGATTTCCGCTCTATGGTCGTAAATTCTTGGCAAGTAAACCCTACCAGACCGCCTACACGAGCGAACCGATCAATTATCGGGATTTGCCATTTTCCACCTGTACCCGCGTGTTCGATACGGAAAGTCAGGTACCGTGGCTCTCGTGTGGTTCGTACTATGTTTCATACGACGACGAGGAGAGCCTCCGAGCGAAAATAGCCTATGCGAAATCGAAAAATCTCGGTGGAGTCTTCATGTGGGCACTCGGAGGGGATGCTGGGCAATTGGTACCGAAGATACCAGCCATTCTCCAAAACGGTCAATCTTCCCGTGCGATACCAAATATCGCAGTCATGACGAACAATACTATCGGAGTGAGTACGATACCGCCTGCCTTAACACCCTCCATACCCGATCACAAGATATCTCTCCTCTATGAGACATTAACTAAAAGATACAAGGACACCGACATAGTTACCAAGAAACTGGAATCTCTCCTGAAAAAACTTGAACAAGCACAACGAGACCCAAAGAGTAGACTCAATAAAGTGCTCGTGCAACAATACATCGGGGCGATAAAGAGTAAAATTTTCAGAAACTAAGAATCATACTGGGGGTTCTTATCTCTGCCAGATAATAACGTGATCCCCAGCCCTCATACTTAGTGACCAAGGTCCTGTTCAGAATGTTTGAGAAAAGCCATTGGATACGATACAGTCCCACCAATCATTTGTTCCTCATGTTTGTCAGAAGGATGTAGACAAGGCACATGAATTCTTCATAATTACATTCCCATAGTCTCACAGAGCGAGTCCATACCAAGGTGAATCAGTATAAGCAAAAGAAAAGGTTCATAACTTTCTCGTGAAACTATTCCCGAGAGGATTGCACGATAATACCAGATTTCATATCTTTTTTAAGAATGACGCTATCTTAAATAAAATTCAAAGTCACACCATCATTTTCAACTGTAACAAAGTTCATGTCATCAAAATAAATAATATGGCACTATTCCAATATTGCCGATTGCTATATTAAATCTGTCACTTGAATTCCAATTATCATTTGCTGATTGTATACATCATGCAGTTCTTGATGTATGCATAAGATTTCAACTGCATTTTGTTACATCATAGTCCCAATTTCCCATACTATTTTCAATAATAGGAGTTGACGAATATACTAAAGATTTTAACATGGCTGAGTTCGTATTTACAGTCTTTGAAAATAGTTCCGGATTCATTGATGAAGCTTGATTTTCCAGGTTCTTATTGGCAATACTTGATTTATTTTGTTCCATGACGAAAAAATCTTTAGGAATTGCATATGATTTTCATTTATTCCAAGCTACGAGTGTCCACCCACCGCCATCCGTTGTCATGTCACAATACGCCGAAAAACTTCCCGTACTCGTACTGGTCGGATTGATAAAGTACATACCGTCTCAATCAGAAAATCCATTATCGTAAATCTCTTTGCAGGATTTTATATATGTGATAGGTCCATTGCGATTATTGGCTGTGAGTATTCTCAGGAGCGAGCCAGTTCCGCTTATCGTTTTCTTTTGACTCATATACGCCACATACCCACTGTTCGTCTTCACCACATCCACTCCTGTCCCACTCTCCTGTATCGGTTGGTTCAATGTTGTTCCGGAGTTTCCGAGAAGTATCCCAAGGGTATCTCCCTGGACACTCGGATATC
>JAQTWO010000083.1 GCA_028689245.1 Candidatus Altimarinota bacterium | reverse complement strand
TCGCTCCTCGTGGTATTAAAACAAAAACCTCTCGAGAGGTTGCATTGAGTTTCCTCGGGAGACTGAGCGATCCGAAAAGTGGCTTCCAAATTCTTTCATATCCAAAAGTTTTGGATATAGCGGAGTTTAATAGTACGGACGGTTTTAAGGCGGTTTTTTCTACAAAAACCTCATTGGATATGAAACTTCAATATTTACCTGCTAATAAAATGTAATTATGGAAATGATGGATAAAAGAAAAAAAGACCGTCTTATAAAAGGAATTGTTCTTAATTCTTTTGTACTGATCGGATGTGCCATATATGTATTCACTTTTGTTGAACCTAAATATACAGCACTTGGTGATTCAGTCGCTAAAATCAATACGTTGAATGGTGAGATAACATCTCTTCAGAATACTGGTGTCAATGCGGATTCTTTTCAAGAACTTCTGAATCGTCTCGGAAGAATGCAAGAGGTCTCTGAAAATATTTTCTCTGACCCATCCAAACTCACTCAGGTCCTGACAAAACCAGCGAATATTCAAAAAGATTATCTCTCTTGGCTTATCGATGAAAATGGCAAGGTGAATGATATGGACAAAGAGATATGAACCAATGATCGGATCCTTGGAAATATCATTCCTGTTTTCTCAAATGACGGACTTTCCGGTAATGACAGTGATGTGGAAAATCAAATTACTCTGGGAAGTTTCATATCATATATAGAGAATAATATTTTGGGGAAATATATGCTTTCGAGTTATGTTCCTCTCGGTATATCAAATATTACTTTCCCAGACAAGAAGGATACTCCGGTAAATATAGGGAGTTTCAAGGTTGCACTGGATTTCAAATGAAAAAACAGTGACATTAAATCTTTTTTGACGAACATACAACAGTCTGGAAAGATAACCATTCAAAATGGCAAACTTACGTCAACCAGTCCTCTTGACGGCGGTGCAACAGGAGAAAAATGACTCTCCAGCCTCTCGAATCTTCTTATCAATATCGATTCGCTCTCGCTTGATACGATACCAATAGATCCAAATGAACAAAACAATGGAAGCATCACTCTTGTGTTTTATGTGGAAGGACTCAATTATCAGAAAATACTCGCGATTCGAACGCTCCTTTTAGCAAAGTTCGCGGGACTCCAGAAGTCAGTACAGGAAAAATGAATGCTCTGTGCAAAGGCAGGAAATCCTCTTTGTGATGAATCGGTAACGAATAATGCGATTACTGCTATCAAAGTCCTTATGAATAATCTGTCGATGCTCCAGCCAAAAATCGATGCACTGAAGAAATGAGATGCAACCATCGATGTCAATAAGGAAATGGAGACCTTGTCCGATATCAAGAGCTCGCTTCAGAGTATCGAGATAGCGTATCTCAAAAATAATGCCATTATTGAGAAGGTGAAAAAACAATCTAGTACTAAATAATACCGTATCATATATGGAAAACGCCTTGGTTCAGCTCCTGAAAGAAGAGATATACAAAGGGGATAATGCTCAAAAAATATGTGATCTTATTATTTCTGCTGCCGCAGATATGGGAGCCTCAGATATTCATATCGAGCCACTTTCGAATGTTATCCGCATCCGATATCGTGTTGACGGGGTATTGCAGGAAATTTTGGAATATCAACTTTTTCTCCATCTTCAGGTGGTGGCAAGATATAAAATTCTTGCAAATCTCAAGATCGATGAATCCCGTATTCCCCAGGATGGACGAATTTCCATTACTCTCAATGGAAAAGGTTTGGATATGCGTGTATCTACGCTTCCAACAGTTGCGGGTGAGAAAATCGTTATGCGTATCGTGGACAAAAGCAAAAAGGCACCACCACTTGAGAAGCTTGGAATCGAAGGCAAAAATGGGAGAATTCTCGCAAAAGCAATTGCACTCCCGAACGGTGTCATTCTCACTTCTGGTCCGACCTGATCGGGAAAATCCACCACTCTCTACTCATGTCTCGCAGAACTTAATAAGCCGGATGTAAATATCATGACTCTTGAAGATCCGGTTGAAAATACCATTGATGGAGTTAATCAGAGTCAAGTATTTCCCACCATTTGATATACATTTGCCAGTGGACTTCGAACCGCACTTCGTCAGGACCCTGATATTATCATGGTAGGGGAAATTCGTGACTCTGAGACGATCAATATCGCTATCGAAGCGTCTCTTACCGGACACTTGGTGCTTTCAACTATCCATACAAACTCAGCGGCTGAGACAATTACTCGTATCTTGAATATGGGGATACAGGCATTTCTTCTCCCGGCATCTATCAATGCCATAATTGCTCAACGACTCATCCGTCGGTTATGCGATTGCAAAAAACCCATTTCTGTCGACGCTCTTGATGAGAGGACCAAACAATCCCTCAAGAGAGCAATATCACGAACCGACAAGGCAGAACTGAATGCTCGTGTTTCCCCTGAAATACTTGCAAATCCGATTTTTTATGAACCGGGAGGATGTGAAAAATGCAATCATACAGGATACAAATGACGAGTCGGTATCTATGAAATCATGGAAATTACTCTAAAGATAAAAGAGCTTATATTGAGATGAGCGAGTGGAGTTGAGATAAATGAAGTTGCCATTACAGACGGTATGATTTCCCTGGAACAGGATGGTATCATGAAAGCATTGAATGGACTCACGTCCCTTACGGAAGTGTACACCGCAGCAAAAGAAGAATAAGAGTAGTACCTAGTGACCGAAAAATAGTTACTAGGATTCTACTCACTACAATTACTAGCAACTAACTATGAACGTATGTCCGATTTTATTATCCTTGACACAAAAACAACAGAACAGGAACTCGAACAGTCCTGAGGATTCAATATGGTTGCAATAGATGCCTGGCTCGTATCTCGGCAAAAAATCAAATTGGAACACAAGGTGATATTTTTCCGACTTCTTGCAACGATGGTAGGTGCAGGACTCTCTATTATAAAGTCGATCACTATTCTTGCGAAGCAGGAGAAAAATCCAATCTTGCAGAAAGCATATGAGAATATTATCCTTTGAATAAAATCTTGAAAAAATCTGAGTCAAACACTCCGTGATTATGGAAATAATTTTTCTGATTCCGAGTGTTCTATCATAGAATCTTGAGAAAAAACAGGAAAATTGAATCTTTCTCTCATTCAGCTCGCTGAACAGGTGGAAAAAGTATCCAGTATCTCCAAAAAATTAAAAGGAGCATTGACCTATCCTGCTGCTATTGTTGTCGTAATGATAGGTGCTATCATGGTACTTATGACACTTGTGGTTCCAAAAATAGTTGAGATTTTTGGTGATAAGAGCAAACTTCCGCCATTGACTCAAATACTCATGGGTACGAGTGATTTCTTTGTCAATTATTGGTGGCTTGTTATCCTATTGTTTGTCGGCATGCTGACGGCTATTGCATTTTGGAGACAGACGGAATCCGGACATTATAGATTCGATAATATAATGCTCCACCTTCCCATAGCTGGAAAAGTTATGCAAAAAGTTATTCTTTCAAAATTTACAAGAGTTCTCTCAAATCTACTTTCCAGCGGTATTTCCATCGTAGAATCGCTGAGGATAGTGTCGGATGTCGTGGACAATGAAGTATATCGTCAACGAATTCTTCTTTTGCGTGAGGATATAAAGAGAGGTATAAAAATCGGAGAAAGTCTTGAGGATGACAGTTTGTTTCCTGAAATGCTCGTACAGATGATCAAAGTAGGTGAAGAAACTGCGAAACTGGACACTATCATACTTAAGATTGCCGATTTCTATGATGAAGAAGTAGATACTACTATCAACTCTATCAATAAACTTTTGGAACCGATTATTATCGTTTCCATGGCAATAATGGTTTGATTTATCGCAGTTGGTATCATGCAACCGATCATGAACCTCGCAGATGTGGTGAGTGAAAAATAAAAGGCAATGGGATAAAACCAAGAATCTAAAGACGATCCCGAGGATTGAAATCAACTGAATTTAATCTTCTAAACGACCCTTTTGACGAGATATATTACTCCAAACATATCTTTTCCCCGATCCATTCTTCATTGGTATCTCTCCGGTTCCTAAATCCTATTCAGACTCTCAAAAACTAAAATAGCCCCGTTCTTACGAACAGGGCTATTTTTTGTTTTCAAATGGCTCCCCGAATAGGATTCGAACCTATGACCCAACGGTTAACAGCCGTTTGCTCTACCACTGAGCTACCGAGGAATATATAAATACACAACTTTCTAGAATGGCTCCCCGAATAGGATTCGAACCTATGACCCAACGGTTAGTAGACGTTTGTTCTACAACTGAAGCTATCTCGGGAATATATCTTTCATAAAAGAAAGCCCGCGTATATTATAGAAAAAGAGAGGAATGTCAAAAAAAAATATAAAAAAGATAAATGCTTACCTGAAAGAGGATGGGGGAGATGACGAGTGGTGTTTGTGGAGCCTCATTTCCGTGTTCATCCTCCAGAACTCTTTTTAGAGGAGATTCCGTCTCTTCTTCGGAGCTTCTTGTCTACGCCCCTGCTGGTTGGTGGAATTCCTCTTTCTCGGAGAGGTTACTGGCTCGGGCAAATGCTCGAGCCATTTCGAGTTCGATATCTTCCCGATCGACTTCGAGAATCGCGCTAAGTTTAGGGAAGAGATGGATATTGTGTATGGAGAGAAATTACAAAGCGTATGAGAAATCGAATCTGATTCATGAATCCTTGAGCGGGACGTTTAGCTCGAGCCAGAAGCCGCCATGGCGTTCCGATGCCTCTATGAGGTCGCGATTCAGGAACCGGTCGTCGTAGACTGCCTGTGGCAGCACGAAGCTCGGGTTGAAAAACGTGATCTTCGCTCGAGTCACCGTCTCGCACTGCACGAGTACCTGACAGAGGATCATCTCAGGCAGAGCCTCGGTCTCGATGAGCCGGACGAGTTTCCGCTCTTTGAGTTCCTCTATATCCTCTCGGGACAGTTCAAAACGCTCTGAATAGAACGTGAGATGTCCAGCGAGTTCGGAGGCGGATGGGTCGAAGAGGGTGGAGAGGTGCATATATACTAGGGTTTATGGATGAGTTCATTTATTTTTCTCAGAGTATTCACATTTCTGGCGGTCATGTTTTTATAGATCTTTGTTCCTATAAACTTGTTCATACCGCTTTTATTGTAGTTACTTCTCGCTATATTCCATACAATCGCTCCGGAAATGTATCGTAGTGTATCCACGTCAGGATTGGTTGCTATCGAACCGACGGATCAAATCTTATTGACTTCATCCCACAAGAATAAAACATCGGTTTTTTGATCCTCGTTATTTTCCCAGGTAGCAGGTATCTGTTCGCATAACATTCGTATATTCTCCGCATCTCGCAAGACAACCCGTAATGAGAAGCCGAACGCTTCGGTCAATGATTTTTCTATCCGTTCGGTCATCTTTCTCGTGTCATTTTCCAGCGCTTCGAAAATTA
>JAQTWO010000082.1 GCA_028689245.1 Candidatus Altimarinota bacterium | reverse complement strand
GACGGAAGTACGCTTCTGTCTTTGAATGCATTCGTTCCGAATGCTTCTGCAGATATCTGATCCGATTACTCCAAGAGATATCCGAGTGTCCAGGGAGATACCCTTGGGATACTTCTCGGAAACTCCGAAACAACATTGAACCAACCGATACAGGAGAGTGGGACAGGAGTGGATGTGGTGAAGACGAACAGTGGGTATGTGGCAGTGTTCGGGAAAGGAGACAGTAACCAGGTTTCATGAACCGGAAGTAAGCTCTTTATTCTCGAGGGATTCATGAGGACTGGAATGGCCTCAAGCTGCAATGACTTGGCACAATTCGATATAAACAGTCAGAAAGATGGAATATATACGATAAATCCTAAGGGAGGAGTACCATTCCAGGTTTATTGCGACATGACATCAGACTGATGAGGGTGGACATTGATTATGAAGTTAAAGTCTTGAAACAATACCGAATTTGCATGAAATCAGTCAATGTGGTGAAATTCCAATACTATATCAGAAATGAGCTGTTTGGATATCCAGGATAATAATAATTGCAGAAATACTGCGTATTCATCAGTTGGATTCAATAAGATCAAGATAGAAAATAACATAAATGGAAAAATCCTGATATGATTCGATACCCACAGCAATTCCGTGTCTCAAAGAGTAAATGCAAAAACCCCTTTTTATGGAAACTTGGAATCCGGATGAATAGCGAATCTATGGAGTGGGATGAATAGCTGCAATAACATATGACTGATCGATAAATCCTATGATTATTGATTTTACGTTGCCGATAAGAGTCATGTGAACAAGAACGTCAACATCAATGGTTGGGTTCCATGATACGGTTGGCTCGGAGCGGTCATAGGGTACGGGAATAATCAATCAAACGGTCCGTCCTGATACAATACCGTTTGATGAATAGGGGCATTTTCTCCTACCAGTGGTCATACGACAAGCTTTTCTCGCCATTATCATACTTATGGGGATGGATGTGGCATATCTTGGACAACCACTCCGGAATACAATACGAAACCCGTATTCCTCTATGTAAAATAAGGCTCGGATGTTGAGGAGAAAAATTGACTGTACAAAAACCAAAATAGTAGAGATGTTTTTGAAAAACATCTCTACTATTTTTTTCTTCCGTCCGCATTTCTCAGAAATCCACTTCCTTCACTCTTTCTGAGTTTTGTTACTACTAAATTTGATTTATTTACTGATATATATACTATAAACAGTTTATAGTAAACAGTTTATAGTAAACGCATCTTAGCTCCAATAACTCATTATGTCCTACAAATTCCAATCGCTCCAGACAATACTCAATGCTTTTGAATGAGGACTCACTTTGTGAGCAACAGAAATTGCTGAGATTACTGGGAAAAGTACGGTAATCGTACACAAATACTTAAAAGAGCTTGTGATACAAAAGAGGCTCATAAAAGTATGAATATGACCTCGAGTAAAATACACACCTCCTTTTCTTGTAGAGCAGAACGAACAAATTCCAGAAACTCCAACCGTTCTGTCATCAAATATTTTTGGCTACTATGAAAAAGAGCTTTTAGTAAAAATCTTTTTCAAATTCAGTCCTGAAGGGAAAATCCTCTCCTGATTCGACGGGATACAGAAATGGTGTCTCGCGAGAGGACTAGATACGGAGCAAAAAATAACTAGCTATATCGATATTTACAAGCACATCGAAGGACTCAGGAACGATTGCGGACTTATTGATGCCAAGGAATCTTTTGGACACGACTTTCACGAAGTATTCTTGGATACAGTCTATTATGCAGACCAGTACAAATGGATGGATTTCTGACGAGGTCGTCTTGCAGAAATGACATTTTACGCAAAACTATCTCAGAATAAAAAACTCCTTTCAGAAAGTATAGACGAAGTTATTCATAAAATAGACTGTCTGGTAAGTAAAGAAAAATATGATGCCATCGCTATAGTTCCTTGGAGTATTGACCGCAAGAACCAACTTCTGAAGATACTCAAACATAGACTAAAAAGCTTGAATATTCCTTTCGTAAATATCATAAAATACTCCTCTACCGGGATACTCATGCCGCAAAAAACCCTCAAAACACGGGAACAGAGGATACAAAATGCGAAAAATACGATTTTCGTAGATGATACATATATTCAAAAATACGCCAGTGTGCTTCTCATAGATGATTTTGTATGATCGTGATCCACACTCAATGAAACTGCGAGAAAACTAAAAGAAGTATGAATAAAGCGAGTGGACGGGTTCGCCTTTGTGTGAAATCTCAATCTGACTTATGAGGTTATCAATGAGATATAAAATGTAGAGATGTTTGTTAGACGTAGAGACAAGGCTGCCTTGTCTCTACTACTACATCTCTACTATTTTTTTCTTCTCCCGAATTTCTCTGCGATCCGCTTCGCTTCGTTCTTTCCGAGTTTCTCTTCAAGTACCAGATTCAGTTCCGCACTTTCGTCGAAGAGAGCAGCGTCGTACTGGAGTCATCGTTCTTTTTTGTACTGATAATCCGAGTAGTTTCCGTAACTCACGGTCAATTCATTATTGGCGACAATCCAGAGTTTTGAGGCGATTTTATTGACGAAATAGCGGTCGTGAGAGATGAAGAGAATCGTTCATTTATAGTTCTGCAAAGCATGTTCCAAAGCTTCACGCGCTTCGTAATCCAGATGGTTCGTCGGTTCGTCGAGCACGAGGAAATTCGAGGACTTCTGTCCGAGGATCGCGAAAAGTATTTTGGATATCTGTCCTCAGGAAAACGATTCAATTTTGCGATCGAGATCGGTATACTCGAACCCGTACTGGGCAAGGAGCGAAACAAGTCGCTCGCGAGGATAGTGGAGATTATGAAGTACGAAATTCTCGATAACTGTTTTGTGTCTCTGAAGCTCTTCGTGCATCTGGGAATAGTATGCCACTTCAAGTCATTTTCCTTTCTGACAATATCCGTCAAGCGGTTCCAGTTGCCCGAGTATCGTCTTCATGAATGTCGACTTCCCTGCCCCGTTCTCGCCGATAATCCCCACCCGTTCACGCTCGGAAAGCACGAGGTCTTGGATATAAAAAAGCGGTTCTTTCCGCCCGATGAAACATTCTTTGAAGGAGAATACCTTCTCCTGAGAACGCTCAGAGAAAAGAAACTGAAAATTGGTCACAGGAGGCACGTACGGCTTTTCTATAACCTCAATCTTCTCAAGAGAGCGTTCCCGACTCTTCGCGAAACTCGCCCGTGATCCTGCACGGAAGCGATTGATAAGGGCTTTTTCGCTTTCTATAAGCGTCTGCTGTTCCTCGTAGACTTTCCATTGCTTTTCGGAAAGTTTCTTCTTCTGTTCGACGGAATAGGTATAATTTCCATGATAGATCTGAAGCGCGTGACCCGGGACGATCTCATAGACGATATTGCAGGTTGTGTCGAGGAATTCGCGATCATGGGAGATGATCATATATCCTCATTTCCAATGATCGATGAGATACTTTTCGAGCCATTCCACACTTTGGAGGTCGATGAAATTGGTCGGTTCGTCGAGCAGGAGAAAATCGGGAGCCGAAAGAAGTACTTTCGCGAGAGCGATTTTGGTTCGCTGTCCTCCGCTCACTTCCCGGATGGAAAGCTCCAGAAGTTCAAATATCCCGATTCCTCGGGCAACCCGTTCCAATCGGTTCTCCACTTCATATCCTCCGAGCATCTGGTACCGATCAAGTTCCTCAGTATACCGACCGATGGCATCCATATCCTCCGGGTGCTCTTCCATGAATCTCTCCGCTTCTGCAAGAGATTTCTCCGCTTCGCGAACCTCACGGAAAGCGAGCCGAAGATCGTCCCGCACCTTCCGGTCTTCAGTATCGAAATGGATCTGGGAAAGATACCCGAGCGAGATTGAGCCAATATTGTTGATGCTTCCATCGAACTCCCCGAGCTCTCCGGTCAGAATCTTCATAAAAGTGGTCTTCCCGACTCCGTTTCCGCCGACAATCGCAATACGATCCGTCGCATTGACGATGCACGAAATATCCGAGAGAATTTCCTTGCCTCGGACTTCGTATTTCTGGATGTCAACGATGATATGGTTCATAGATGTTATCTCTGCGGAAAATGTTCACGAAAACAAAAAAGTCTCTGATGAAAATATTTTATAATAAGTTCTTAAAATGTGGCTTCTGTATGTTCTGCACGAGAATTACTGTCATGGATAATTTCGGAGCAATTTTGTCGCACTTCTCCGCAATGCTTCATACACCCATCTATAGCATGGACTTTTTCCCGTATATGAGTTATGGGCAATCTTATAGCTGCTTCAAGGGATCAAAACTGAGGACATTCAGAGTTTGTCAATGCGGTGTTACTCATAAAAAAATTGAAAAGAAAATATCATTCGGGTTTCAGGCACGAAGAACTATCCTCCGTACACTTCGGCAAATTCCTCTATAAGCCCGTCCTCTCCGAAATAGAATTCAAATTCCACGCTTTCTCCATCGATTACGCGGGGGAGCCAATAGATATCGTCTTCCCACATATCGTCGAACGGGATTGTATCGGTATCGAACCACTCGGGTTTCATCTCTTCGGTTTCCTCGAAGCTTCCAGTATATCCGTGCGAGACAAAAATACTCACATCTTGATCCCATTCAGGTTTTCCGGAGAAATGAAAATGCAGTACTCCACGTGCTTCAAGCTTTTCCGGAGCGATGCTGATTCCGGTTTCTTCCGCGAGTTCTCGGTTTGCCGCTTGCACGATGGTTTCTCCAGCCTCGACCTTTCCTCCGGCACCATTCCATTTTCCTTCGCCGAATCCCCGTTTTTTCATCGCGAGAAGAATCTGGTTCTGAGGATTAAATACAAACACAAGAGTAGATTGACGCATGGTTGTGCACTATAAAGGGATATTTGAAGAGAGTATACGGAGAATTGAAGAAAAATCCAACAAAAAATATCCACTGATAACTTTTCGATTTGCGTTTTCAGAGGAGATTCGTGCGTGCTCCACTTTTGAAATTCAAATCCCAGGCGAGAATCTCACCGATACTCGCTTTTTTTGTTTTCTGGAAAACCAAACTTGAAATCCGGAAACAAAAGGCGATAATGGGTTTGTTTAAAAACATTTATTTTTTCACTTTTCCCTATGGATACGAAAAATATTCCCCCCTGTCATTCCGACCGTAGCGGAGGAATACCCCAAGGGCACGTAGTCTCTTTGGATAAAGTTGCTTGAAACGATGTTTTAAGAAACAACAAAACATCTATCTCTTTCTTTTCTTCTTTTTTTGGTCTCAAAAGTGCTCTCAAAAGGGATACCTCGACTTCGCTCGGTATGACAGTAAACCATCATAAACCAGTATCTATGCTCGGTTTCACCCTCATCGAACTCATCGTCGTCATAACAATCCTCGTCATCCTCTGAACCATAGCATTTTTGAATCTCGGAGGTTTTCAGAGTTCGGCAAGAGATAGTTCTCGTGTATCGGAGCTCACTAATATAACCAAGGGACTTGAGATGCTCCTTGTACGCAATGGAAGTGTCGTTCCTCCGGAAGCTCCGGTCGGAGGAGGACTCCTTACTCTCACGGCTTCCGGAGGAAGTATCATAGGATATCAGTGAGTGGTAGGAAGCAATGTTCTCTC
>JAQTWO010000081.1 GCA_028689245.1 Candidatus Altimarinota bacterium | reverse complement strand
TATTTGTTTGCAGATATCATGCAGTAATGCACATGGGAATCTGTATGGCAATGCGCTTGGATTGTCAGTGCGTTCATTTATTTAAAACTATTTTCATCGCATGCAAACCCCAACTATCGCCATTATTGGCGGAACCTCCAAATTCTGACAGCTCTGGCAGCGCTATTTCGAGGGCAAATGACTCCGCGTCATCATCGCGTCACGCTCGACCGAAATCACTCCCGAACAAGCCGTGAAAGAAGCGGATATCATCATCGTTTCCGTGAGTATCCGGGCGACTGTGAATACCATTGAGAACCTCGTTCCTCATATCCCGCCCGGAAAGCTCCTCTTGGATTTCACTGGTATCAAGACCGAGGCAACTCAGGCACTTCTCGGGTACACCACGGGCGAAGTGGTCGCAACTCATCCGATGTTCGGACCATGGATCACGTCGCTTCAGGATCAGAATATCGCCTTCGATCCGCTCCGACCTTGAGAAAAATGGAATTTCCTCTCTCATCTCTGGAAAGCGGATGGTGCAAACCTCATAGAACTCCCTTCCCGCAAGCACGACGAGCTTGTGGCTATCGTTCAGTCGACCGTACATATCATGAACCTCATGTTCGGGCACTTGCTCGCCAAACGGAGGATCGATATCGAAGAACTCATGAAGATTTCCACCCCGAATTCCCGGATGCAGCTTTGTATCTTGGCCCGGTTCCTGAACCAAGAAGCGGCGCTCTATACCGATATGCAGACCGAAAATACGGTCTACAGGAATGAAATCCTTCCAGATATCGAATCGTATTTCCACGACCTCGCCGAGCTCCTCCGCACAGGACAGGGAACCGAT
The DNA here is from genome assembly GCA_028689245.1 of Candidatus Altimarinota bacterium. Taxonomy (GTDB): domain Bacteria; phylum Patescibacteriota; class Gracilibacteria; order BD1-5; family UBA2023; genus UBA1545. Next base: position 4,841 of record JAQTWO010000081.1, on the reverse strand, counting down.
TTTGAAAATGAATTCAACCTCGCAAAAGCTCATATCTGACCTGATTTCCTCGCAAAAGCCCTGAAAGTCTCGAGCGAGTTTGATGAACATTTGAAGAAGAATCTTTAAAAACTCCCCCTTAATCCCCCTCAATCGAGGGGGAAACGAGCGATAGCGAGTAGGGGGAGTGGTAATCAATATTTCATAATTTTTCTCTTATGCTTACCGATTTTCGAAACCAGATAGACCAGATAGATGATCAGCTCATAGAACTTCTCGCGAAGCGATTCGAGGTCGTGAAGCAGGTCGGTATCTATAAGAAAGAACATAATCTCCCTCCGCTCCAGCCAGGGCGCTGGCAGGAAGTACTCGATAAGCGAACCCGGAAAGCCTGAGAATTCGGGCTCGATGCCACGTTCGTCGTCGATGTGTGGAATCGTATCCATGAATATGCGTTGGAACTAGAGGAGAAATAGTGTTTTTGCGATAAATATATGATAGTAAAAATTGTCATTCCCGCGGAGGCTCCCGAAGGCAATGCTTGGGAGTAGGGGAATTTTCCTTGTATCTTATGACAAAAATATTCGTCATCCCGACCAAGATGGAGGAGGAATCTTCCTTTTTTGATAAAAACGTTGTTTTTTTGCAAAAAACTTTTTTTTGTGATATTGTTAAAAGCACAAATAGATTTTAACTTTCTCTTCATATGGCAGGTCCTAAAACACCAGAACTGCATCTTGGTGCAAAAACACATTCCACGACAGAAAAACTTCCTTCTTCCCCAAAATTTGCAGTTGTAAATGGTTTGGAAATTCAAGAAACACCGAGCGGAAAGTACCGTATCGTAGATGAATCTGGAATCGTTCTTCCGTTTGTGCTCCAGGGGAAATCCGAAGCGATTGAGATGCAATTTGCACTTGCCCGTATTGTTATAGAACAGGAAACTTGTCGAAAAATCCGTGACCTGCGTGTTTCCTGTGGTACATACGTAGGAGAGGATATAACAGGCGATCCAAATTTATTCATGAAAAATAGCAACTGGATACCAGGTAGTCGTTTTAAATTATGGAATGATATTATCTGGTCGGGTCCGGAAATAGCGGAAATCGTTCAAGGTGCAGGACATCGACATCCTCTCCCCGATGGAATATATCCATTTGTAGCAGGCATATCTCAATTTCTCAATGAAATTCATAATACACAAGTTCGAGTTGCCAAAAATAAAACAAACCAAGTGGCACAGAAATAAGGCTTGCCGATTATGAGCGATGTTTTTCATACAAAACAGGTTACTGAAAAGTAGCCTGTTTTTGTGAGCGGAAAGCAATAAATCGAACAGAAATTTGCTTTTTCACTATTTTTTCATATTATCTCTCCTTCTTGTATTTATAGATACAAGCTATGTTACTTATTCTCCATTTCACATGAAAAAACAGAAAAAACAACCGATTGATCTTTTGAAAACACTCAAGAAACTTGACGATGTAAATAAAAAAGATTCCAAATCTCCAAAGAACAACAAAAGTACCAATCCCTTCATTGTTCTCTTTGTTATGGCAATAATAATTGCCAGTATCTACTCGTTCCTTGGTGGGCCGAATAAGGAAGATATCAAAACGAATCTCGGACTCAATGAGATTCAGGCACGATATGCATCGTGAGTATATTCCGAGTTGATCATAGAAGGGAATGCACTTCTCGCGAAACAGAAAGAAACGAAGACCGAGACAGGATTCGGCAATAAACCGATAATCATTACTACGATTGACAAAGTCATGCTTCCTCCACGCGATGGAATCACGGATCTTGGTTTCAACGACAAGAATAATCCAACCAAAGTATCAGTCAAGGACGAATACTGGGGGACTCTTTTGGCTGATGCGATTCCAAGTATTGTCGGTATGATCATATTTATCGTAGTCCTCATATTTCTTTTTGGGCGGATGTCGGGGGGTACCAACGGTCCTATGGCGTTTATAAAATCCCGAGCACGGATGTATGACCCCGAGAAAGATGAAAAAGTCGTCTTTGCTGATGTGGCAGGAGCTGAGGAAGAAAAAGAAGATCTCATGGAAGTGGTGGATTTTCTCAAGAATCCGAAAAAATATCGTGATCTCGGAGCCAAGATTCCTCGTGGAATCCTCATGGTCGGACCTCCAGGAACCGGTAAAACTCTCCTTGCTCGAGCGGTTGCCGGAGAATCCAATGTACCATTCTTTTCCATATCCGGTTCTGAGTTCGTCGAGATGTTCGTCGGAGTTGGGGCAGCACGAGTTCGTGATCTTTTCAAAGAAGCGAAAGAACACGCACCATCTATTATATTTATCGATGAAGTCGATGCTATCGGAAAGAAACGAAGTCCTGGAATCGGCGGAGGACATGATGAACGAGAACAAACACTCAATCAGATACTCACTGAGATGGATGGATTCGACAATGAAACCAATGTTATCATCCTCGCAGCCACCAATCGTGCGGATGTTCTTGACAAGGCACTCCTCCGACCGGGTCGATTCGATCGAAAGGTGACGATTCGCCTCCCTCGCATGGAAGATCGTGTCAAGATATTTGAAGTGCATGCAAAGAATAAGCCACTTGCCAATGATGTGGACCTCAGAAAAATTGCTTCCGCAACGGTCGGATTTTCCGGAGCTGATATCGGCAACCTCCTCAATGAAGCCGCGATTCTCGCAGGACGTGAGAATGTAAAGACCATTACGCACGATATCCTCCAAAAGGCATTTGAGAAAATCGCCATCGGAAGTACCAAAAAGTCCCATGTATTTACCCAAAGGGAACGAGAAACCACCGCCTATCATGAAGTGGGACATGCACTCGTTGGGAAGATGCTCCCAAATACCGATCCGGTTTACAAGATATCCATGGTTCCGCGCGGATCTACGGGCGGAGTGACTTGGTTCCTCCCAGAAAAGGACACTACTTATACGACAAAAGCCAAGTTTCTTGATCAGATCGCGATGGGGTATGGCGGACGTGTTGCTGAAGAGATATTCTTTGGTCGAGATTATATCACAACCGGAGCTTCATCTGATATAGAAAACGCGACAGAAATCGCACGGGCTATGGTTATGAAATATGGATTCGACGAAGAACTCGGACCTGAGAATTTCGCTTCGGATGCACTGGAAGGAAATCATCTCGGTGCGGAAGGCGGAGGAAAGATATTCAGTGAAAAAACCCAAGAGAAGATCGATGAGAAGGTTCGTTGAATTCTCAAAGGGGCGTACGAACAAGCACGATCCATTATCCTCGCGAACAAGGAACTCCACGAGAAAATAACACGTCATCTCCTCGAAGTCGAAGAGCTGACACAAGCACAGTTTGATGCTTTCTTTGAAGGAATGGACGAGGTTCCAATGAAAACTGTCGGATAAAGAAAATGATAGATGGAATTTACTGCAATCACTTTTTCGGATTTCAGATTTTGTAGCGGAACAAGGTACCTCATTCATCGGAATGGGGTATTTTTGTGTCGATGACATGAGGAAAACTCCTCATATACATTCGCTTTTTCCGAAGTGCCGGGATATTTCGGAGTGAAATATAAAAATGTGATATGAGACAAAAAAACTTGCATTCCGTTCGTTTTCTATATACTGTCTCTCACAACAAATACCTGCCCAGGTGGTGAAATGGTAGACACGACGGTCTTAGAAGCCGTTGCCGTACGGTGTGAGAGTTCAAGTCTCTCTCTGGGCACCAAAGCAAATAAAGAAATCTCATCTGAAAGATGGGATTTTTTATTTACTTTGTGCACATTGAAGTGAGAGACTTGAAATCGCGTTCAAAACATATCTTATCTTTGCGGATGGGGTCTTTTTTTGTGAGCTCCCTGAAAAAATCTTTTGCATTTCTTCTGTAAATCTATATAATACACTGTATTATCAAAGTAATATAATATATATGAAACTTCCAGAATCACTCAAGCTTGTTACCGATACACTCTGGCGAATCCAGGATCAAGAGGAATTCTCCGGAGTTCTCGAGGAGCTCCTGACTCCCGGTGAGATCACCGACATAGCTGATCGTATCACGATACTCCGGATGCTTCAGGACTGAAAAAGTCAGCGCGAAATCGCCGAAACGCTCGGGATATCGGTTACGACCGTGAGTCGGGGGAATCGAGTACTTCAATACGGGAAATGAAATATCATGAAACATCTAAACTAATTTTTATGCAAACACTTCGATTCATCACTCTCGCCTCTTGGTGGACTCTCCGTATATCTTTCGGATAGGTATTTCATCGAACACGTTTGCGATCAAATCTCCGAAAGTTTTTTCGGGGATTTTTTGTGTGAAAAATCCCAATACACTTCTATTAAAATTAACTTTTATACTTATGAAAACGAATACATTTATTGACGCTGAAACGAATAATTTTCAGCTCTGTCATACGCCGACTGTTTTTACGAAGCAGCAATATATAGATATCGCATCGGATCTTATAGAACGAACCAGGATAATGGATGCGACCGTAATTCCCCACAACGAAGAGGAGCTCGCATATAGATATGATAAAAGCCTCGTTATAACGAACGGACTCAATGTCATCGGACATCTTGCTCTCTATCCGGCGGAGATACCGGAAATCGAGGAACTTTCAGTCGGGGAAATTGGAAGTGTTATTATCTCCTCGTGATACCGTTCCCGCGGACTTGGTGAAAAACTTATTACCTGAGGAATTGAACTGCTCTCGGGAAAATATTCTTCTCTGGTGGCCGCGACCATCAATCCGACCATGGAGAACATCTTCAGGAAACATGCATTCGAAAACATCCCCTTCCCTGAATCGTACTATGCTACCGGAAAAAAATACCTCTCGCCGCTCATGGAATGAG
>JAQTWO010000080.1 GCA_028689245.1 Candidatus Altimarinota bacterium | reverse complement strand
ATTACATCCATGATATTTCCATACCGAACACCACTAACTGTCTTGATGGTACCTTCTCTCATATCAAGTCTAAAGTCAATGTTCACAGGTGAGCTACAAAAGATAAAAGACTCAAGATACTCTCGAGCCTTCTATCACACTAACCCTGACACTGGGTAGCAACACGTTTTGACTATTAAGCCTAATTTTTATAGTTATTGATTGATGGATCTTTTGCAACGTCAGCAACTTTTAATTCCACCTTCTGTCCATCTGTATATTTTGCAATTTCTTGTCCACTTTTATTTTTCATTACTCCATTATAAATGTCATCATTCTTCCAGATTCCCTCTTCAGTATATCCATTATTCTCATAGGTATATTTTCCTTTTCATTCAAAATTTCCATTTTTGAAATCCCCCTCATAAACATCTTTACTCTTAAGGGTATATTTTCCTTTTCATTCAAGTTTTCCATTCTTTACCTCTCCAGAATAAGTATTTCCATCTCCAACATCAAGCGGAGTTTTTATAGTCCCATTGTATGGTGTTTTACCATTCATAATAGTTCCATCTGCATCGAGAGTTAATTTTGGAGCTTTATTAGATTGTTCCAGTGTTTTCGAAGCTGTAGCCCCAGAACTGTCTTTTGGTGAAGATTTCCTATCCCTTCCTCCTTCCTGAAGCTTACTCATAAGCGTATTGATCTCTTTGGTATCAACCCCTGCTTTCTCTAAAAACTTCTTAATAGTTACCGGACCGATAACCCCTCCATCTGGAGTCATCCCGAGTGCTTTTTGGAAATCTTCTCCATCTTGTTCTGCATCCAAAAGCGAATCAATCGCCCTTTTTACTTCACCAAGTTTCGTTCCTTTTTTCAAAGCCTCTACAATTGCTTTCGCATTCTTTCGAACTGTACTCGTTGCATCGGTTTCTTTGTTTCCGAGAATATCTTGGATTTCAGTGTATTTATCTACCAAAATAACTTCTTCTGAAATTGAAGATTGACCTGTTGGTATTTGAGTTTGTGCTCACTTGGTTTGCGATTGACCATTTTTTATCTTCATGAATCCATCCTTAATATCGTCCACATTATTCGGTTGTGGATTCCCAGCTCTAAAAAATGTAGAGGGAATACTGTTGGTGACATCTATTACATGCATCACACTATTATCATCAGTAATACTAATAAAGAACTTTCTATTACTAATCTCAAAAATTGGAGATTCTATGAATTTACCAGCTCGTACTTTTCTCCAATCACCCACGGAAAATGTAACTCCCATATCTTTTACTAACATGGCAGTAATCTTTGTTTGTAATTCCTGAGCTCAGGGTGATACCTCAAAATCATTTGGATCTTTTACTTGTCAATCTATTACTTGTCAATCTATTACTAGTCTTGATGCTCCACCTGCATCCACCCCTGGAATAAGTGACTCTATAACAAGAGCGTGACTAGCAAGTTCCTTTCGGGTTGCCGCTTGAATATCACCCAGTGCTGCTTGCTTTCATCCGAGTAATTTTAACATCTCTGATTGTTTTGTTACTCTTTCATTTTTTGAATCTTTCAGCCAAGCAATAGCCGCCCGAAGATCATCTCATGTTAATGAAACGAGGTACATCTGACGATCAAATTCTGTTTTGAATATCCGAGTATCATCGAATTTTAAATCCTTTTCAATAGCCTGTTCTTCTTTAGAAGCACTATTTGGATCAATAAGTGCTTCATATGTTTTCTGTACGGTATAGAGATTTTCTGCCATATATGTTTTTGTATAAAAAAGTAAGATAACACCTTCATATTACCCTATTTTGGAGAATAAAGCAAAAAATAAGCACCGCGATATAGAAAAACAAAACCCACGTTTTCACGTGAGTTGCTGAATGCTCTTTGGTGCCCAGAATGGGATTTTCCTTGCAGGACCTCTTTGCGATGAAGCGTGCCATTCAAGGCACGCTTTCCCCGATTCATTGCATTCATCGGTATCGCTGCAGCTTCAAATCCCATTCTTTGTCCATGCGTGCAAAACAAAAACCCACGTTTTCACATGGGTTGCTGAATGCTCTTTGGTGCCCAGAATGGGATTTGAACCCACACACCTTGCGGCATACGCGTCTGAGACGTACATGTCTACCATTCCATCACCTGGGCAGATGTATTGAGCGAAAAACAGTATATCTAAAATGACGGGAAAGCAAGTTTTTTGCGTGGACAAAAAACAGAAAAGCAAAAATTTAAAAAGACCCTCAAATTCATTGCGAACTCAAGGGTCTTGAGGATATTATTCTTCGTCATCGAACTTCACTCCACGTTCTGCACGGATCTTTTCTGTCAGAGCCGCTGGAACTGCTGAGTAGTGAGAGAATTCCATAACGTAGGTCGCTCGTCCTTGTGACATAGATCGGAGATCGGTTGAGTATCCGAACATCTCAGAGAGAGGAACATATGCCTTGATGATCTTCGCCATTCCTCGCTCCGTCATCTCGTTGATCTGTCCTCGCTTGGAGTTGATACCTCCGAGTACGTCTCCCATGTATTCCTCTGGAGTATTTACTTCCACGAGCATCACTGGTTCCAATAGATTTGGTCGAGCCTTCTTTGCTGCTTCACGGAAACACTTAGAAGCTGCGAGTTTGAAGGAAAGCTCATTGGAATCGACATCATGGTACGAACCAAATGTGAGAGTCGCTCGAACATCTACCACTGGGTAACCAGCGATCATACCCCGAGACCAAGAATCACGGAGACCCTTTTCGACACCTGGGATATATTCCTTTGGTACCACTCCTCCGACGATCTTGTTCACGAATACATTCTCTTCCTTGAATTCTGGATTTGCCTTTCGTTCTTCTGTCGTGATTGGCTCAAAAGTGATGATGACATGTCCGTACTGTCCACGACCTCCTGTTTGTTTCTGGTGTTTGAATTCCTGATCTTTAACAGTCTGAGTAATCGTCTCTCGGTATGCAACTTGTGGTGCTCCGACATTGGATTCTACCTTGAACTCTCGTCGCATTCGATCGACGATGATCTCGAGGTGAAGCTCTCCCATTCCCCAGATGATAGTCTGATTGGTTTCTGGATTGGAAGTCACACGGAATGAAGGGTCTTCTTCAGCAAGCTTACTGAGAGCCATACCCATTCGTTCCTGATCTGCCTTTGTCTTTGGCTCGATCGCGATAGAGATAACCGGTTCAGGAAAGGTCATTCGTTCAAGAACTACTGGTTTGTCTGTGTCACAAAGAGTGTCTCCCGTCTTCGTATCTTTGAGTCCGATAACGGCTCCGATATTTCCAGCTGGAATCTCATCGATTTCCTGACGGTTGTTCGCATGCATCTGAAGGAGACGACCAATACGTTCTTTCTGTCCGGAAACCGGATTGTAAACATATGAACCGGATTTGAGGGTCCCGGAGTAAACACGAACGAACGTGATTCGTCCAACGAACGGATCAGTCGCAATCTTGAATGCAAGAGCCGTAAGAGGTTCGTCTTTATCTTGTTTGAAAGTGATTTTCTTCTCAACATCGTCTTCTTCGGAACCAGTGATAGTTCCATTGTTTACATCGAGTGGAGACGGAAGGTAATCCACGACTGCATCGAGAACGAGTTGAACTCCCTTGTTTGTAAGAGCAGAACCACACATGAGTGGGTACACTTCACTCGCACAAACTCCGATTCGAAGCCCCTTCTTGATCTGTTCAGTCGTCAGACTCTCGGATTCCATGTATGCTTCCATGAGTTCTTCTGACTGCTCAGCTGCTTTTTCGATGATATCGAGACGCATAGCCTGAGCTTTCTCGAGGTACTGTGCTGGGATTTCTGCTTCAACGACAATTTCTCCCATCTTACCATCGAATGTGTAAGATTTCATCTTTACGAGATCGATAATTCCTACAAACTCTCCTTCCTCACCCATAGGCATCTGGATGGCGATAACCTTGTTTCCAGAGAGACGTTTCTTGATAGAATCGTACGTCATCTGAAATGACGCACCCGTCTTGTCCATCTTGTTCGCGAAGGCGATTCGTGGAACTCCGTATTTATCTGCCTGCTTCCAAACAGTCTCAGACTGCGGCTCAACTCCCTGAGAAGCGTCGAAGACCGCAACTCCTCCGTCAAGAACACGCATAGATCGCTCAACTTCGATAGTGAAGTCAACGTGACCCGGGGTATCGATGAGGTTGAACTGAGTTCCTTTCCATTCACAAGTAGTAGCCGCAGAGGTAATAGTAATACCTCGCTCCTGCTCCTGTTCCATCCAATCCATGGTTGCAGCACCCTCGTGAACTTCTCCGATCTTGTGAGTCTTTCCGGTATAGAAGAGAACACGCTCGGAAGTAGTCGTCTTACCCGCATCGATATGGGCGATGATACCGATATTACGGATGTTTTTTAGGTCAGTTGAAATTGCCATAAAAAATAATTTAAAAGAAATAGAAAAATATTCTTTTTTCAAAGAATTCGGGGAGATTGTATGGGAAATGACACTTTAGTCAAATTTATTTGATTGTATACGAGTATTATATAAAAATCTCCCCTTTTCTTGCGAAATGGGGAGATTTTCTGTCCGAGAATTATTCAGCTGTTGCTTCCGTTGGAGCTTCTTCTGTTTTTTTCTTGGTTGTTTTCTTTTCTTTCTTTTCTTCTCCTACAGGAGCTTCTGTAGCTACCACTTCTGGTGCTGCTTCGAGAGCCTTCATAGAGAGACCGATTCGTTTTGCAACTGGATCGAAAGTGATGATTTTCGCTTTCACGTTTTCACCAACCTTTGCGTATTCAGCAACATCTTTCACCATAGTGTGAGAAATCTCAGAGAGGTGGATGAGACCACTGATTCCTCCATCGAGAGAGAGGAATACTCCGAACTGAGAAATTCGCATTACTGGAGCTTCGATAATGTCGTTTACCTTGTACTTTTCAGCGAGAACCTGCCATGGATTTGGCTTCAATCGCTTCATAGAGAGGCTAATCTTGTCAGCATCGATACCGATAACCTGAACTTTCACTTTGTCTCCAACCTTCGCGAATTTGCTTGGATCAGATACGTGTCCCCAATCGATTTCGGAAACGTGAACGAGACCTTCGAGACCATTGAAAGTGATGAAGAGACCGTAGGTAAGGATACCACTCACGGTTCCGTCAACATTGTCTCCGATCTTGAGTTTCTGAAGTGCCACTCCGCGTGCTTCTTCAAGTGCTGCCTTTTCAGAGAAGATAATCTTCTTTCCGTCCTGGTCAACATTGATAACACGAACCTTGAATGGTTTTCCGACGAGTCGTCCGAGGTGTTCGAGAATCTTTTCTGGGTTCGCTCCTTCCACACGAGGGTAGTTCATAGGAGTGAGCTGAGAAACTGGGATGAATCCCTTGATTCCGTCGAGGTCGATAAGAAGACCCCCCTTGTTCGCTTCATTTGGGATAACGGTAATAATTTCTTTTGTGTCAAAATTTGAGTGGAGTTTCGCGATAAGCTTAATCTGGCTTGCCTTCCTGAGAGAAAGCATGAAAAGTCCAGAATCTTTGTCGTCTCCGATTACAATTGCATCAACGAGGTCACCTGCCTTGATCGCAGAAGAGTCTTCCGTAGAAGAAGTCATGTGTGATCCGGAAATGATACCAGTGAATTGACCGCCAAGATCTACAAGAATCATCTTCTGACTGGCACTTACAACGGTTCCGGAAACAAGTTCTCCCATATTAGGAGTATGTATCGGAGCTGCGTCCTTGAGTACGAGTCCAAAATCAT
>JAQTWO010000079.1 GCA_028689245.1 Candidatus Altimarinota bacterium | reverse complement strand
TTCCTCCTCCAACTGCTGGTGAAGCATCAACCTTGGTACAAGCTGCTGTAGCTACTGCTCAAACATACCCTTTCCCAGAAACATCAATTTTACCACCGGATTCGATAGTGAGATTGCCTTGGACTTTGAGAGTAAGCGTATGTGTTTTGGTCGTGGAATTTGCCACATGAGTAAGTGTTCCATTGGAACCTATAGTCATGAACTTTGTAACTACTAAACCAGAAACAGAAGAGCCATAGGTAGTCAAGATTAGAGGAGTGGCTCCGGTTCCGAGCGTGAGAGATGCAAATGTGACAGCTCCGAGAGAAAGATCGATAATAGGTTGTCTGGATGCAATTGTATCATTTATGACAATATCGCTGGACAATCCAGGGAGAATAGATCACGACCAATTTGCAGCATTGAACCAGTTTGTATCAACAGTCCCATTCCAGTAAGCAATTTGGGCTGTGACACACGAATCGCCAACTCCTTTGTTGTATCCAATAGGACATGTCCAGCTACAAGCCTTTGTCTGAGAATAGTCATACTCCCAGGATTGATCGCTGATACTGGCTGTTCCTGCCGAGAATATCGGAGTGGCTCCGGTTATGACGGGTTGTGAGGACGAACAAGAAAAAGATGCTATCGGTAATGCTCACGGTGGTGCAATCGGTGGGATGACGGTAATGATATCATTATTTTTAAGTACGCTCGCGGTTCATGATACTTCCTTGATCCCATCATTATTTTCATCCACCGCTCATGAGAAGTCCTGAGGTATCAATCATTGTATATATCAGGTCAATAGGGAATTGGAAGGGAGATTTCATTTGAGATATACATATTGTTGGGTGCTTTCCGCAAAGGCTTCGGGCATCAAGTGAGGTACAAAGAAAACAGTTGATTGAGGATTTTCAAGAAGTGTTTTGATTTGATAGTAATGGTTATCCGGAATATACGTATACTCATACTCCTTTGGCGCTTCCTCCTGAATATCTTTTCCAAGTACGTTTATGGAAGACAAGAATTTCTTTCCAACTTTGCCATAGTATCCAGTGAAAGACTTTCCTCCACTTCCAAAAATGACGATATTCTCCCCGATTCATGCATCGGAGGTGTTGATTCATTTTCATGAAGCAAGCGATACGTCGATTCATTTTGTTATGATGGAGACGTTGGAAATCCTTTGTGAATCTCTCGCGGATGAGGAGACATGAGAATAGGACAAAAATGATATCGTTCAGAGAATAACGATAATCGAGATGGTAACAATGAGTTCTACAAGTGTGAAAGCTTTATTGTTTGTATGCTGCATAACGTATCGGTAAAAAAATAATACATTCTTTATGGATCTAAATTTGATAAAAAATGTTATTGAAATGAGAGCTTTTAGCACATCGAGCATACGATATCCTAAACAAAAAGATATTGCAAGTTTTGTCTCAAAGAAAAGGAGACTTGCTCAAAAAGGCGTATGATGCAAATAAAGAGCATGCAACATGCTCAGAGTTCGATATTCCAGGTTCATACGATTATCAGGATTCACATGCGTGTAATCGTGGTGATTTTCACATAGAAAATAAATTAAGATTATTTTTATATAATTGTCCATACTCATTTCTTGTCATAAAAAATATATATGATACACTGGATTTGTTCTATATAAAAAACTCGTTGTAATCATCATGCAAAAACAAAAAATACAAAGACATATCACTTCCGGGATTCTTCTCTGTTTCCTTGTCTCGCAGTATGCACCATCCATGGTATCGGCAATAGAATGAGATCAAACAACTATTGTCGGAATCAAAAAATCCCAAACTACACAGATTCTTGACAATTTCAAAGAGAAACAAGAAACTCTCCTCTTTGAAAACGTCCCATTTTCTTCTGATGATGAACTCGGACTCTTTAATGCGGAACGAAAGATGAACAGCTTGAGTGATATTCTCAAACGAATAGATTCTTCCAAAGAACAATACAAACAACAGAAACGAGTAGTGACACGAGAAAAATTTACGCTCAAGAAGATGATCGCCAATCTCGACGCAAGTATTTCCGAGACGGAAAAAGCCATTTCCAACACCGAAGAACTGATAGCTGCGAAGAATCGTGAGATAGCGAAGTACGCTCTTCGTATCGAGGAACTGGATGCGAAGATTGCCGACAACAAGGCTTCTATTCTCCGATACCTCACCTATATTTATTCCAAGGGAGATCTGGTGTACGATGAGACACAAAATATCGATGTACTTCGAAGTATTATTCTCAATGACGGAGATCTTGGAGAAATTTTTAACGATATCCATTACAAGACGATACTGGAAATGGCTGGACAGAACTTTATAGAAGTGCATCGCAATCTTGTCAAAGAATATTATTACAACAAGGAATCCATCAAAAAAGAGAAGATTGCCAATATCCGACTTAAAAATGAGCTTGTTTCCAGAAATAAAGACCTTGCGGCACAGAAGCAATACAAGGAACAAATACTGGAAGTCACCAGAGGTCAAGAGGCGCTATTTAACCAATATATCGCTACGAAACAGGAAAAAGAGGAAAATATACAAAAACGTCTGACGGATATTTCACAAGAATATACAAATGTATTTGCTCGTCTTGGTGACAAATATAAATGTGATATCATATCGGACATCCCTCCGAGTGCTGCTATTTCAGATTCTGGAGCGAGCATGAATTCTTGTGACGATCTGAAAAAGTTTTATGCAGCCGAGAAACAACTCTTGGATTCTCCTATCGATGATGCTCTCCAAAATCCTTTTCTGTGGCCGGTCGAAGCAACTCGTATTTCAACTTATTTCCATGATGAGGGATACTTCAAGGAACTCGGAAGCGAACACGAAGCCGTGGATCTTCCTATGCCACAAGGCTCCGATATCGTGGCTCCGGTTGCGGGATATGTTTACTTCATACAAGCGCCGACTCCAGGATGATATGGATATATCGCTCTCAAACACGCCAATGGATTCGTTTCTGTATATGGACATATCTCGGAAGTGCTTGTGAATAAGTTTGATTTCGTGGAAGCGGGAAAAGTATTCGCAAAGACCGGGTGAGCGCCGGGAACTCCGGGTGCCGGACCTATGACGAGCGGATCGCATCTCCACTTTGAACTGTATAAGAATCGCGAATCCGTTGATCCGTTGCGTTTTCTTGATCTGACAAGGCTCAGTTATGACAGTATAGATGGAAAATATCGATATAAGTTTGTTGAAGATCTCAAAGCACGCTATGGAAACAGGGCAAATATTTCCAAATATTCAAAATTTCTCATCGCTGGTTCTGATGAGATTGAGCGTCAGAAATATCTTCTTGCAAACTATGCGGTTCCTGCATTTGCAGATCACGATATGTGGACGGAAGAGGCGGTCGGAGCCAAGATCGACCCCAGTTTCCTTATGTGCGTCGGACTGGCGGAGACCAGTCTCGGAAACCATCTCAAAACCCCGTATAATATCGGAAATATCGGAAATACCGACTCCGGAGGCACATATGAATTCGCGAGCGCACGAGAGGGAGTATATTGGATGACAAAAACTCTCAACAATAAATTTCTCGGCAAATATACGACCATCGATCAACTTTCCCGCTATGGAAATAAAGACGGATCTATTTACGCCTCTTCTTCTTCAAACTGGCATAACAACGTCGTGCGATGTCTTTCTGCACTCAAATGACGATTTGTCGAGGATAATTTCCAATTCCGACTTGCAGAAGACGGGGAAGATGAGTAGAATGTTGGTACGTTGTATCATGTCCCCTTGTCATTATTCTTAACTTCATTACCATGTATCCGCTCAAAACAATCGTAAAATACAATCCGCTCAATCTTGCAGATAGTGCCAATACTTTCACGACCGTATATCTCGGAAATTACGTACCAGGTAATTTTAATGAGGGAGTCGGAAGCCACTGTGGTGTCGATATCTTTCCTATCGTAACGCATGACAATATATATGCATGCATGGATGGAGTGGTGGGAATGGCAGAAAATAAGCCGGCAGATGGAAATTGTATCGTTATCAGGCATGACAATGTTCCTGATCCTCTGGACATGACAAAGAAAACTACTCTCTATTCATGTCACCTTCACCTGAGCGAGATGAGTGTGACAGTCGGGCAGCTTGTGAGTGAAGGCGATGTGATAGGGAAGTCCGGAAATACGGGAAACGTGACAGGGTCAACCGGGGAACATCTCCATTTTCAGATCGATCGTGCAGAAGCTCCTTTTCATCCGTATTGGCCATTCACTTTCGCCGATAGCAAGGCGGCTGGACTCGGTTTTTTTGAATCGGTAAATGCGGGACTCGGGCTAGAAAATGCGAAAAAGTTCACCGTCAATCCGCTTGTGTATCTTGACCGGATAGAAACATACAATGGCACAAGTCCTGCTTCTGTCACCCCTGTTGTTTCAAAACCCATAGTGTCATCTGTCTTGGTTGCATCTCTTGAAAATACAAATCCTCGTTCAAATGTCAAAAAGTCTACGGATAGCGTTCCATCAAATATGTGAGGCTTTTCGGATGTTCCATCCAATTATCCGTATGCGACGGCTATCAATTTCCTGAAATCCAAAGGTATTGTCGGCGGAAATAATGGACAGTTTCATCCAGAAGCGACCGTTACGCGAGCAGAACTCTTGAAAATGGTATTTGGTGCAGCTTGAGTACCCCTTGCAACGGGTCAGCAGAACTACTTTTCCGATATAGATCCTGCTTCTTGGCAGGCACCATATGCCAATACGGCAAAAATAAACAATATTATCGGAGGATATCCTGACGGTACTTTCAGACCGAATAATCCCATCACTCGTGCCGAAGCATTCAAGATCATCATCAACACATTTCACTCCGGAGTGCTCGATACTGTATCTTTCCCTGTATTTCAGGATGTTACTGTGACGGATTGGACCGCTCCATATGCGAACTTCGCGAAAGCTCAGGAACTTATCGCATTTTCCGGAAATGCATTTGAGCCAAATAAACTCATGAATCGCGGTGAGGTGGCGAGTGCAATTTACGCACTCATGAATCGTGGGTAGTTTCTAAAAATTGCGTAATCACACCGTATGGTCCAAATGTCGTGACTTCTGGATAAAAAATACTTATTCCTCTGAGTTTTTATAGCTCTCAGTAGCGTACTTGGCGGGATGGTATTTTTTTCCGGTCAAAAACCCATAGGCATCCTCACGTATGTTAATGGGCATTCTATGGAACCAACTCTTCCCAACGGAACGAAGATATGTCTTTTCAGAAACTTCCCTGTCGTATCCGGAGATATCAAAACCGGAGATATTGTCGGTATTCATTTCAATGGGAAGAATATCAATATGGTCAAACGGGTCATTGGAATCCCAGGAGACCAGATAGTATTTGGAAAGGATGGATATATCTATCGCAATGGAGAGCAGATGAAAGAGGATTATATCATCGGAAATCCAAAATTCTTTCTGACTCCCGGGTTTTCCCGAGTCCTTTTACAGATTGAACGGTTTGGAGGGATTCTACCGTCGAATATGTTCCTTGTACTCGGTGATAACCGTCGAAACAGCCTCGATTCAAGCGAATACGGACTGATCCACTTCGACCAGATTCTCGGGACAGTGGAGGTGAAAAATGCGGGAAATTGCGGAGAATAAAAACCTCTCTACCGAATGGCAAGGATTGAAACAATTCTATTATTATCTCATTCATCGATCCAAGTGAACCAGAGACTCTTCGACCTCCATGGTGGGATAATACAAGGTTCGAGTGTGGAAAAATTGAGATAAAGGTAAAATGTGTTGGTTTTAATTCCTTGCTTTTAGCATCAGTATCTGCTAAGATTGGGAATACTTAGTTTCTAATCTATCTTTGTATGATTTACACAAAAAAACACTTGTAACAAAT
>JAQTWO010000008.1 GCA_028689245.1 Candidatus Altimarinota bacterium | reverse complement strand
CTCAAAAAATATATTCCAGAGAAACGAGTTTTTGAATACTATGTACAGCCAAAATTCAAGACTATCCAGAAAGGTGAAAATACTTATATCTTCACTGGGGAGAAAGCTAATGGGGAGAAAGAATCAAAGGAAGTTACTATCAAAGAAGACCATGATATTGTTGTTTCCTGAAAATATTGCGTATTGGATATCTGTATAAATCCAGCGAAGCCATCACAAACAGCTGGTGATACTGTATCACAAACTATCAAGGATGATTCCTGAGAAACAGAAACCATCATTACGGTTAATGTTTCAAAAGGTTCTGCATCCATCAATGCGAGCGGTATGATGTATCAAATGAATACAATCGTAACAAAGTATCCGACATTTTTCGTGAGACAATCCTCTACTGCTTCTTGTGGTCCTTCTTCGTGGAAACAGGAGATTTTCGATATGTCAGGAAAAAACCTCCACAACGTCGGAACTACCCTCGGGATTCCACAGAAAATCACCATCGGAACAAAGACATTTTCCCTAGAAGACCTCAACAACGATACATCTACCTATATCTACGGAACGCTTGCCGACAACAAGGCATTGACGGGAACATATACAAAGGATGATACCACTATCGGTTCACAGATACTCGCTGGAATCAAGAAAGACAAGAATGCTTTTCCGAAGAAATACACACTTTCTTTCAAGGAATATCCCGAGATGAAGTTCGTCTATTCTATGAAGGAGACCCAACCAGAACGTGTTGTCTATCTGGGAACAGATGCCTCTTATCTCAAGAGTAATATCAACAACAATGGCGGACTTCTCGACGAGGCGGTAAATAACAAGATTCTTTCATACTACTGACAGGACCGCCGACTCGTTCGAGGAAAAGACTTGAGTCAATCGATAACAACCGTGACCAAGAGCGAGCTTCCTATTTTCAATGTACAAAAACTCACTGACGACGGTTATTATCTCCTCTATCCAAGAGACGGATATACTTTTGAATCGTTTGCAGAAATGTGCAAACCAGTCGTATACGTGTACAAAAAAGAACCAACCAATCTCTCGGTTTCGCTCGATCTCTTCGGAAACGGATTTTTCACAAAGCTCATACCAACTTTCTCGACTGGAACCACCTGGGATATCGAAACACAAACTCCTGGGCTTCTTGTAGACAAAAAACCATACGAATACCTTTATTATTCTGTAAAAGTAAAAGATTACCGATTCAATAAAGATGGATGGATTATACAAGGGAACGAGGCAGTATCTTTCTTTGAGGACAAGCTTCCAAAGCTCGGATTCAAAACACAGGAACAAAAAGATTTCATCGACTTCTGGAAAGATCAATTTAAGGAAAAAAGCTATTATTTCGTCTCTTTCAAGTACAACAAAGAAATGGACTCAATGGTTGGACTTTCTTTCAGCAAGCAACCAAAAAGCATCGAACGTGTGCTTTTCGAGGGATATGAATTACCCTCTATAAAAGGAAAAGAATCATTCCTCTATAAAAATGTCTGAGCTGCATTCGATTCATGACTTCTAAAAACATTCCGTCGAGATTCAAACTTCGATGTCTTTGAATGGGGATGAGTTCTGAAAGATAATGAAAATACCATCATCCGATAGAGCTTCATGAAAAAATTTATACCCAAATGGAGTTGGTCTCATCGTTTTTTATCAAAAACCTCATCAGAGAGAGTGGCTTGCTCACCTGTCGGTGAGTGTCGAACATTTTGTTTTAGATACACCATCCTTGCCTGTTTTCTTGCCCTCTTGGTTTCGGGTATTTTGTGAGTATTTATGGGTTGAGATATTCAAAGAAAACAAG
Source organism: Candidatus Altimarinota bacterium (assembly GCA_028689245.1). Lineage (GTDB taxonomy): Bacteria > Patescibacteriota > Gracilibacteria > BD1-5 > UBA2023 > UBA1545. The sequence continues at coordinate 25,297 of JAQTWO010000008.1, read as the reverse complement.
AAACGGCTGATGCACCGATTTTCGCCATACTTCCACACCACGGGATTACTACAAAAGCACTGAATGATTTTTATGGAAAACTTCACACACAATCCCCTTTTGTAAATAAAATCATACTCATCTCTCCTGATCACTACAATGCCTGAGGAGGGTTCATTCAAGGTGTTCCAGTGAATGGTCAGCTCTGCTTTCTTTCTTCGTGTGTTCGAGTAAAAAGGATAAATGATTTCATTCCTGTGAAAGCGGATTTCCCTCTTTTCCATTACCAGAAAGATAATATCCTAACAACACGAGAGCATGGACTCTGAACCCATTTCTCATATATCAACACATTTTTTTCAGGAGCAACAGTAATTCCTCTTGTCCTCCATAGAGAGAAGGAGAGATTTCCACAAACCGAAAAGGCACTTGAAACATTCATAAAAAACAATCCCCTTGATTCTCGCACGCTTGTGCTCGCTTCCGTTGATTTTTCACACCATATTGATGAGGTGTTTGCAAGGATCCATGATGCAAAAAGTATCGAATCCATACAAAATGGAAAGGATTTTTCTGAAATCGAAGTAGATTGTCAGAATTGCCTCAAATTTATCACCAATCTCGCTCATTTTTATCAAAAACCGTACTTCGAACTCATAGAACGCACGAGTGTTGATACCATATCGAAAACACCTTCTGGTGTGGGAAATACGAGCCATATCTTCGGTATATTCCGAGACAAGAAACCCGAGGAAGAGAAACAAATATTCGGAGAATACGATGCAAATGATTCCAAAATATATGGAGCCTTTTTCTGAGACACGATGTTCGCTCGTGAATTAAGCAAACAGGATACAACCTTCAAAACCTCAATCTTTCAAGAATTCTTCCAAGAAAACACACTCTCCAAGACAGGAGCCAGTTTCTATCACACCAAACTCTATTGATTCGATTTTGTTGGGCTCAATCTCGAAACAACCATAGGAACAGGACAATATTGCCCCTCAGAAAAAGAAAAAGAACTCTCATTCGTATCATCCCCCGAAAGTCTTTCTATTCTCAAAAAGATAGGTATTACCACAGTAAATATTGCCAATAATCACTCCTATGATTGTGGAGTTGATGGCTATGAAAATACGAAAAAACTTATCACACAATCAGGAATGGAATATTTTGGAAATGAGAGTACGTACCAAAAACAAAATGCTCGAAGCTCGCCGAAAGGCGAGCAAGCTACTCTCAAAAGCGACATTTCCGATAAAGAGCCTAAAAATAAACTCTGAATGGATATAATTAAAAAAGAGATTCGTGGCATAAAAATGGCACTTATCGGAGTAAATGATTTCGATAATAGTACTTCATACACATCTGTTTCTGAAAATATAAAGAGGCTCACCCAGGAATGATATCGGACCATTGTAAGTGTCCACTTTGGGACAGAATACAATACAGGATATACAGAAAGACAACAAACTATTGCCCATGCTCTTGTAGATGCGGGAGCAAGAGTAATTATCGGACATCATCCCCATGTAACCGAAGATGTGGAAATGTATAAAAATACCCCCATTATCTATAGTCTCGGGAACTTCATTTTTGACCAGGATATCCCCGGAACACTGAGTGGGCAAATGCTTATTTTTTTCTGTAGGGAAAACACAAACCCAAATTCAGCTCGTACCATTTCATCGAGATTCGAAAGCTTCCAGAATCCAATTCTAACCTTAACAGCAATTGTTATGTCCCGACGTCACCAACAGAAAAAATTCCCGATTATCCCTCTTGTTTGAGCGGTTTTTATCGTTGCTCTTTTATTGTTTATTGGAAAGAGTTTCTTTCCGTCGGAGAAAAATACTCCTGTTTCAGAGACAGAAAAAATCACTCCTCCACAAAGAATAGAGACTCCCGAGGAAATTACTACCCCCCAAACGGAAACAAAAACGACTCCATCTTCAGAAAATCCAAAAAAAGATAAGGTGAGTACAGGCTCTGAGTTAGTTCAGAAACTAGTAATCCAAAAAGTTATCAAAACCAGTACTGGCTGAATAACAAAAGAATTATGTGATTTAAAAATAGACGCTTCTATCTGCCGATTTGTCAGTCCTACAGCACATTTTAGGGATATTTCATATATTCCACCAAATCTCCAGACACTCGGATGAGCACATATAATTTCTTCAAAGCCAGCAAAATTGAGAGATGTTGCAATCTTACAACTTCAAGCTCTATCGGACGACTTTTTTGAGGAGTTCCATACATCCCTCGTGGTTGTGAGCGGATATCGGGATTATACCTACCAAGTCGGGATAAAATCTCGTGGTTGCCCAGATGCTCTTTGTGCCAAAGCGGGATACTCAGAACATCAGACCGGACTTGCGGTTGATCTCTTTTCTGCCTCGACCGAGAAAGAGTTCCTTTCGAATCCGAAATTTGAAGCCTATTTTCTCTGGCTCCAGAAAAATGCAGCAAAATACGGATTTCATAACTCCTACCAGAAATGACCTACTGTTGACGGGTATGAAATAGAGCCTTGGCATTGGCGTTATGTCGGTGTTTCTCTGGCAACGGAACTCTCGAATAGCAAGCAAACACTCAGTGAGTATGCTGAGGCGAAAAAATAGGAAAGAAATAATGTGACAAAAAGAATATTTTTCATATACTCGTCACTGTCATTTTAGTATTTGTTCCCCTTTATCACCCTATGGATATTGTTCTTTCTTTTCTTGAAATGGCTCGTACCTTCTTTATGAACATTCTATGAAATATATCTGCAAATATGAGCATCGATCTCGGGATCAAGATTGTGCTGGGATATTTTTTCGTCATTTGGGGAGCATTCATCATTTGGGTTATCAAGGATGTGACGAATCGTACCACGAATATATTCATTCAGACGATTTCCATTTTCATCATCCTCTTTTTCACGCCTATTTTCGGATTACCGGTTTATCTTCTGATTCGCCCTCGAACCACATTATTCGAAAAGTACTACGAGGAAGAAGAAGTAGAGGAAACAGTGGATGAGTTGGAAGAGCTCTATCACTGTCCTCGATGCAATCATAAAGTATCAAGAGATTTTAAATTCTGCCCGAAATGTGCACTGGAGCTCACCATGTCTTGTCCGTCTTGTAAAAAACAAATCCACACAGATTGGTCACTCTGTCCGTACTGCGGGGAAAAAGACATCATTCCCGAAAAATCAGTAACAAAAGGAAAAAAGAAAAAAAATCCTGATAACATCCAAAAAGAAGTTGCCAGCGGTACCGAAGAAACAGTGCAGACTTCATGAATGGCACATGACGATAACAGAGAGATTCCTTGAGGCAAATAATCAAAACGCAGATCCATTCTGCATATTTGATGCTTTCATAGAAAGCAGGGGAAAGAAAGGTCGGTCGAGCAACTCTTCCCCATTCGGTGGCTTTTTTATGCTCTTGATTATTATACCTTCTCCACCCGCACACTCTCGATTTTCCCATCCTCTATTTCTTCAACAGTAAGGAGTATGGAGTGTTTGATACCTTTGAGCGTGATCGATTCTCCATTTCTCGGAAATCGCTCCAAAATCGAGAGGATAAGATAACTGATTGTCTCACCGGTATACGCATCATCGAGATTCAGAGAATCGCTCGTGAGTCCGAATTCCTCAAGAACATCTTCCACGAGAACGCTTCATTGAACGATAATCGCTCCATTGGAGGTTTTGCGAATGTATTCTTCCTCGCGATCTTTCTCGTCTTTGATATCCCCAAATACTTCCTCGATAATGTCTTCAAGCGTGATAACGCCGTCCACCCCTCCGTGTTCATCCAGTACGAGTGCGATATGTTTGTGGGATTTTTGGAATATAGTGAAAATACGATCGATCGGTTGCGTCGACGGAACTTTGATAATTTTCTCGAGATCGAGTTCTTTGAGTGTTTTGTCGCCCATTCCCGCTTCTTTCCAGTTGAATGTCCCTCGAAGATTCACGACATAGTCGACATCGTCCGGAGTTTCTGCATACACAGGGATGCGAGTATGGGTAGAAGTGAGGAAGAAGGTGCAGAGTTCATTGACGGTCATAGTGTCTGGTACGAAATCCACAGATACCCGTGGGGTCATAACAGATGAGGCCTCTGTCTCGGACAAATCGAGAATATTCTTGATTTTTTTATGTTCACCGGATTCTACCACTCATTTTTCATGCGATATATCGATAAACGCCTCGAATTCTTCCGTAGTCATTCGAGTATTATGGATATTGGCATTGGCTCCCGTAAGGAAGCTGACAAGTCGAACAAAGTACTCGATGAGCCAATTGAACGGAAAAAGAAAAAACATAAGCACCCGGTATGCCGGAGCGACGAGAAGTGCGACTCGATCAGAGAATCGTACTCCAAGAATCTTCGGAACAATCTCTCCAAACAAAAGAATGATGGTGGAGACAAAAAGGAGGGCAAATGTCACCCCAAGCTCCCCAGGGAGACTGAGTTGTTTCGAAAAATCAAGTGCTACCAGCGTGGAGAAACTCGATATGGCAATGGTAACTGCCGTGGTTCCTATGAGATTCGTCATGAGCAAACGCTCGTTCTGTTTCTTGATGTGCTGAAGGGTGTGGGCGCCGAACCTATGTTGCTTAACTGCAGAAGCTATAACATGATCGGAAATCGACATGAGGGGGATTTCGGTTCCCGCGAAAAATACAAGTATGATAAGAAGGACAAAAAATATACTGAGTGACGCGGGGTCCATAAAAAAGGGAAAAAGATAAAATGTGTGTCGTATTATATGGTTTCAGGAAAATTTGCAAGTTTTTTGAACATAGAGACAATCCGTTCCTTTGTTACAAAACATAGGAAATCACGGATCGCAAAGCATCGAGTAAGACGCTAAAAGCACAAAATAGCCGTATGGCTTTCGATCCAGTCTCAAAACCATCTCATTTTTTATGGCACTTCGATTTTGATTATAGCCTTTGGTGATTGATGACAGCCAATTTGACTTTTGTATATTTTTTTCTATATTCAATCTGTCTTCAATTTCTGAAGATTTAAAAAAAGGACGCAATAGTATGAAGATAACAATGATTGGCATTGGGTATGTCGGACTCGTCAGCGCGACGTGTTTCGCGGAGATGGGACACGATGTGCTCTGTTTGGATCTCGATGCTAAAAAGATCGAGAATCTGAACGAAGGGATTATTCCGATTCACGAACCAGGGCTCGGAGAGATGATCAAGAGGAATGTTGCCGCGGGGCGGCTTTCCTTTACGACCCACATCCAAACGGCGGCAGAACACGGTGATGTGCAATTCATCGCCGTCGGAACACCTCCGACTGAAGATGGATCGGCAGATCTCCAGTACGTGCTCGCTGCGGCGGAAAATATCGCCCGGTACATGAACCGCTATACGGTCGTGGTCAACAAGTCGACAGTGCCCATGGGCTCTGCTATGATTGTTGAGCTCGCCATCCAGTCGATTCTCCTGGAGCGTGGAGAGAACGTGAAATTCTCAGTCGTGTCCAACCCTGAGTTTCTCAAGGAAGGTGCAGCTATCGAAGACTTCATGCGCCCTGATCGTATCGTCATCGGTACCGACTCGGACGAGGCATATGCGATCATGCAGGAAATCTACAGTGCTTTCGCATTCAAAAACGAACGCACTATCCGCATGGACACCTTGAGCGCGGAACTTACAAAATATGCCGCCAACGCCATGCTTGCGACCCGTATCAGTTTCATGAATGATTTGGCCCGCTTGGCTGAAAAAGCAGGCGCCAATATCGATCATGTGAGAAAGGGTATGGGGAGCGACAGCCGGATCGGCCGGAGTTTCCTGTATGCGGGTGCGGGCTACGGCGGATCCTGTTTTCCAAAGGATGTGCAGGCACTCATCCGCACCGGCCATGAGTACGGAGTACCCCTCTCCATCCTGGAAGCGGTCGAGCAAGTGAATCGGGAGCAAAAAGAAGTTCTTGCCGAGAAGGTCATATCCTGCTTCGGGGATGTGACGGGGATGAAGTTCGCCGTCTGGGGATTGGCATTCAAACCCAATACCGATGACATGCGCGAGGCCCCCTCTACTCCCATGATCCAGCATCTCATGCTGGCTGGGGCAGAAATCATCGCCTATGATCCCGTGGCCGAAAAGGAAGCGGAAAAGATCTATGCTGGCGAGAAGGCTATTTCGTTCAGTCGTGATGCCATCGGTGCTCTGAAGGGTGCCGATGCTCTCATCATCGTAACCGAGTGGAAGGAGTTCCGTGCTCCCCCCTGGGATATGATGAAGCGGGTCATGGGAAATCCCATCATCTTCGACGGACGAAACATATACCCACCGGATATTCCTCGGAAGCATGGTTTCACCTACTTCTCGATCGGACGTCCATGAATTGAAGCGTATCCGGAAACAAGTCCTCGTGCTTGTATCTGGAGATATGCTCACCACAAAAGAAAACACCCCCGTACGGGGGTGTTTTTACTTCCGGAGAAGCTTTTTCAGGAATCCTATATCTTTATCGAATCCCGCGATATCTTCCGGATTCTTGTGATGGAATGTCTTTCCTTTTTTAGGGACAAAGACGATATCATTCGTGCCTGAAGTGCAAATATCCGCAATCGTATCATAGAGACGACGACGAAAAAAGTTACGAGCGATGGATGTTTTTGTATGCTTCCCGGAAAATACCATTCCGAACCGATTGTATCCGACTTTATTCGGAAGGATATTGGCTATGAATCCATACGAAAAAAAAGGTTTCCGAAATCGTAAAACCTTTTTTACTTCGTTTTCACTCAGCCGATATTGTTTCGGAATCATAGAAAATGAAAAAATTACTCAGCTATTTTTGCATCCGCTTTCGAGTATCGGGAAGAATTATCTACTCGGAAATGCTTGCTTGATCCTGGATATTGTACCACACGAGCAGTACCTCCAGCTACGATATGAAGCTTGGATTTCCCTTTTGTCTCTTTGTATCGAGTTGGGTAACTTACCGTTAAAACATGTCGACCTTTTCGTCGTCGTGCGGCAAGAACAGCTCGTCCTCCAACAGTGAGGGATCGAGTAAGGAATCCGTGCGTTCGAAGTCGTTTTCTTTTCTTGAATTTAGCGAGCATAATGCCTGATTTATTAAAAATATATACAAAAGAGACAAGTGCTCTTTTTATGAAAGTGCCGAAATTGTATGAAAAAATGTTGGAAAGTCAAAACGAAATTAGATTAAATTTTCGTTTTATCATAACTTTAGTCTTTTGCTCTCTGAATTTTGGAGACTATCTTGCCAATAGGAAACATCATCTTTCCTGCCCGCTTCACTTAGAACTATAGCAAGAGTCGCCCGAATGTTTTTCATTTCCCCATATTTCCCTCTTTTGTAAACATAAAAATTGCATCTTCTTTGCGTTTTTCGAGGAAATCTGATACTATTGCTCCAATACCGTCATATTTTCTTTTTCTGTTTCCTTATGAATCTTGATTTCTCACTCATCCCGGTAGCATTTGCAAAAATAGCTATCGGAACGGTTCCGGCACAAACCACTGCCGAGACGATCAATGCGACACCAAACAACTCTTGAGGATTTGGTCTGTTTGTGTCGTACGTGGGCGATATTCTCTTGATCATCATACTATTCTTTCTGTTTTTAAAATTCATCCGTCTCGTCTACGAAGTATACGCAGCTCGTAAACTCGTGTACATGCGGGTAACTCTTCCTCGTGCCGATTCCAAGCTCGACAAAGAGAAGGAAACCAAGAAGGATTTCAAGGAAAAGACGGGTATTATGTCCATATTCTACAAAGGTATCCACAAGATATCCGAAGCGACCCTCATGGAAACCTTTCTCGATCTCATATTTGATCATGCGAAAATCTCTCTGGAACTCGTGTATGACAAGGGGCAGGTTTCATTTTATGTTGTTACCTACAACAACTACGTACCACTCATATCCCAACAGATTACTTCCAATTATCCAGATGCGGAAGTAAAGATTATTTCCAAGGAAGAATACGGAGACATAAAACCGCACGGATACACGCTCCGTGTTGCTTCTATCAGCAAGGCAAATGATGATATATATCCAATCAAGACTTATAAATACTTCGAGGATGATCCGCTTTCCAGTCTGACCAACAATATCGGTAATCTCAAGAAAACCGACCATGCAGCGTTTCAGCTCATCATCAAACCGGTCGGATCCTCCTGGAATCGCAAAGCAAAAAAAGCAGCAAGCGAAGTTGCGAAAGGAAATTACAAGAAAGGTCTCAAATGAGGACTCCTGGTGACCGTTCTCCAGTCTATCCTCTCTCCAATCTATTGGATTGCACAACGACTCATCAACAATGAACCGGTTGGTGGGGACTCCTGAGCTCCAGGAGCATCTTCCGGAGATTCTTACAAGATATTCAACCAAGCGGAGCAAGAGGCACAAAAGATGGTCGGTGAGTCCGCTGGACAGCCGGGATTCCAAGCATCCATGCGTATCCTCGTCGCTTCCGACACTCCACAGAGTGCCGAATCCGGACTCTACAATCTCGTCTCCGCGATGAATATCTATACGGACGAATACAATAATAAGCTCGATAATCCGCAGATTCTCGAGAATATGTTTGCGTTCTTCTTCACGCCGATCCGCTATCTTGCTTTCCGCCTGCGTCTCGTAGGACTCCTTCAGACCAAGAGTATGTTCTCGACCGACGAGCTCTCGACCCTCTATCATTTTCCCGATATCAATTACAACAAATCCCCGATCATCAAATGGTTGGAGTACAAGATGCTCACGCCTCCGAACAATCTCCGTACTCCGAAGAAACCGACTATGCTCATGGATTATATCCGTGACAAGGATGGAAATGTGCAGACAGTGGATGGAAGCTATCTCAAAGTAGATGAGAACTGGAATCTCGTTCGTGATGAGACTCGCAATTTTGTGACTACCACAGGAGAAACAGTCATGATTTTCGTCGATGGCGATCACAAATGAAAGCCAGTCGATGAAGGGAAAACTCCTCGCCAAGAGCTCCAACAACGCACAATTGCTGGATTTCCTGTGTATACCGATGGAGTCCTCATGGGATGGAATGAATATCGCAACAACAAGACACCGATCTATTTTACTCGAAAAGACCGAGGGCGTCACCATTATATCATCGGTAAATCCGGATGAGGAAAGTCGGTATTCGTCGGATATATGGCGAGACAGGACCTCTGGAATGGCGATGGACTTTGTATCATCGACCCGCACGGGGATCTCGTCGAGGATGTTATCGCATTCACGCCGAAAGAACGAGCCAAGGATGTTATCGTCTTTAATCCCGCGGACCATGAGCGACCGATGGGACTCAATATGCTGGAGATTATCGCCACCGATCCGGCACTCCGAGCCATCGAGAAGGATCGTGCCGCACTCGATGCGACCTCTATATTCATCAAGATATTCAACGAAGAGATCTTCGGTCCACGAATACAACACTACTTCCGAAACGGATGTCTGACCCTCATGGACGATGAAGACGAAGGAGGAACCCTCATCGACGTGCCTCGACTCTTCGTCGATGACGCCTTCATGAAGTACAAGACTTCCAAGGTCAAGAATCCGGTCGTAAAGGCCTTCTGGGAACACGAGTACGCCAATACCGGAGATCGCGAGAAACAAGAAATGATCCCGTATTTCAGTTCGAAATTCGGTCCGTTCATTACGAATACAACCATCCGTAACATCATCGGTCAGCCAAAATCCGCGTTCAATCTCCGTCGGGTCATGGACGATCAGAAAGTCCTCATGGTCAACCTCTCCAAGGGTATGATCGGGGATCTCAACGCACAGCTTCTCGGTCTCATTTTCGTGTCGAAGATCAATATGGCGGCTATGAGTCGTGCCGATACTCCGGAAGACGAACGAAAAGACTTCTTCCTCTATGTCGACGAGTTCCAGAACTTCGCCACCGACACGTTCGGAGAAATATTGTCCGAAGCTCGAAAGTATCATTTGGCGCTTATTATGGCGCACCAGTACATCGCTCAGATCGGAGGATCAAAGTCCAAGGACGGAAAGCCATCCATCAAGGATGCAGTATTCGGGAATGCCGGAACGATCATGTCCTTCAAGGTTGGTGCAGAAGATGCGGAATACCTCGAAAAAGAGTACGCACCGCTTCTCTCCCAACAGGATATCATCGGAATCGCCAATTTCACCACCTACTGCAAGCTCAATATCGACAACGCGACGACCCGTCCGTTCGATATGAAAACCATCTGGGACAACCACTACAAGAACCCTGAAGTCGCGAAGGTTATCAAGGAGTATTCTCGCAAGATGTACGGACGCAAAAAAGAATATGTCGACATGGAGATCGAGGCAAGGCTCGGGATCGTGAAGTAGTAAGTAGCCAAGTTTAAAAAAACGGGTATACCATAAAAATAACACGAGCTTCGGATATCATGAACGATCAGGATGGTACTTTAAAGTCTTTCCTGATTTTTTGCATAGGTAAGGATTTTGGAAGATAGTTACTTCCACATTGCTATTTTCTTCCTGTGTACAATGATAAATATCCCTCCGAAAAAAAGCGAGAGTATCACTCCGATCCCGAGCATGGACTGCCATGAGGGAAGCAGGGGAGATGCGAGAGATGGTGGGGTTCGGTAGTTATTTGTGCCCACTGTCAAAGGTTTCTCGATTTTTACTGCCACTTCTTTTTCTTTCTCCTTCGGTGGTTTCGATTGTTTGACCGACACGAGTTTTTTGACGACGATATGGAATACCTCCTCTTTTGTCGCAAGGGTTTTGGAATCTGTCACCCGGAGAGTGATATGGTATGTCCCTATCGAAAACGTGTACGAAGCTGGATTCGCCCCGGAAAAAGTTCGATTGTTTCAGAAATCCCAGAGGTAGGTCGTATCCTTGCGAGACTTCCCAGCCGTGAGATTCACGCTGCACGTCTTCTTGGTAGAGCAGGTAAAAGTATTGCCCGAGAGTTTTCGGTTCTTGGAGAGGGCTCATTGAAGGGAAATATGTATATCTTGAAGTGCTGGTTCCTGAATCGAAATAGAGGATTTGGCAGTTGCGGTTTTTTTGGCTTTTTCTGGGAGATTAAGTTTGGAAATCCTCTCCAATATCTCACCATCGAGTTTCTTGGGATCGATATTTTGCTCTTTTGCGACCTTCAGGAGATCGTCAAGGATTGTGTCGTCCTCCTCTTTCAATTCCTTTTCGAGAGCCTTTTTATCTTCCTTTGCATCGATATCGAGGATTTTCTTGACCTCTGTATCCGCCCAGAGTCCCACCTTGTTCCGCTCGGCTTCTCGCCCGATTTTCTCGAACTCTTTGAAGTACCGGAAAGGGAACCGTAGATAGGCACGAGCATACCCGAGACGGATGAGTTCCGCATCGAAGTTCTGTCCTTGGATCCATACATACGCAAGGAGCCGATCGTATTTGTCCCGTGGATTGAAATCGAATTCGAGCTCTATTTCCTGTCCCTCAAGTCTGCTCCGAGTGTAATTCGAAGCCTCTTTTCCATAGTACTGGACCGCCTTGCGAGGATCAAGAGTCTCGGGCGTATCGACTCCGATGAGCCGGACTTTTTCCTGTTTGCCATAGAGTTCAACGACGATCGTGTCTCCGTCGACCACCCGGAGTACTTTCGTGCGAACCTTTCCCGAGTATGGTCGACCTCTGGCAGAGATGACGAATCCTTCTGGAACCGGGTAATCCCACGCGAGTGTACTCACTATCCTGTCGCCACAGCCGAGATTCGCAGAATCTCCCGTATTGTTGAAATTCAGGTGTGTCTGGAGCTTATAAAAACGCTTGCTCGCATTGGCAGAAATAATCTCCGCATCGGTGAAGGCGTACGGATTGCTTCATGCACCGACCGCATCGTCGAGCGTACAGGAAGCGAGAGAGATACCGCTCGCGAGCGGATTGGTGATCTCGACCCATTCGGACACTCCGTCGGCTCCAAGCGGATTCGGACTCACGCCCGTGATTTTCAGAGAGGACACATTGGGATCGATCGGTTTCATGGATTGTGTTTCTTTCGCATCTTTTCCGAGAACCATTACGCGGAACGTCGCTTCGCTGGAATACCCTCGTGGATCATTCACGTGCAATGTGACCGTATATTCTCCTTTCTCGAAGGGAATCGCAGCGGGGTTTTCCTTGTCGCTCGTCTGCCCGTTTCCGAAGTTCCAAGCATAGACGAGCTTGTCATGGTCGAGATCGTAGCTCTCCTCTCCCGAGAGATTGATACTACAGGCATCCACTCCGATGCACTGCACACTATTCCCCTGCTGTATCTTCGTTTTCCCGAGCGTTCACTGGAGCTTGATCTGTGCCACAGGGGCATGGTTCTCCGGATTGTTTTTCGCCTGCATAATCTCCGATGGGGTTCCGCCTGAAAAACGAAGCGTTTTCTCGCGATAGTTGGCAATATTCCCCTGCTCAAAAACCCGAAGCGTGACTATGAATTCGCCAAGCGGATAATGGACATACCCGGGATTGCACCTATTCTCCGTTCCGGACGAATAGGAACCCCCCGATAAATCCCAGTGACATGCTTCTTTTGGACCCAGGACTTTGTATTCGAAATTCACCGTACAATCGGTTTTTGTACAATGGTTGCTTGAATCTAACCCGGATTGGACGACGATCACCGGATCGAGGATCGAGAGAGAAACCGGGACGACAGGGGCGGTATACGAAACAGAACCGCCACCGTATGTCACAACCGGAGTCGTAGTCACCACAACCGGAGCAAGGGTTCCTGTCGAAGCAGTCGACCCAGAAAGACTCGGAGCATGGATGAGGATGGTACGCTCGGTAAACAGGCTCACCTCGGGTGTGTGGATGATGCGGAAATGGAGAGTATAATCGCGACCGCGGGGAAATGTCACCGTATTCGGATTGCACTTGTACTCTTCCCCACTTGCGTAATCGAGATCGAAATCGAGTTCGCAGAAATAGTTAGACGGATTGTACCCCGTTCCGAACGAGGATTCGAGATTGAAGTTAATCTTGCAATCCGCATGCGTCGCGTCGCAGGTGAATTCGTTCAAAAGCGGATTCTGATCCGTGAGATACGTGGTGCTCTGGAAAGCGATCGCGACCGGCGGTGGCAGGATCGGAGCGGGAAGTGTGGTAAACGAACCGGTATCCGAGAGGATTTCGCTCCATCCGAGGAAAGGAATGAGCCCGAGTCGGTAAAAGTACGTATTGCCCGCAACAAGCCCGGAGAAAGCATACGAACCGTTCACAACCCATCCCGTAGCGGAAAGCTCGCCCGTTCCGTAGGATATCCGTCCCGGGATATTTGGTCGGAAAACCACCCCCGAGAGCTGTGCACTATTTTTCGTGATATCGGACACACTGCCGGTCGATGCGATAGACGCAGTAAAGGTCACGCTCGCCTGGGTCAAGGTATCGAAAACGAGAGTGACACCCGAGAAACCAGTCATCTCCCCTGCTCCGAACGCCCTGGAGACAGTCGCCCGAAGATTCCCTCCCGAGAAACTATGAGGGAGCTGTATGAGAGTGGAAGCACCGGAGAGGGCACCGGAAAAAAGAGACGATACGTCGTTGCCGGAAACATACTCAACCGCAAGAACAAGTCCTGATCCGATGAGAGTTCCGCTATAGGTGTAGAGTATCCCACTCTCTGTTACCGTCGATACACTGGAAAGGACTTCTCCCGACAGAGTTCGAAATGCCGAGCTGAAGCCTTCTTTTCCGAACCATACCACTCAGGTGGCTGAAAGGATATGCGATTCGGAACCGAGAGAAAGCGTACGATTATCGCCCACGAGTACAGAACCGGAGTTCAGTTGCAGGCTGTTTCCATCCCCGAGAAAAGAATCGGCAGAAGTGGTCAATATAATGCCACTCAAGAACAAGATCCCTGTTTTGTTGCGGGAATCGATCTTTTGCACACGGAGAGATCCGGAAAAATTAGAACCGTAGAGGTACCCCGTATCGAGGAAATCGATACCGGTCGTACCGTCAAATACCCCCGTGGAACTGTTCGGAAATTTGCTCGTCGACATGGTTCTCGTGGACGAATCCATGGCATTCCCGAGAAAATCCACGATATTTGCCTGGAGAAATACCCCGACCTTCAGATCGCCGTACTTGCTCGAACCCGCATCGGTATTGATCGTCAGATGGTTTTTGATATTGTTCCCTTCCAGGAGCCCGAGTGTCAGGGTCTTTCCGGCAACATTCGCCGAGACTATATTGTCCGATACATCGATATTTCCGGTTGCCCCCGTCGCCACGAGCCCTCATTTCCTCGTGTAGACGGTAATCCCGGTGCTGTACGGAATCGTCAGCGTACCGAAGATATCTTCGTCGAAATCGATCGCGAGCCGATCGATCTTCCCGTTGCGATCATCGTCGAAATACGTAATCTTCTCCGCTCTCGGCTGAGTCTTGTCGACCCTGAGCTCCTCGGAACCGAGAGTCGTCCCGGAGCCATCCAGAGCGGAAATTATATATATCCCATCGCTGAGTGAGGTATTGGAGGGAAATGCCGTATTGATCTGATCGAGCGTATTACCCGTCCGATAGACCCCCGATCCAGTCGACGTAGTGCCGGAAAATTCTACGAGTTGCACACTGGGAGAGACGGTTCCAGAGAGACTCAGAGCACCGGTTCTCGTATACAATACTCCATTGGATCGCACCAGATTCGAGAGCACGAAATCGATGGAGAAATCCGCGGATGGACTCGCAAACAAAGCCGAGAAAAGCGAGATAATATATGCTAAAATTATGAAAAACAGTCATTTCCGAATCATACAATAGGAGGGATAAACAAATATTTCGACGCATTATACAAAACAAAGTGAAGAAAATATGAATTTTTGAAAGATTTTTCAAAAAAGTAGTATTTTCTCTTCATTTTATATGCAGGATTATTGCTCTATGTCAGTCCTCCTCGCACTTCTCTCCACAAAAAATCCCTTGCGAATGTGCAAGGGATGTGGATTACAGAGCTTATTCTTCCGATATTATTTCGCTCGTTCCTGATATTCTCCTGTTTCAGTATTTACCATGATATCCTCTCAAGAGTCAACAAATCCAGGAATTTTGATCGCGTAACCAGTATTGGTAACCGCATCCTTCGTGATCTTCCCATCAGCTGTATTTCCTTTGACACTTGGATCACACTCAGCAACCGTGAGTCGCACCGTGAGTGGCAAGAGAATTCCGACAAATTTCCCTTCATATTGCTGAACATCGACTCGGAGTCCTTCAGTGAGAAAATACTTCATGTCTCCTATATTATCCTCGGAAAGCTCGATTTGCTCGTACGTTTCCTGATTCATGAAAGCGTAGCTTCCAGCGGATTCGTAGAGGAATTCGAATTTGGAACGATCAAGGGAGATGTCCTCGAATTTATCTTCACCGTCGAATACTCGGTCAACAGAATTTCCTTGAAGGAGATTCTTGAGACGCATCTTGATATTGGTGGCTCCTCGACCTGCACGATGCATTTCATACTTCACTACGAGCATTAGATCATTTCCTATTTTAAGTACCGTACCTGGACGAGACTGCATAGCTGTCTTCATGGGATGAAAGTTGAAAAATTAAACGGGAAGATTATATGGATTTTTTGAAAAAAGCAATGAGAAAAGAACAAAAAACAAAACAAAACCTCAAATACCACGCATAGGATACGAAAAATCAGGTAATCATTCTATTGAATTACCTGATTTTGAGGACCTATCTAAATATTGTTGGCTCTATTTTGAACTAATTTAAGCTCGCAAGATATTCATTGAATGCATTTGTTGTGAGACTTGCTCCGGATACCGTATCTACTTTCAGTCCTTTTACCGCTTTTCCCACTACATTTGCAGAAACATTCGCTGCAAAAGCATTCTGAAGCTTGAGACTGATCTCATTTGTTGCAAGAGGAGTTGTGTTGACGGTCGTTATGACCCCATCCTTTGTTGTGATGCTTATCTTCATGGTTTCAGATCATGCAGGACTTGCATACGATATCTCCTTTGTCTGAACTCCATCAGCCGGAGTTGCCGGAGCATTGGTAATAGTGGCAACTGGCTCCGTTTGAACGGGAATATTTGTGACCTCCGGAGCCTTTGGAGTCTCCATAACGGAATTACCAGGAGTGGTACAAGATGCGAGAGTTGCTACAGAAAGCAAAGAAACGATAGATTTTTTTCCGATCATACTAAAAAAAGTTTAAAAATAAGAAATATATCCGAAAAGGACACAGGGTATTTGAGCACTCTAGCTACTTACACAGGAGTGTAAATAGGTTTAATAAATAAAGCATATTTACTATATGAATTATGTTTCTAAAATCAAGCCGATTTTAGAAAATAGCAAAAGATATAAGGAAATAGGAATCCTCTGGATCGGATTTTTCTCCACCCTCCTTTTTTACGAGAGCATCTCCCCCAAATCCCTTCCTTCCGAGATATTGATATCGGTAGCAAATTCACCGATGATGGAAACAATATAGAGGATACCAAGTGGTTGAATGATTTGTTTATCCACTGAGTAGAATAGGTCTTTAATGGAATCCACACTTCTGTATGATGAAATAAACCAGAATGCCGTTTCCTGTATGGATCATCCTTTCGACTGGGCAGTTTCCGTGATGATGCCCAAGAATCGCATCCGCATTTCATGGCGTGATATCTTTTGTGCTCCGTAATAGCGAATGATGAGGTTTTCCAATGGTGTATAAATATTTGCGAGAAACCATTGTGTCGACGGGGGTGCGTAGCTCATGTGGTGGCTTACTTGAGCCTTTGTGTAGTAATCGAGGAAGGTATCTATGGAGAGCTTAATAGTTGCGGGTGAAAATTCGTCGTAATTCTTCGATAACTCTTGGACAAGATCGAATTGATGCGATAGTAAAAGCCATTTAAATTCTAGGAGAGCATCTCTTAGACCATTTCTACTGAATAATCCATTTTTATCGAATACCCCTCTATGTTGCAGTACTTCATGATTATATTGTACTGTAAATTCCCTCGAAATCACTCATTCTTCGTATCTTTTTGGTGGTCCCATAATATTTTTAGGGAAAGAGCCAAGGAGATATACTCTGTACGAGGAGAATTGTTTGTTCGTTATATTTTCAGATATACGGATTTGATTCCACTCATAAAATTACCGATAAAGAGTAGAGTAAAAAGTTGATATATTGGAAACCAATAATCGCAAACTTCCTTTTTTCACTTTTTTACCTATTCCTTCTCTCATGAGTTCTTCGAAAACTTTAATACCAGCAGTTTCATTGCCGTGCGTACATGCGACAATGCAGATGTTTGGTCATGGGGTATTTGATATAATATGGAACATACGCTTTGTGAAAAAATTATTGTTTCTATAAAAATATTAGGAGTTATTCTTTTCCTGAAGAAATAACTGTGTTTGTCTGGAAGATAAAAATACAGACTCCAATAGGGTATTTCACTGCCCAAAATAGTGTACACAGGCTCATAAAAATGTATCTCCAGCTCAAATAGTATCTCACACATTCATTTTATTTTCTGAAATTTTTTTTATAATTTTTCATTCATTATAAACATCTATCCCATCTCATCAATTGGTAACAACAAAATAGACCATTTTATTATTACTGGCAAGTGACAGCAACTCTGGATTTACATATTCAAACTCTTCTCAGGTACACTTGTATACGGTGATATTTGAACCTATTACGAAAGAGTGTTGATACTTTTTTCATCACCCACTCTTATTTCGCACAAATCCTTGTATATCGATAAAAAGAGGAATGTTAATGTTATGTAATTGTTTTATATCTACCTCGTCAGATATTGTAGATATAACGATACAGGAAATATCTGGTCAGAAAGTCCTTAATTCAATTGGAGAGATAGACTTTATCTGTCAAATGTCGTGACCATTTATATCTTTGTCGATAGTCACTTCACTAGGATTCACTCATGTTATAAGAACATATTCTGATTTTAATTTTTTCAGAATCTTTTCTATATAATATGCCGGTCACCCAAGAAACGCTTGATTTTTATAAGATATAAAATCATTCGCAAAGCTTGCAATCACTTGAATCATACGTTTATATAAAAAATGAGTAGATATCTTTGGGTCCTGTTACAAGACAAGTATTCATGCCAAGAGATTGTGCTGGGGTAATATCTGAATGTTCTTGATCTCCGATGGATACGATCGTATTTGGATTTCGTCATTCTCTCAATAACCTATCAAATACTTCTCATTTTCCATGTAGATACATTTCGGCAGTAATAATAGCATCAAAAAAAGATTTTATTTGAAGGTATTCCAAGGCTTTATCTGCCCATACTACTGGTCAGGCAGTCAGTAGTAGTATATTCATTCATGACTGCTTCAATTCTCACAAGAACTCTGGTTTTATTTTCTCATATAAAATGATTTCTTCCGGTTTTAACTTTCACCAAATAAGCTCAAAAACCTCTTGCCGTGTTTTGTTGGTAAGCTCTCAGATACTTACACTTACTGGCACTGATTCTTTCTTTTCTCTATCGCACAATCATGCAAATACTATCTCTGGATGAATATTTGAAAAATCGGAAATCAAATCTAAATGATGCATCTTGACTCTTTTTCATAATTCAGATGCACCGAAAGTCGGTGCTCATAATTCGTACAATGTCCCATCTAGATCAAATATAGCAAGTTCTATTCTTGATTTCATGATACAAAAAGAGATGTAAGTAAGCGTACCTTCTCGATATCTATATTCTCTTCAAAGGATCGTAAGTTAATGGTATGCCCTTCTTTTGTATTGGTTTTTAGAAACGTACCGACTATCGTCCCATCAGCGATAGAGAGTATTTGTGTTATATTTTTATCGGTTGTTCCACTCCCCGTAATGATAGGAAAATCACCTACCTTTTTCCGTACTCGCTCCAATTCCTCAAGATTTGGCATATCACCAGTCCATTTTCCTGTAATGATAAGTCCATCTGATCCTTGTTGTATGGCTTTTATGGAAGAAGACTCGATAGTATCGGAATTGAGTATCGTAGAATGCTTTACCTGGATATCCGTCAAAATTTTTATATCTTCTGCTCAGAGTTTTTTTCTATATGCGAGTATAGTTTCTGGATTTTCGGAGATTTCATATCCATAATGTGTTTCTATGTGATCGACAAATACTGGAATCCTTACAAACTGCATTCAAACTGTTTTTGCGATAGAAAGAGCAGACTTCCAATCATTCCAGAGACAGCAAATTCCGAGTGGAAGAGAAGTTTTTTGTCGCAATATATTGCAAAGATACGTCATTTGGACGATAATCTCAGTATCAAGATATTTTGTGTGTGGTATATCATAATTATTCTCGATTATTACCGCATGAATTCACCCCTCTTCGAGAATCTTGAGATCGAAAATAGCCTTTTCAACAATAGCTTCGAGTCATGGATATCACTCAAAACCTACCAAAGGTGGAAGATGAATCATGCCAATAATCTTGAGAGATTTTATATTCATAGAACTTTTAAGTTAAGATAATATTTTAAATAATAACTTCTTCTCACAAAACTACCTGTTTTGTTTTAGTTCTTATTGATTCCATAAACTTATTTACATGAAGAGCTGATACCTGTTTCCGTGCCTCATTGTAAGCACATTTCAGATATTGAGGGTTTATTTTTCCATCTATTATAAAATCTTTACTTCTCATTCGTCCACTCGCGACCAAGATTCACAACGCTGCATTACAGCAAACAAGCTGAATAATATCTTCCGGTGCTTTATTAGAAATAACTCGTTCGTTTGCGAAATTAATAATATCTTCACTATCTTCACTTCATCCAAGAAGAATCTTATCCATGTCAATACTCACTCAAAAATTCTTTTCGGAAATTAAAAATTCTCCTTTGTATTTTCCCTCAATTACTACTCCTAACATTGATCATTTTGGTGAAAATTCATCAAGACGAATTTCTTTATGCGATAGATCAGAAATGGTTTCTGGAAGACTTGAAAGCCCTCATACGATAATTACATCACCAACGTTGTATACTCATTTTTCATGAAGAGTTTCATATGCTTGTCATAAAACCGAGAAAGAGACATTATGATTCACTCCTAATACTTTATTTATTTTAGTCTGACGACTTAATGGGGCAGTTAATGGTCAAATAAGATGATTAACAGTTTCTGTTTCTAATACATTTCCAGATAAATCGTGGATTGTTTTACAAACAATGGCATCAGTGTACAAAAACCCATCTGTGTCTAATTTTTCGTTTGGCTCACTACTATTCTGAAAAAGAATAGGAATTCAAAACTTGATTACAGCATCGGTTGAACCAACAGAACTTGTGTTTTTCCCACTCCCATGTTTCATGGTCATGTATCACATAGAAGCAAGTATAAATGAGGAAAGAGTTGAGATGTTTACGCTTTTTTTATTTGCTGATTTTTTATAAGATTGTTTTATAACACGATCTGGGACTATGATTTCTTCCATCAAGAAATCATAGTATTTTTCTTCAGTCATCTGAGAAACTTCTTGAATAAATCAAGCTTGGATACTTTTATCCAGTGAAGCATAAAGATGATTAAAATCTGTTTCTCAGAATCCGATATCACCCCCCATTCAGCAAGTTTCTACAATAGGCTTCTCTGAATGAACAAGAAATGTAAAATCGAAACGAGTTGCTGCTACCATTCATGCTATTTCCTCACCTGTTATTCTTCATCGTTCCTCCTGAAACCGCATGGTCATAAGGAATATAACTGCTTTCTTTATAATAACTTCTATATCCTCCTGAGGAAATAATTGTCTCTTTACATGTGCATTATTAGCTCATGCCACATAGAGAAACCCAAGAAATGCTCATTCAAATCATATAGATGTGCCTTTTTCAATCGCTTGAATCATCTTAAAGAAGTCAAAGTCTGGAAGGAGTTTTAATAAGTCCTCAAAATGGATTAACGCATCATTAAAAGATTCTATATTTCGAATCTCCTCTCTGCATCATTTTCGTAATTGTAACATATTTTTTATAATTATGATAGTAAATATTTATCTATATTTCCTTTTCCATACTGTAGCACTCTATTTCCTCGACTCACTGTTGTAATCGATACGCCAAGAGTTTCTGCAATATCTCGTTGACTTTTTCAAGCCTTGAGCATCTGAAGAATCGTGATACGATCCGCCATATCAGTGATTTCCGCCGGAGTAAGGATATCCTCGAATATTCAGGAAAAATCCTCTGGGGTCTCGATTCGCCAAAGTGTATCTGTGATGAGTTTCAATGATTCAGGAAGTTTCATATTCCACTGTATTATCAAAATAATACAGTGGAATATATTGAAAAACTTATGAAAAGCAAATCTTTCTTTTAAATGGGAAGCTTGCACTTATTTAAGTTAAGATATTCTTCCCAAAAAACAGAATTCTTCTATTTGCCCCTTTTCAAGTATAATTCTTAATTTCTCAGGAACGGACGGCATAATGATGATTGAATCTTCAGATGCTACATGCGTTCACACATCATCTTGTCCAATAACTTCATTCTTTTGTACAATATTACCATGGTTAAAATTACGGGCAGGTTGAAAGTTCTTTCCTTTTGGTACAACTGATCAATAAACAAAAATCTTCTTATTTTCTTTTATTGGATACTGATTTGAATCAACTGAACTGTCTTCTAAGAGTTTCAAATCACTGAGAAGCCTTAAAGAATTTTCAACTCCTATACGAAATCATGCTTCATCCTCTTCCCATCAAGCCTCAAGTCAAATTCATACCCCTCCGTGACGCTCCGTGATATCTATAAATGGTCTTCCAATTTGGACTTGTGTAAGATTTTCAAAAACTACATCTACATTCATTACCGCCCCCATTCTCTCCTTTCATTTTTCAGTTATTATTCAAACTGCTTGCGATTTAGAGTACGTAGAATGGATGTCAAGATGATATTCTAAATTTGCTAAAATAGGTTCTAGTTCTCTAGCACGATTGGCTTCATATGAAGTTCATGTCAATAAATTTTCCTCCGTACAGCATCTATTAAGATTTTCATCTACAAATCGTGCATCTGCTGGATGGCTTGTTTGAAGTGAAAGTTCATATGCTTGTATATTTGTAAGAATCAAAAAGATTTTTCCGCAGACTAATTTTTGAGCAATTCAAAAATCATCTACTAAGTGATTGATTACTCTCAATCATGCATGTTCTCATCCATGAGTACATGCTGATATACCAACAGTAGGTCCTGCTTTCCCTGAATCCAAAAGATGTACTCATTGAATTCCGTTGTATGTAGAATTTAATAAATTCATAATGATATAAGTTATGAAATAGTATTCAAAGTACAAGTAAAGAGCTTATGGTAAATATTTATCTATCCCTCCTTTTCCATACTGGAGCACTCTATTCCCTCGGCTCACGGTTGTAACCGACACACCAAGAGTTTCTGCAATATCTCGCTGGTTTTTTCCAGCTTTGAGCATCTGAAGAATGGTGATACGATCAGCAATATCGGTGATTTCCGACGGAGTAAGCATATCTTCGAGTATTCAAGAGAAACTTTCTTGAGTCTCGATTCGCCAGAGTGTATCCGTAATGAGTTTCAATGATTCAGGAAGTTTCATATTCCACTATATTATTAAAGTAATACAGTGGAATATATAGAAATATTTACGAAAAGCAAATTATATTTCAAAAAAGTAGGAAATAAGTATAGATGTATTTTAATTTTGGTAATTACATATATCATTCCCATCTTTCTATTTCCATTTTTTCGTCCCAGATAATATCACTTTCCAATTCTTTACAGGTTAGAATAAGCATAATTTCTGACCTTACTTTTTCTACTTTCTTCAATAACTCTTCATAACTTTCACGCTCCCATCGATTCTTCACCCCATATTTTTTTATATTATTTCTCAAAATTATTGCAAAAGATCTTTTTATAATCTCTTTTTCTCTTTCAATCAGTACGTCAAGATTTGTCACTGAGGGGCTTTTATCAAACAATTGTGTTAAAACCTGACTACTCTTTATCTGTCTTCAAATTCTACCATCTCTACCATATATTCATCCAATTATTAATCATCTCGATAATGTCTCTTTTGTGGGACAAACAAGAACAGTTCACTGATCTGAGCGTTCCAATCCAATCATTTTCGGTGTATCAATGGGTAGTAATTCCATTTTCTGAGGACCATATCTGTGACGGATTATATTTCAAAATCATCCTCTTTTTGCCTTTAAAAAATTTAATGTCATTTTTTTACAGAAAGACTCATTGTATTGTAAGGAATTACGATCATCTACTCAGTCGCGACATCTCGCTTCTAGTCCTTGTTCAGAATGAATTGGTACAAAATTCCCATCTTCATTATAATATCCTAGTAAATCTTTTTCTTTTAAATCTCAGTTCTCATCAATATAAACATCCCAATTCGGTTCCGTATTTGAAATAACTATTTGTGAAACCTCGTATTCCATGTTTTTAATAGTGTCATCTCCTATGTTTATACAAGAGTTCATATAGCCTGATTGTGGTTAATAATGATTCTGTTTTAATAGCAATATTTCGCTCATTATCTTCTAAATTCCCTTCCATAATCCAATATTCACATTTTTTCTTTTAGTTCACTGAGTAAGTCTTGCCCCATATTTCTCACATTTTGTGATCACTCTGCGATAGAAGAGATGACTAAATCCATATTATTCTTGTAATACTCTCTTTGTTCTCTAATGGGGGCGATAAGCTCATCAAGAACTTTTATGAGAAGTTTTTTTACTTCCCCATCTCCGACAGAGTGTTCTCATCATTCTACGTATCTCTTTTTTAGATCTTCCAAATGGGCTTTGTCCTTATAAAATATATCGAGGTACTTGAACACTACATGTTTTTCCAGGTTTCACTTTGCTTGTACGTTTGTTTTCCCTGGATCAGTATACATGCTATTCACTCAAGCAGTTATTTCTTTCAAAGTAGCAGTGAGATAGATGGTGTTTCCTAGACTCTTGCTCATTTTATCACTTCCATCGGTTCAAACGAGTCGAGGAGTTTCGGATATCATCGCTAGGGGTAGGGGAAAATCGGTTCCATACATGGTATTTACCTTTTTTATAATCTTTCTCGCAAGTTCGATATGAGGTATCTGGTCCTCTCAAACGGGAACTATTTCTCCATATGGGAGCATAATGTCGGCTACCTGACTGACTGGATAATTTATGAATCAGAGAGAAACAAAGCTATTTTCTCCTTCTCCTCTGTTTTCAATCTTCTTCATCTCATCTTTGAGCGTTGGATTATTGGTCGCAACACTATACGGAGTGAACATCGTCAAGAGATTAAAGAGTTCCGCGAATTCTGGTACGTAACTTTGAACCACAAAATTTGATTTCTTTGGATCAAGTCCGACAGCGAGCCAATCAATAACCATATCTATAACCGATGCCCTGAGTCTCTCTGTATCTCAGAGATGATCCCCAAGAACCTGATAATCGGCTATCAGGAAATTATTTTTGATATTCGGATTATTCTGCAAGGCAATCCAGTTCTCCAGGGCTCATTTATAGTGCCCTAGGTGTAATCGTCCACTTGGTCTCATTCCAGTTAAACATGTAACCACTCGATCTCATACTTTCCCTCTAAAATCTTCAATTCATCTAATAACATGCGGAGTGTTTTTTACAACTTCGCCATTCTTTGGAACATTTTTTTTCATGATATTTATAATTTAGTAGATAAATTTCTTCGATTAGTATTAACATTTAGTGATATATTCATGAGACTAACTAACAACCAATAGTCGATCATATTCTTGATTTTATCCATTCTCCTATGTTCGTGGAATTTCTTATCTCATGTAGCGTAGCAGTGCCAGAATATCTAATTTCTGCGAGCGTATCTCCAATCACTTGCTGAACAAGGGACTGAAAAGTATGTTCATCTGATGCGGAGGTTCTGTAGGATGCTCCTGATGTTGTTATAAGTTGTATGATTGATTCATTGCTTTCTCATACATGTCATCTAGTGATTCCACTTTTAATAGAAAGTTGCTCCGAGCACCAATCTGGTACGGATGTATTCATATTATAGAAATTTTAGAGAGTAAAAAATAAAATAATTGCTTTGTTATGTAGTGTCTCGCCAATCTTGTCGCATTTTTTAAAAGGATTACGAATTAACATTTTCCCATTATACAAACAAAAGTGAAGAATATAGAGTTAATAGTCAAAACGTGTTGCTAAAATAACGAATAAATGGCATTATAGTGCTGTTTATTCGTTATTTTTTATTTTCTATGATTAAAAAGTGTCCGCAATGTCAAGGTTATCGGACGAAAAAAT
>JAQTWO010000078.1 GCA_028689245.1 Candidatus Altimarinota bacterium | reverse complement strand
AAGCTCGAACAGAGGCTATAGAAAACATTCGTAATAATGCCTCTATAAAGGGCTTCCGTAAAGGGGCCCATATCCCCGAAGAAGTTATCGTAAAAGAGTATGGAGAAGAGATGATTCGAGAACGAGCGGTAAATACCCTTCTCGATAAGATTTACCACAAAGCCCTTCAGAAAGAGGGGATTGTCCCTGTTTCGGCTGGTGCAGTGAAATCCATCGTATCAGAGTCTCCACTTGAAGTTGTTCTCGATGTAGAAGTGCTTCCGGAAGCGGTTATCGACGAGAAGAAAATGAAGAAAATATCACTCAAGAAAACAGAAGTAGCGGTAGAGGAAGATGAAGTGACTTCGACAATTGCTGAGATCGAGAAGCGATTCACTCATTTCCACGATGCTGGAGCACATAGTGAAGATGGATTCGATGCATCCGCTGTTGCTATCGAGAAAGGTGATCGCGTTACCATCGATACACAGGGGTTTGACAAACAGGGAGGAACTGCGATTCCAGAAACAAAAGTTGCCGCATTTCCCCTCGTGATCGGTTCTGGATCATTCATCCCAGGATTCGAAGAAAAAATGCTCGGGAAAAAAGTTGGTGAAGTGGTAGAATTTGATATCACTTTTCCTGCAGATTACCATTCAGAGGAATTTAAATCCCGAAAGGTATTTTTCATGACGACTATTTTCAGGATTGAAAAAGCTCACAAGCCAGAATGGACTCCAGAATTCATCGAGAAACTTCGAGGGGTAAAGACGGATTTTGAAGGATTCAAAGATGTTCTCCGAAAGGAAATCCAGTCTGAAAAAGAATACCAAGCACGTGCAAAGGATGAGCATAATCTCCTTACTGAGCTCATGGCGATTACTGAACTTGAAGTAGGTCCATCGCTCATCCAGAGTGAAATCGAGCGAGTGTTTTCTGAACAGAAACACAATATCGAATCACAAGGATATACTATGAAAGATTATCTTGCTCATGCGAAAAAAGACGAGTCAGAGTACAAAGATGAGGTAGTGAAACCAGAAGCGATTCGTCGAGCGAAGGCAGAACTCATTCTCAAAAAGGTTCGAGAGATACTTAATATTGAATGTACTGAAGAAGAAGTGAAGACAGAAGTAGAAAAAGTGATAGCTGCATACTCGAGCGAGAAAGTCGTAGAACGACTCCGAGAGAAGCTTGTTCCTGGAGATGATTACTATGAGGATATCAAAAATCGGGTGACGTATCGAAAAGTCGTAGACACCTTCTTTGCATAGGGAAATTTGAAATAACTTCAATCTTCGAGCTTAAATCTCCGTGTCTCGCTCATCGTACAGTCGTACGCCTCGCTTCGATACTCGATTTGCACTCGAATATTATCGTTCTTTCAAATTTCTTGAGAGAGGGATTTATGTTTGAATATATTTCTGGAATTTTGAAAGAGTTTACTTTACACTGTCTTTTCATGAAAACCATACAATATCTCCTGCTCGCGTGACTGCTCATGCCGCACTTTTGTGCCGCATACGAAGTCTCCGACAGGGATTTTGTCGTTATGGAACAAAAGACAGTAAATAAGAAAACGGAATCTGTCCTTCCTGGGACTATGAAGCTTCGGTCTGGAGGGATCTTCCTGTTCATGCGGATGCTCGGAACAAAAGGATTGGGATTACAATTCCTCGGCGATACCATCCGAGAAAAGCAGGAAGTCCTCATTGCTACTGTTGTGCATTCCCATAAAGCCTCTCAAGAGAGAACTTTTGCATACAAACCCATCACTATCGAATGTGTAAGGAATCTATAGAGAATATAAGTATATGAGTCCCCTGTTGTCATCCCGAGCGAAGTGAAACGAAGTCGAGGGATCCCTTTAGGTCAAATCTTTTGAAGCGATGCTTCAAGATATCAAAGTTTGGTATTTTCTGCAATGTTCAGAGTCAATATGCTGACTAAAAGGGATTCCTCCACTGTGGTCGGAATGACAGAAAACGGGACTAAAATTATTATATAAAATATTCTCTATCCTTTTAATATCAATTCTATGATAAATAATCTCATCACTAAAATATTCGGTGACCCATCCGAAAAACGAGTAAAACAATATACTCGCGACCTCGAAGATATTAAACTCGCGGAAGCGCGTCTCGAAAAAGAACTCACATCCATCGAGCTTGTCCAGGCGAAAACCCGTGATTTCATGACACGATTCGAAGGTCTCGATTATCGAGTGGATGAAGACTATAAAAAGATTCGTGCGATTCTCGACGAAATCAAATTCGAAGCGTTCGCGACCCATCGGATTGCCAGCAGACTTATTTCCGGGCAGACTTTCGGGCTTTCCGAAGGACATAGTGTTGAGTGGAATATGATTCCGTACGACGTTCAATTGGTCGGTGCTCTCGCGCTTCATGATGGTTCCATTGCCGAGATGCGCACTGGGGAAGGAAAAACCCTCGTTGCGACGATTGCAGCCTATTTGAATGCGCTTGCTGGGCTTCCGGTTCATGTGGTTACCGTCAATGACTACCTTGCGAAACGTGACGCTTCAGAAATGGGAATCATTTACAAATCTCTCGGACTCACCGTCGGAGTAATCGTCCATAACCAACAGCCTGCAGAGAAACAAGCCATGTACCGATGTAATGTCGTGTACGCGACCAACAACGAGCTCGGATTCGACTATCTCCGTGACAATATGTCTCCGACCATGGAGCGTCGCGCGATGGGACCGCTCTTCTTCGCGATTATCGACGAAGTGGATTCCATTCTCGTGGATGAAGCGCGTACTCCGCTCATCATTTCCGCTCCGGACAGCGAACCGACGAGCAAATATATGAAGTTTGCGGCTATTGCGAAGAAGTTGGAAAACGAGAAACACTACAAAATCGACGAGAAGATGAAGACTGCGAGTCTGACGGAAGAGGGGATCGTGGAGATCGAGCGTATTCTCGGAATCGAGAATATCTACGTTTCTGCTCATTACAACGACCTTCATCACATAGAAAATGCGCTCAAAGCAGAAACTGTGTACAAGAAAGACGTGGATTATCTCAGTCGAAACGACGAGATTCTCATTATCGATGAGCACACTGGGCGCGTGCTTTCCGGACGACGCTACTCT
Organism: Candidatus Altimarinota bacterium; assembly: GCA_028689245.1. Taxonomy (GTDB): domain Bacteria; phylum Patescibacteriota; class Gracilibacteria; order BD1-5; family UBA2023; genus UBA1545. The sequence continues at coordinate 3,059 of JAQTWO010000078.1, read as the reverse complement.
GACGGACTCCATCAGGCTATTGAAGCGAAGGAGAGCGTGACTATCCAACAAGAATCACGAACCCTCGCATCCATCACATTCCAGAACTATTTCCGTCTCTATCGCAAACTCGCCGGGATGACCGGTACTGCGAAGACCGAGGAAGAAGAGTTCTACAAGATATACCGACTCGAAGTTCTTCCGATTCCGACGAATCGTCCGATGATCCGAGATGACCGATCTGATCTCCTCTTCAAGAATGAGACCGGAAAATTCTCGTATGTTGTGAAGCTCATCAAAGCATTTCATGAAAAAGGTCAGCCAGTTCTGATCGGAACGGTTTCTGTTGTGAAGTCTGAATATCTGAGCGATCTCCTGACAAAAGAAGGAATCCCACACAAAGTCCTCAATGCTAAGCAGGATGCGAACGAGGCGGAGATTGTCGGAGCTGCCGGACAGTTCGGCGCGGTCACTATTGCGACCAATATGGCAGGGCGAGGAACCGATATCAAGGTATCGGATGAGGTTCGAAATCTTTCCGGAGAAGTGACCGTCGAAGGACAGGTTTACCGCCTCGGAGGACTTGCAGTTATCGGAACGGAAAAACATGAGACCCGTCGTATTGACAATCAGCTTCGAGGACGTTCCGGACGTCAGGGTGATCCGGGGCTTTCCCAGTTCATGGTGAGTCCGCAGGACGACATCATGCGGATATTCGGAGGAGATAAGCTCTTCTCTATCTTCAATGCACCTATGTTTGCATCTATTCCGGATCATGAGCCACTCCTTGAGTCGGGAATGCTCACGAAACGTATCGACGGAGTCCAGAAGCAGGTAGAAGGTCGGAATTTCGATGTCCGAAAACACATCCTCGAATATGATGATGTCCTGAATCAGCACCGTCTCGTCATCTATGGACGACGTAACAAGATTCTCGAAAAAGGCGATATCCATGAAGATATCATCTCGACCGTTCGTATTCAAGCCGAAGCTTTCGTGGATGGAGTGCTCTATTCCGATGACAAGTATGAATGGGATTTCGACCACTTGATCGCTGAGACAAATGTATTTGCCGGGAAGGATATCCTTCGAATCGAACACATCACCGATGGGGAAGACAAAGAGGCTATCAAGGAAGCGGTTGCAAATCAATTTGTAGCGACTATCGAGGCAATTCGTGTGAGTGGAAAAACCGAGGATTTCGCTGATTTTGAGCGACGATTGACGCTTCAGTCCATTGATGAGCTTTGGATGCAACATATCGATGCAATGGCACATCTTCGTGAAGAAGTAGCTTTTGAAGGGTATGCTCAGAAAAATCCATTGATTGTGTACAAAGAACGTGCGTTCGATAAGTTCGTGACGCTTCTTGGGGAGATTGGATTCAAGATAACGAAATGACTTTTGACCGCCTCTCCTCGCGAACAGATCGAACAGATCCAGGTTGATGAGAATATGCTCCAGGCACTTCTCGCAACTGACGAGAGTGAACTTAAAAATCTCAATATCAACAACCTCCTTTCCGATGCGATGGCACAGAAATTCGGAGCTCCGGGACGCACGGAGGAAGGGGTTCGAGTATTTAAAGCCGATGCGAAGCCGGCACTCGGTGCTGAGTACAAGAATGTTGGACGAAATGAACCATGTCCATGTGGAAGTGGGAAGAAATTCAAACAGTGCCATGGAAATAGATAGCGAATTCAGGAACATATCGAAGATATATCGTATATTGATTGCATGGTGGTAAACAGGTATCCGAAAACTTGTATTTCTGACGGGGATTCTACTCTTGTCCTCTCGTCCAAATTCTGAACTATACGATTGGTGATTCTTTAAAGAAAAACACTCATCACCTTGATGACTTTACTAATTTTCAATATATACCATGTTTTCTCACCTCTCTGGCACCATCCTCACCATCGAGGAAGGGAAGGTTGATCTTGTTATCACAGGAACCGGTCTTGGTCTCGAAATTCTCGTACCAGTACGTACGCTCGCAAATGTCACCATCGGCGAGGTTGCTGAGTTTTTTGTCCACCACCACATAACCGATGTTTCGGAGGCGTTATTCGGATTTGAGACCCGAGAAGAAAAAGCCTTATTTCGTAAACTTCTGAAAATAAGCGGGGTCGGAGGGAAGACGGCATTGTCTATGCTTTCCCTTGGTATGCACCTTCTCGTAAAAGCGATTGATGAATGAGATGAGAAATTTCTTTCGTCCCTCCCGGGTATAGGCAAAAAGATGGCATTGAAAATCATAGTCGAACTCAAGCATAAAGTCAGCATCGATGACATCACCGAGGTAAATACGGGAAAGTCCTGAGGGAATATTGCTATGAAGAAAGATATTGATATTGCCGATTCACTCATCTCCATGGGGTATGATCGAAAGTCGGTTGACAAGGTGGTGGAATCCATTCCTGATGATATTCTCATATTGCAGGATAGAATGGTGTACTGTATTAAATCTCTTGCAAAATAAGGCATAGAGATTCCGAAGGACCTCACCTCAGTACATATAAAATCAGCACAGTCCAACCCCTCCATAACTTGCCTAGAAATATTTCTCAAGCAACGAGATATTCAGGAAATGACGTTCAATATCAGTCATGATGTATTTTATGTAATTGTCGAAAAATACATTGACAAATATTTTATATTACATATAAATAGTTGGATACTACCGTGTGTTCCTGTATATCCAATTATGCGTGCACATAAGACTTCTCTATAAACGCAAGCTTTTCAAGACGGCTTAATATTTATCGTATTTTCTTATGAATTTTCTTTCTGATACGAGGAAAAAAGGAGTGGAATCTATGAAACGATGATTTGATTCTGTTGCCAAAACAATGTGCAGTTCTTCAAGACGTGTTTCAGATATATTGAGACTGACACCGCAAAACAACTCCTTTAATGAATGACAACATTGAGGGTTTTCTGAAAATAATGCGTCATTTGAGCCATTATTCGCAGACAATCCAAGGAATGTCATATGATTTAAACCATGAGTTGCCAGTGCGGTTGTTGCGTGAGTTATCGCAAGTACCGCTGCTGTTTATGGGGCAGAGTTTGATAAA
>JAQTWO010000077.1 GCA_028689245.1 Candidatus Altimarinota bacterium | reverse complement strand
GTTCTTGCTTGGTTTGTGGTACAGATGTTGGAAGACAACATCTGTACTTTTGTTGTTTGGTGTGGGCATGAGAGGGGAGTGAAGAGATAAAGGAATACAGGGCAAAAAAATCAGAGATAACAGTATGCCTACATTATCTCTGATTTCTGGTGGATTGCAAATTTTGTTTTGGAAAAAACAATAAGTGACGAAAAAGCAAATGCGTAGGAACCAATACAAATGAAACCGGATGAGCAATCCTGATAATTCACGGAAATTATAATCCTATTCTTTCTTCTTGTTGCTTTATGTATATATGGTTGCGAATGTATTGTATAATTTTTCGTTCTTTTATTTCGATATTGCTCTTGAGTTTCTCGTCGAGGATAGAAAGTATCTGTTCGTAGAGAACGGCTTGATTCTCGAAAGAGAGCTTCTTTTCATCCATTTTTATGACGATATTTTGAACGAACATATCCAATACGCGGGTAATTGTTCTCGGAAATCGTTTGTTTTGATTAAATTCGTATGCATCGAATACGGAATTCGTAAAGTCTATGCCGAGATCGGAAAAGTTTTTCACGTATGCCGGCGAGGTAGGTGTATCAGGATTCATCGTTTCCTGTGCATGAATGGATTGCATCGAAGTAGCATGAGAAACGGATGTGTCGGAATACGTGATTGTTTCTGGGGTTTGTTGTGCAAGAAAACCCTTACTTACAACTCCGAGCCGAGTATGGAGGTAGGCGAGTATTCGCTTGTCTTTTATGCTTGGGCTGTTGTTGTATCGATTGAGCATATAGGCATCGAGTGCCCTGTAGTAGGCAATCTTTTTAGAGGGGTTTCCTTTTGCTTTTGCATCCAGTACTTTTGTAATCTTGGTCATGATAAAATTCAGCTCCGACATTACTTTCTGAGGAATTCGCTCGTTTTCCGGGAAAGAATATTCAGCGATGACAGCATTTCATGAAAAGAGTTTTCCGGATATGGAAGGGGTGATGGTTGTACGTACTGTGGTGGATGATACATTTGTAGGAATTGATCCACACTGCCTGTCATAATAACTGGATGAGTAATCTCAAGAAGGACAATTATCCCGAGCAATGCTTCATCCACCACCACCTCATCCACCACCGCTCGAAGGAGAAGTGCTAACTGGAGGGGTTACGAGAGGAGGGGGAGTCACGACCACACTATCCGAGGATACGAGGGCGAAGTATGAGAAACTTGTGGTCGGGAAGCTCAGGGTTCCAGCACTTGCCGAACCGGTTCCGATCGGAGTCCAGATGAGTCCATCCTCACTTCGGAGGATGGTATAGGGAAGTGTGCTCGTCATGCCGCTCACATTCAGGATAACGGGTTGGTTGAGGTTCAACTGAACCCCGAGCGTGTCGGCACCGACTTTTATGAGCTTCTCGATATTCATCCCGGAAAGAGCGAATCCGGTATTGGTCATGGAGGCGGGGGAGAGGAAGGAGCTTTTTTCCACCGCTTCCCCGAGAAGAAATCCCCCGTTCCAAATCACGGTACCGGAAGCTGAATCCAGACTCTCTACACGGGTAACTCCTGTTCCCATTTTGAGACTGATACCATTTCATGAAGTCATAATGGAAATATTTCCCGTTCCGTTCGTGGCAAGTGTTATCGCGGTATTTCCAGAAAGAGGAAAAATTCAAGAAACAACACGATTGCTATGGGCGGACAGTATCGTATTTGTGGTCGTGGAAATCATCGTCCCGGTACTGCTTGCTGTGCGAATATCAGGGATACTGAGACTCCCCGTCAGAACCGTTTGTTGGAGTTGGTTGTTGACAGCACGGATCCTGTATACGTAGGGGGTGTTTTTATTCAAAACCCCTGCATCGAAGAGGTAGGTTCCATCGGGCTTTCGGACGGAGTTGTCTACTGACCATTGATTGAGTCTTTTGAGACTTGAAAACCCTGTTCCGTACTCGATTTCGAGGTTGGAACCGTAATCCATGTTGAAATTCGGATCCTCGATCCGGAACGGTATGGTGAGTCGGGCATTGCTACTGCTCCATCCCGGTCGGAACTCGTTTCTCGCGAGAGTGAATTTCGGAGCGGTTGTATCTACATTCTCCTCAAGACGGCTTCTGCTCGTGAAATAATTGGAGTCTGAAAGTCCATAGAGTGCATTGAATACCTTTCCGTACACACTTCGATAATCGATACCGACACTGAGCCAATCGGATTTCTCATGGAGGAGATCGGTGTTTCCGTAGATTTTCTGTGGAAGATTCGACTGGAGAGCAGGATTGTTGGAGATGATGAACATCCCGCCTCCTTCTCCATGGTCGGTTCCGAGGTCGCCATTGACACGGAGCGTTCGTCCGAACTCGGAGTAGACGACGATGGTGATATTCTGCGTATCTTTGACGGAATTAAAGAACGCGGTGGTATTTGCCATGACCTGTCCGATATTGTAGTTGAGATCGCGTGGTACATTGTTCGGATCGAAGTTCGAGGTTGGTGCGAGCTGGTTCGAATGAGTGTCATATCAACCGTCTCCCTGTACGAAAAATACTTTTCCGACATTGGATGAGAGAAGAGATTTAAGGAATGTGAAATTGTTCTTATTTCCCCATCAAGATCCGTTTGGTCCGCCATTTCCAACAGAAGTGGTTGCCACTTCATCGATTTTTATCGCATTCTTGAATATATTATCGGTGGTACCAGGATAGCTCCGTGTCGCGAACACGTCACGGAAGAGATTGAGCTGACTGGTTTTTTCGGTTATCGAAATGGGTGCATAGTTTGTAAACTGAGCACCCGAAGGCCCGATATTGATATAGTTTCCGTTTCGAAAAATGTTTGGACGTTTCCCCGTGAGGGCGATAACATTGCTCCCATCGGTTTCCGCATTGATAATATGACCGAGAACCCCGTCGTCTGTGTAAGCGGTGGTATTGCCGTACGATGTGCTCTGCTTTGCAGCAGCATCATGATCTCGCGAATGTTTAATAGTTCCGACACGGTTGAATATCCGGAGATTATTCGAATCATAGAGGGACTTGAGAGCTGGTCCATTTGCTCCCGAGTAGGCGATAGCATTGTTCATATAAAAATTTCCAAGATCCGTGAGATTCTCGGGTGCTATGGCGATGGTTCCGGAGCTATTGGTTCTGAGATTCTGATAGGTCGCATACTGATCTTTTTGGATGATTCCATGGAGCCAATCGTATCCTCCTGAAAGTTCTATAAATATGAGCTTATTATTCGTGGAATCGATAGGGGATGGGGTGGTATTTTCGGTTACAGGAGTTGCCGTATCTCCTGTCTGGAGGATGAACTCTGGAGAAGCCAGTGCTAGTGCGATGATTCCACGGATTTTGGTTTCTCAAAGAGGGGTGAATGGATCGAAAAACATCCTGGCTCCAGTACTGCTGGTTGTAACATAGTTGCGAATTTTATCCTTGATAGTTTCTGAAAATTCACGATAACCAAAAAGTCGGGTTGCAATATTCCATGAAATCTCATCCACATTCATATTGCGTTCAATCAAATCGGTGGATACAGTAGGGAATGATCAACTGAAAGCAGTATATGTAACGCCAGAATAGGTTATTGATCCTGATGAAATAATCAATAGTGGGGAGGATCCAGAATAGGAATGTCACCAACTTCCTTTATCTATAGAAACAATTCCAGAACCAATTTCTACAGAAAAATTTGGGAAAACAACATTTCCCCCACTGTATGTGAAAGATGTTCAGGAAGCAGTTGGAGTATCGGGTGATAATGTAATGGTTCCTGTTCCTATGATGGATATAACTCATCAGGAATAGCCATTTGTCGGCGAAGTGACAACGTTGTCTTCTCAGAGGAGTATCCATTGTCGTCTTTGAAATATATTGTCCAATAAATAACTTCCACTACTCGTAGTACTTGCGAGCTTCGTCGCGAAACTGATCCACTGGTTCTCGGTGTAGGCAGTAAACCATTTGGCATTATCATCGAACCCTTCCCGTCCGAAGACACTTCCGGGAAAATACGGTCTCCAGTTGAGCATATTGAGGAGTTCCGTGTCATAGATTCGTGGGTCAAGAGTGAGATGATCATATTGATGGAGAATTTTCAGCGTTCCGATAGCAAGTTCCAAAGGATTCTTATAAGATACGCTGTTCATGGCAGTATCTGAATACATCATGTCGCTTGCAAGAAGGGTTTTGACACTCGGAAGAATCTCAAAGTCATTGGATCGAATAGTTGCTGCTATCGTATCGAGTTCGTTTCTGGTGGGTTTGCCATGAATATAGAATCGAAAAAGCCGGTCTGCGAGAAAAAGGGAAATCGCTTCCGATCTCTGGGCAAATATATAATCGATAGCATTGTCGGTGAGTCCATTATTCCCGGCAAGAGGAGTCTGCATGGCTCCGAGATCGAGAGTTCCCGATGCACTGTCGTAGAAAGAAGAAAAAGGATTCGAGTTCAGGGTTCATGAAAGAAATAATATTCAGGTGGAAGTATTGTGTTTTGTTGGATCGTAGCTTACTGCGTGGGTGGTCGGATCAGATTTGAGACCAGTCAGAATCTTCGCAAGAGCTGCCACGTCGGTTTCCTCATAGTTACGTACACTTCCAAGCTCTTTCGATTCTCAGGGTTTGTATTCTCCCATGAGAAAGAGCTGCAAGAGTTCCCGAGCATAGTTTTCATTGGGTGAGTTCTTGTTGGTACCATCGAGCAGATCGAGAAATTTTCCTTCCGCATAATCACCTGGTTGTCCGTTGTTGAAAAGTATTCTCTTTACGAGTGTTTTGTAGTTCCCAAGAGTATTGTCGTAGAGGAGATCTTGCTGGTTTTTTATATCGAGATAACTTATGGTATTCGATTGATTGACGGAGAATATGTCTTCAAAGAGAGAGAAAAGTTTCACTTTGGCTTCGTAGGGATCGCGATAATAACGGAGCTGATAGAGCTTACGCATATTTCCTTCATTTCCGAAATCGAATCCACTGGAAGTAAGTGCCGTAACTTCTGCATTGTACAAGGTTCTATCGGGACCGATTGCATCGGGAAAGAGTATATTGACCGCAGCATTAACATTTCATGCGAAATCCAATTGGTCAACAATAGCAGATGTTGGTCCGATAAGAGTTTTGCGGGCAAGATAATCTGCTTTCTTCATATCTCATGTTTGAGTACTCCCATCCGACCAAGTTGCATAGAGTATCGTCGGCGATACAAAAGACTGTATCCCGAGAGAGACCAGTACGAGAATCGAAATAACACGTTGCATCATACAGACAAAATGAGAAAATAGAGAGGATATGTACGTTTTGATTATGATTCGTTTATATACAGAAAACAAGGGTTGTCAACCAAATGTTTGTTGACCGATATACAGATGGCAAACCGAGATGAAATTCATGTCTTGTTTTCATCACTCCGGATTGGTTTATCTTGTTGTGCTATACAAAGTCTGAACTTCTGATTCGGAAAGGGCTCGGTTATATATGCGAACTTCATCAATCGAACCCTTGAAATATGAGCCGGCAGTACATCCAGCACCTCCATTACCAGGATCTCGTCCGAGATTATAGGGAATATCCCGTAACCCATTCCCTATGATCATGGGGGTGATTCACTGAAGTACTCCGTCAAGATAAAATCGAACGGATAGATTTTTCATGTCAAAAACGAGCGTGCCCTGATACCATGTATTCGGTTTTATTACGCTCATGGAGTTCACTCTATTGGTGGCGATTCCAAAAGCTCGTCCATCAGCCCCAATCCAGATACCAAGCTCCGGTCAGCACGTATCGGAAAATACAGCTCTATCGCCACCAGAAAGAGAATCTGGTGTCATAAAATCGAGTGAGATGCTGCTTTGTCATACATCAGGATTCCAAATGGATATAATACCGAGATTTAAAAAATCGCTCACCCCATCAAAACTTCTCGAATATCCGTATTTTCCCTGTACAGAAGTTGTTCCATTTAATGTCCCATCATTCCCATATCTACTCCAATCTCTCAATTTCGTTCCACTCATCGTCTCCATATCCCAATATCCGACAAGACTCGAATCAAGACTCGCCAGAGTCTTGATATTCAATAAATCATCTCTCCTGTTGTAGAGAGTGGTAAAGAGTGTATTTCCGCTTCCACTCATACTATCCCCTTTCCCGAACACTGCCACATACCCACTATTTGTCTTCACCACATCCACTCCTGTCCCACTCTCCTGTATCGGTTGAAGTGTTCCCGAAGCAAGAAGTATCCCAAGGGTATCTCCCTGGACAGTCGGATATCTCTTGGAGTAATCGGATCAGATATCTGCAGAAGCATTCGGAACGAATGCATTCAAAGACAGAAGCGTACTTCCGTCTTCAAGAAAGTTCATAAGCTCCATCTTGGTTCTGTCTGCATT
>JAQTWO010000076.1 GCA_028689245.1 Candidatus Altimarinota bacterium | reverse complement strand
TCTGGATTAAGCATATCAAGATATCGTTTTCGATACCTCGTCTCCACATCCTTGAGTCCTTCATGTTTATCAGGAAGAGGAGAAACGGTTTTAGTCAGAAGTTGGAATTCGGTCACGAGAACACTCTTTTCCCCTCTTTTCGTGACGAACGGGATTCCTCGGATACCGACGATATCACCGAGATCAATGTACTTTTTCACAAAAGCGAACGAGGAGATGTTTTCAGAATCGGATGTGAATTCCATTTTCTGTTCTCATCCCCCTGTTTCGATCGTGAAAGCATTTTCAGCGAAAGCGAGCTGGACTCTTCCTGAGCGATCCTGAAGGTCTCCGAAGGCTATTTTCCCATGAGTGCGGTAACCCATAAGTCGACCGGCCAAAGAGACGACTTCATGTGATTCTCGTTCTGCAAGCAGTGCAGAAACATCCATCTGAGGGAGATTATCAGCATCTTGAATCGCTTGATTGTCCGAGTTTCTCTCGAATCTCTCAGGAAAACAGACGATTCCGAGCGATTCTAGATCACGAATCTTATTGATTCGTTCTTCTTGCATTGGTCCGATATCTATCGGAGAATTTGTGGTATTGAGTGACATAAGTTAATGAATTGTTAATTGATAAGTTTTGCTATAAAAAAAGCGTCTTCTCCTTTGTTTATCTTCCTCAAACTCGGCATCACAAGAGTACAATCACTCTCTGCTCGTATTTCTTCATCTCCATCAATTCCTATCAAAGTACCAGCTTTTAGAGGAGAGAAATTTTCCAATTGTTCCAGTTTGAATTCGAATTCACCCGTCTTACAAGTGTAAACGCTCGTCATTTCAATGAATGTCTTTTCTCCGGGAAGTGACTGAAAATAAGAAGTATCTATAATTCCAAGATTCGCAAAAAAATTCAAAAGCACTTGGTAGGCGTTTTCTGTTCCATCGGGACTATCATGATTTCCTGCTTCAAAGGTAAATCCCCACCCACCTTTTTTATTCATGTAATTCTCAGTATCTCAAGCAATGGAAGTTGCTCCAAGGTCATTCCATCCAACAACCACGTGCGGTACTCCAAGTTTTTCTGCAATCTCAAAGTTGCGTCTTTCGGAAAATAAGAACGGGATAGATGGACCAGAAGTTGAATGAAGGTCGAGCAAGTGACTTTTCCCTTCAAATGCTGGCATAATTTGACGTGCCAATTCACCCTCATACGAAGCTATGTCTTGTCACTCATAAAAACACCTATTGAGATTATCTTCTATAAATCGTGTCTTTTGCTTAATCGCTTCAGGATTACAATGAGAAATTAATGTAACCGATCCTGAAAGAATTTGTATTGCTTGTGTTCGTATGTTTTCTATAAATCTCTCTATGGCGAGAGATCCTGATAACTCATTTCCATGAATGGATCAGAGAATCAGGGCGTCTATTCAGGATTTTTCTGAATGAAATGTGGTGGTATTCATAAACAAATTAATAACGAAGTAAAAAACTTGGGTCCAGGCAAATAGTGCGTATTTTTTTCATATCTTTCAAGGAACAATATCCTTTCATTTTCCATTCTTCAAAATCCACTCACGTAAACGCTTGCATATGAAGATGTGTAGTCCATCATCCATTTACATCTGGAGAACCAATTTCTCACACTACTTCTCCAGGGTTTATTGATCATATATTATGAAGAGAATCAGGATTAAGATGTCCATAGAGAACATAAAACATAGAATCCTCTAGAGCATAACGAATAATCACATATCCGCCATAACCCGCACTTCATAATTCAACAGCACTTTCTATAACTTCTCACGCAAGTGGCGAAAAGATATTTGTTCATGTTGGAGCAATAATGTCGATACCAAGATGATATACTCTTCATTCTTCCAGAAGATGTGTTCATCGAAGTCTCAGGGATCGATCTTCGAGATATCAAGCGATACCCCATTGTTTATTATTTTCACGCAAAGTTTTTTCATTCCAATTCTGCATGAAAGCGATATCTCGTATGGGGAGTTCAGAGAATATTGGATCCGTGTAATCAAAAAAATACGGTTCGCCCATCTGTTTAATAAGAATGGAAGAATTTGAGAGATTTTTGTATACGGTATTTTCTATATGCCCGGAAACATTTGAGCGAATATTATTTATTGCAGTGTTTTCTTCCTGATTTCCTACGGTATTTTCAGGAGAATTGACATTATCGATGGTCATAATACTTAAGCGTTAAAGATTATAAATTTACAAACCATTCAAAAAGTTTCGTTTGTTCTTTGAGACATTCCGGATGCCATTGAACACCATAGAGTGGGAGTTTCATGTGTTCAATACCCTCAATAGTTCCATCAAACTCACTTGTAGCAACAATCTTTAGATTCTTACCAAGAGCAGAAACCGCCTGATGATGAAGAGAATTAATGGGAAGCTCTCTGGTGGAAAATACACTATGAAGAAAAGAATCTTCCACCACTATCGCGGTATCCACGGATTCGAATTGTCTTTCGTATTGATCATGAAAATCTGCATTTGGGAGATGCTGGATAAGTTTTCCTCAGAAATAAATATTCATAAGTTGCATTCCCTTGCATATACCGAGTATTGGTTTTCAAGATTCAATAATCTTTTTCATAAAATTCAGGAGAAATTCATCATTCTTTGTCACAATGCCGGTCGAACCGTTAAGTTCTTCTCAATAAAGAGATGGGTCGATATCGATTCATCCAGGAAAAATGAAAGCATCGATATTTTCTATATACGAATCGATATTCTTCACATTACAAGGGATAATATAGGGGATTCCTCAGGAATCTTCCACTGCTTCAACATATTCAAATGCCAAGCGATTAATTTGATCAATCGATTCTTTCTTATAAGCTGCGATAATTCAAATTGTTTTCTGAAAAGTTGCTATCATACAAAACTTAATAACGAAGTAAAAAACTCGGATCTGGGCAAAAATACTTCATACGTGCAATATCTTCTCATTTACAATATCCTTTACTCTTCCATATATCCAAATCTTTCCCGGTAAATACCTGCAAGTGGAGATGTGGAAACCAGTTTCCATTCTCAGATGCTTCTCAAAGTTCCGCGAATTTCTCTCATTTTTTTATAAAATCTCTACCTGTAATAGAATCTACAGAAAGATGTCCATAAAGACCATAGAATTCTGATCCACTAACAGAATATCTCATAATAATATATCCTCCATAATTCCCATCCCCTGACTCATATCATCGCTCATATATTGCTCCATCAAGTGGATTATAGAGGCTCGTTCCAGCAGGAAATAAGATATCGATGCCGAGATGATATATTCTTCATTCTTTCTGGATATGAGTACCATTAAGAATATGGGAGCGATCTTCAAGATATCCTCCGAGTGACCAGGAAGCATTATTATTCATCAATAATTCTTGATTATAACGGTTCATATTTTCCATATTTCGAGGATCAATATTCTGGAATTCGGGAACAGAATAATCTAAAGTCAAAGGCGTTCCTCTTGATTGGTATCAGAAAATAGGAAATATCGGAAAGCTGTTTTCTTGGAGAGAATATGGATACATATAAGCAATATTGAGTAATATAAAGTATACATTCCCTATATACTCTTTTCCTTGCAAAAATCACGAAACTCACTATTATGTGCTAAAATAGTTTATATTTGTTATAAATAGAACAAAGATGAGAAAAATATCCGATGTAATTAACGACATAGTGATAAGCCAACCATTTCTGGAAGAGGCACTTCATCATGGATATCTGAATCTGACTGGTTTTTCTGAATATATTCGACCGCAAGTAGAAAAGGAAGCACAAAAAGAAGTATCGATCCATGCTATAAAAATGGCACTCTCGCGAATGAATCATCCAGAAACTCTTTCCCCATACGATATCCATTATAGTCATGGTCAGATAAACACAATGTCGGGATTAAACTTGATGAGTATTCTAAAGTCTCCAAACACACAAGAAATCATCTGCAAACTCCATTCTTTAAGATGAAAGGAGCTCAATAGCTATATGGCTATCACCGAAGGAAGTCGGGAAATAGACATCTTTTATGATCAGAGTTTTTCTTCCGTCATAGAAGAATTAGTACCTATGAATCTCAGAATTCTTACACTGGAGAAACTTTCTCTTTGCTCCCTACAGCTTCGCGATGAGGAAATTTATCAAAAATGACTCTTTTATAGCGTCACCAAAAAACTTGCATTTCATGATATCAATATCATCCAAGTTATCTCGACATACCATGAACTCGGAGTAATAGTACGAGATGAGTATCTGAAAAAGGCAGTAAATATACTCCTGAATTAGCTCCTGTATTTGACACCATAAAAAATCCCCGAACTTTCCGTAAGTTCAGGGATTTTTATCCAATATATCCTTATTTATGCCCCATAATCCGCTATCTTCATCTTTGCTCGAAGTTCCAAAAGAAGCTCTTTTGCTTCCGTACGGAACCTCGTAGCTCACGAATCAATGACTTCTTTGATAATCTCCAGATGCGCCTCGTAATAAGTCCGTTTCTCGCGGATGGGCGATATGAATGCATCTAGGGTGGCGACGAGAATTTGCTTCAATTCCCCATCACCGATGGAATCGGGTCATCCTTCGGTATATCGTTTCTTTAAATTCCGGATATATTCTTTATCCTCATAGAAGATATCGAGATACATAAATACGACGTGATTTTCAACATTTCACTCTGATTCAACAGATGTCTTGTTCGGGTCCGTATACATTTTCTGGACCTTCTTCCGTATCTCTGGGAGGGAATCGGAAATCATAATAGCATTTCAGAGGCTCTTACTCATCTTCTCTTTTCCATCAATTCCAGTAAGCCGAGGAATATCTGATAAGAGAGCTTTTGGGAGCGGAAAATCGGTTCCGGTCTTTTTGTTGACCCGGTCGATAATCTTTCTCGCAAGCTCGATATGGGGAATCTGATCTTCTCATACAGGCACGATCTCGCCCCGAGGCAGGAGGATATCCGCCACCTGGCTCACGGGATAGTTTATAAATCCGATACTGATGCCATTATTCGACTCTCGCTTCTCGATCTTGGCAATCTCATCTTTCAAAGTCGGATTTCTCATGACTTCGCTATACGTTGCGAACATATTCAAATAGAACGCAAGTTCCGCGAATTCCGGAACATAACTCTGTACGATGAAGCAGGATTTCTTCGGATCGAGCCCGACCGAGAGCCAATCGATGACGATATCCTTGACAGATTGCCGGATCTTTTCCGGGTCGTCGAGATAATCCCCGAGTGCCTGATAGTCCGCGATGAGAAAGTAGTTTCGTATATTCGGAATCTTCTCCATCTCTATCCAGTTCTTCAGAGCTCCGACATAGTGCCCAAGATGGAGCTTGCCGGTCGGACGCATACCTGTGAGGCAGGTCATGGTTTTTCATTCGGAAATCTGCTTCAGTTCATTGATTCCATCGATGATATGGGGTTTTTGTGTGTTCATATGGTTTTTAAAATTAAAGAATAATCTGTTTTTCTTAAATTCTCCGAAAAAGAAACCCAGCACCATCTCATTTCTTTGCACCCTTCATGGGGATTCAGAGAAATGCATCATATCAGAGTGTATTTTTGATTCCCCTACCACCATCGAGAGCAAATATTTCACCTTCGGGGACCAGAGAGAATCCGGAATAGTCTTTTATGAACATAAAATCATCGGTTTCTGGGAATATCTCCTCTGCAAATTCGAATACCTGAGGAGCGGCATGAGTTCGTATTACCTCTCCATCGATAACTCCTTGAGAAACAAGCAGATTCAACACATTCCGTACCCCAGTCTCAAAGGCCCGGGAATCCGTGTGGTTTCCGCACTCAAGTCCGTAGGCTTCTTTTCCTTGTCTCAGGAGATATCCAGTGAGCGCTCCGGTATTTCCTATATCGTCGACCAGTACGGTTTCTGCATCCAAAAAGCCGAGAGATTGGCCCAGATATTTTCTGTCCACGATACCAATAATATCATCGCCAATAGGGACGCTATGGAGGTCTATCGCGATATCTATCTCATCCAGAATCGGGACGAGCTCTCTGAATCGCCTAAATTCGGAACTTCCCTCTTTGTGGGGTTTGTTTGAAATACGGTTCATATTATCATGAATAAATCTATTTTTATTCGGATCATCTTCCTGAATATATTTCCCGTATGCTTCGATGTTTACGGCGACAAGATAGATTTTCCCGGTTTTGAGCCTATTTCGAATCTCATATTGGTTGCAGAGAACATCGAAAACCCCAAGTCCGATTGGTTCATTTCCATGTGTAATGGCGAATATAGCGATATTTTTTCCGGGCTTTCAGGAGTCGATAACGGTTATTCCCGGAACTCATCTGTATGAGCTGTTTATGATTTGATGGAACATAATGTTGGTTGGATAAGTTGTAAAATACGTTTCTTGGTACCTGCTATACGCTCCAGAAACATGAATCTGGCGCGCTCTTCGAACTCTCGTTCTCCTCATTCCATGAGCGG
>JAQTWO010000007.1 GCA_028689245.1 Candidatus Altimarinota bacterium | reverse complement strand
TCGGAGATCGAGCGGTTGAATGACTTTGAGGACGATAATCCCCCAGTTGTCATCGGGATGCTCGTGGATGAATCCTTGGAGAGCGTAGAAATTGATCCCGTAGGTGATGAAGAACTTATTCGCATCAGGATTTATGATATCGTATCAGGAAAATCCCTCAATGAATTCATCCTGTACGAATGTTTCCAACTTTCGGAACCGTTTCGCTTCCATTTGCATCTTGGTTTCATTGTCCTCGGTTTCTTTCCCGTAGATATCGTGCTCGTAGGAAGTGGCGATGAATTCTCCGTTCGGAGTCCCAGGAACACTGTACGGACTGATTCCGTCCGTTTGTTCCGCGTATCTTGCGAAATCGGATGCAGGATTGTTTTCGATTTTTCATTTCCGGATGCTTTCCGCTTGGAGACTGGTTGTATCCACGGACATGTATCCTTCGGAAAACGATTTGTCCACGAGGAAGATGACCGGATGTTGGTAGATATCGCTCCAGTTGAGCGCTTTCCCTATGAGATTGTATCCGTTTTCGAATGTGTATGGTGCGAGCACGATAGGGAAAGTATCACCGAAACTCGCATTGAGTGCATAATTGAGATCTCATTGTCCTGTGAAAGTTGGAGTTCCGGTCGATGGTCCGGCTCGCTGGGACAGCACGTACACTCCTCCAAGTTCCGCCTGATTCGAGAAACTAATGCTCTCAGACATGAGAGCGAATCCTCCTCCGGAGGTTCCGCACATGGACCGTTTTCCTGCGAATTTCGCACCAAGCATAGACATGGAAACTGCTATTTCGTCCTCTCACTGAAAAAATGTCACCCGAGGATCTTCCGATATGACGTCGATGAGCGAACTTGCCGGAGTCATCGGATAGGCACTATAGAACTCGAGTCAGGACTCGATGGCTCCATAACTCACGACTTCATTTCCAAAATAGAATTTATTCTTTTTCGACAAAGGTTTTAGATTGAAAATTGATGCAATTAAATAGTCAAATCATTCTGATAAAGAGGTTTTGTTTTCTCCTTGTACTGCTTTTGGAAGCCTTTCTAGAAAAGCTTCTTCTATTACCTCTTTGTTTATTCATAGTATTTTTGCAGCAAGTCCAATGGCGAATGTATTTTGATTTTTATGTGATTTTTTTTCAATGAAATATTGAGTGTCGATTTCATATATGGAGCTATTTTTCTCCATGGAAAAGGCATCAAAATATATATAATGATCTATTTTTCGACTGATAAAATGGTGAGTATCCGAAATATAGAGTACGAAAAGATTATTCCCCCCTTTGATGAGGGAGGAATACTGCTTGTCTCCATAGACAAAATATCCATAGTCAGCAAGGATATTTCAGAGAACTGTTCCACAAGTGTTAATACCGCTTCCGGCTGGTCATGAGAATCCAATGGAAATTTTCATTCAGTTATTCTTTAATAAAATAGATTATAACTCCCGAATCAGTAGAATTATTGTATATTCCCTAAATACCATGTATAGCTTCTCTCTACTCCTTCCTCGAGCTCTACGCTATATTCCCATCCACTTTCTTTTAATGCGCTGACATCGAGGAGTTTTCGTGGTGTTCCATTGGGCTTGCTCGTGTCCCAGATGATTTCTCAGGTGTATCCGACAGTACTCTGTACGGTGAGTGCAAGCTCTCTAATAGTGACATCTTTTCCAGTACCGATATTCATGAATATGTCACCACACTCGTTTTGCTCCTTGGTCGGATTGAAGGTATTCATGAGATGAATACAGGCATCTGCCATGTCTTCGACATAGAGAAATTCGCGCAGAGGAGAGCCATCTCCCCAGAGAGTCACGGACGGCGAATTACTTACTTTTGCTTCATGAAATTTTCGGATCATTGCGGGAAGGACGTGGGAGCTTGTGAGCTCGAAGTTATCATACGGACCATAGAGATTGGTCGGCATACAGGCGATAAAGTTCGTTCCATATTGTCTGTTATAGCTCTGACACATTTTGATCCCGGCTATTTTGGCAATTGCATACGGTTCATTGGACGATTCGAGCGGACCAGTGAGAAGATGCTCTTCCCTCATGGGCTGAGGGGCGAGTTTTGGGTAGATGCAGCTTGACCCGAGAAAGAGGAGCTTGGTAACTCCGGAGAGATAGCTCTGGTGGATGATGTTATTCTGTATCTGAAGATTTTGGTAGATAAAATCTGCTGGATAGTCACGATTTGCGAGTATGCCACCGACTTTTGCCGCAGCCAAAAAGACGTATTCTGGTTTTTCGGATTCGAAGAAATCATGAACGAACATCTGATTGGTAAGGTCGAGCTCATCATGAGTGCGGGTGAGAATGTTTGTGTATCCCTCCTCTGTGAGTGCTCTCCTTATCGCAGAACCGACGAGTCATCGGTGTCCGGCTATATAGATTTTGGAATTTTTATCCATAGATGGAATTATTCATACTGATGTAAAATCTCATACCCGTGCTTTTTGAGTATCTCCTGTTTCTTGAATCGTGCTCCATCGTTTGCGACCATCTCTCGGCACATGTCCCGCACGGTATAACGAGGCTCCCATCCAAGTACGGTTCGTGCCTTGGTGCTATTTCCAAGGAGGAATTCTACTTCGGCAGGGCGGAAGTATTTCGCGTCGATTGCGACGAGACATTTTCCTGTTTTTTGATCGTATCCTTTTTCGTCTATTCATGTACCCCGCCATTCCAAGCGTATTCCGACTTCTTCGAAACTCCAGTTTACAAAGTCTCGCACCGTATTGGATTCTCCGGTTGCGATGACGAAATCATCGGGCGTGTCTTGCTGGAGCATACGCCACATGGCTTCGACATAGTCTTTGGCGTGCCCCCAGTCACGCTTGGCATCGAGATTCCCGAGATAGAGCATGTCCTGGAGCCCGAGGCTGATTTTGGCAACTGCCATGGTGATCTTCCTCGTCACGAAGGTCTCTCCTCGGAGAGGGGACTCGTGATTGAAAAGTATCCCATTGCAGGCAAACATGCCATAGCTCTCTTTGTAGTTTCTGGTGATCCACATGGCATAGAGTTTCGCACATCCGTATGGACTTCGCGGGTGCATGGGGGAATTTTCGTCATATCCTGCGATCGGTCGGTTATAGTCGAGCCCACCGAAGAGCTCGGAAGTGGATGCTTGATAAAACTTCGTCGTCTTTTCGAGGCCAGCGATCCGTATGGCTTCGAGGAGGCGAAGAGTTCCGATCCCATCGGCATTTGCCGTGTATTCTGGCATCTCGAAACTCACATGCACATGTGACTGCGCCGCGAGATTATAGATCTCATCGGGTCGTATGTCGCCCACGAGTTTTATGAGGTTGGCACTGTCGGTAAGGTCGCCATAGTGGAGAAAAAAGCGTTTGTCCGGATTGTGAGGATCCTGATAGAGATGATCGATACGTTCGGTATTGAAGAGCGAAGACCTTCGCTTGATGCCGTGTACCTCATATCCTTTCGAGAGAAGGAGCTCTGCAAGATAGGCACCGTCCTGTCCGGTAATTCCAGTTATAATGGCTTTTTTCATAGGTTTTTTTAAGTCAACTAATGAGAGAGAGTATATCGAAATAAGAGGATTTTCAAAAACTATTTTACTCTCCCATACTCGTCATCGTACCGCACGATATCATCTTCTCCCGTATATTCTCCGCACTGTACTTCTACGATGACGAGCGGTTCGGTTCCCGTATTTACAAGGCGGTGGAGATAGGAGACGGGGATATGACATCCCTCATTTTGCCTCAGAATACGAACTTGTTCAACCGATTTGAATTCAGGATGTCGGATATCTACGGTTGCGATTCAGGACACCACCGTCCAATGTTCGCTTCGCTTTTCGTGGGACTGAAGGGAAAGTCGGCATCCCGGATTGACGATAATCTTCTTGACCTTATAGAGCGGACTATCCTCCATGACATAATAGACTCCCCACGGACGATTCCCGATTTCGAGATACCTTCCTTCGGTGAGAATTTCCGGAAGTTCGGCAAGTTTGGATTCGAGCTCTTGTTCATCCGCTCTGTCTTTTGTCTTGGTGACAAAATCGCTGGAGCTATGGGTCTTTGCTCCGAGTCCGTCGACGATGTCCACTCATTCGGATCGGAGAAGAATCGCTTCCGGGATCTCGGTCGCGAATCGGTCTCCCCCTTTGGTAAATATGATTTTTTCGTATCCCCCACTTGTTTTCGCTTCATGGATGAGATGCTTGAGGCTTGCACAGACGCTACTATCTTCATCGATCGAGAGAAAAACCCGGTCGACAGGCTTAAGAGATTCAACGATTTTCATTCGGAATTGTTCGTTTTGAAAGCTTTTTGTTCCCCGCTTCATCTCCGCCTGACGATCATTGTTGATGATGACCCAGAGTTCATTGGCTCAGGTTTCGGATTTCGAAAGTTCCAGACATTCGATATGTCCGGGATGGAGCGGATTTGCATACATAGAAGTTATAGCAAGGATGGTCATATTATTTGATATAATGGATAATTTATTATTTGAATTACATTTTGTAAGGTTTTTTAGTCTCAGTTTGGTGACGTACTGATTGGAAGTGGTTCGGAGATAGGAACCATGAGACTTTTAAAAAAATAAACTCATCCGTCAGGTACGACAGATGAGTTCGAGCATATCTTAATATCGGTAATGTTCCGGTTTGAATGGTCCGGCCTTACTGACTCCGATGTAGCTTGCCTGCTCGGGAGTCAGAACCGTGAGGTCTACTCCGATGCGTCCGAGATGAAGACGGGCTACTTTTTCATCGAGGTGTTTTGGAAGTCGGTAGACTCCGACCGGGTAGGCTGTAGGGTTATTGAAGAGCTCCATCTGAGCAAGAGTTTGGTTCGTGAAGGAGTTGGACATGACGAACGATGGGTGACCGGTCGCACATCCGAGATTCACGAGACGTCCTTCCGCAAGCATGAGGATCTTGTTTCCGCTTGGGAGAGTGATATGATCGACCTGAGGTTTTATGTTGTCCCATGGGTATTTCCGCATGCTCTCGACATCGATTTCACTATCGAAGTGCCCGATATTGCAGACGATCGATTCATGTCGCATCTTGATCATGTGGTCGTGAGTGATGATATCCTTGTTTCCGGTCGCGGTTACGAAGATATCTCCTTTATCGCAGGCATAATCCATCGTGATGACACGGTATCCTTCCATGCTTGCTTGAAGTGCGCAGATCGGGTCGATCTCCGTTACCCAGACGGTTGCTCCCATTCCGCGGAATGCGGAAGCACATCCTTTCCCGACGTCCCCGTATCCGCACACGACCGCGATCTTTCCGGCGATCATTACATCGGTCGCCCGTTTGATACCGTCGATGATGGATTCTCGGCATCCGTAGAGGTTGTCGAACTTGGATTTCGTTACCGAGTCATTGACATTGATAGCTGGAAACGGGAGACGTCCCGCTTCGAACATCTGATAGAGCCGATGTACTCCGGTCGTGGTTTCCTCGGAAACTCCACGGATATTTTTTCGGATATTGGAGTAGAAATTCGGTCTGGTTGCGAGAGTCTTCTTGATACTCGCGAAAAGTACACGTTCTTCCTCACAGTTCGGATTTGCAAGCACTTTTATATCCTGTTCCGCCTCAGAACCGAGGATCACGAGAAGTGTCGCATCTCCTCCGTCGTCGAGGATCATATTCGGAGTTCCTCCGTCTGACCAGTCAAGGATCCGGTGAGTGTATTCCCAGTATTCTTCGAGGGATTCTCCCTTGTAGGCAAATACCGGGATTCCTGCTTCGGCGATAGCTGCCGCTGCATGATCCTGAGTAGAGAATATATTGCAAGAAGCCCATCGGATATCCGCTCCGAGCACCCTCAGGGTCTCGATGAGTGCGGCGGTCTGGATGGTCATGTGAAGAGAACCGGCGATTCGAGCTCATTTAAGCGGTTTCAGGTCTCCGTATTCTTTTCGGAGCGCCATAAGTCCCGGCATCTCGGTTTCTGCGATTTCGAGCTCTTTTCGTCCCCATGCAGCGAGGGAAATATCCGCAACTTTGTAGTCGGTCATATATATTTGTAAGTTATTTATAAAATAGGTGTGCATTGTATGGAAACAATGCTTTTATGCAAAAAATTTTTCTCCGAATTCCCGTTCTCCTATTGTTGTGATAGTCTCCTTGGTAAATGTATGGTTCTGTCCTCCGATATGTTCGATCTTGATACCTCCGAGGATACTTCCGAGCTTGCAGGATTTCTCGATGTCCCAACCTTCGGAGAGTCCGTAGAGGAGTCCACCACGGAAGGCATCGCCACATCCGGTCGCATCGACTGGTGTATGGATAAAAATCGTCGGGATATCTATTTCTGTCTCTTCCAGGATTATGCGGGATCCTTTTTCTCCGAGAGTTACGATCCCGATTTTCCCGTACGATTTGGTAATATCGGTGAATATCTTCCCGGTAAGCCCTTTGAATACCTCATTCTCGTACTCGTTCATGATCGTCAGATCCGCTTGAACGACCATTTTTACGAGTTCCTCTCCGGAAAATATCCCCATCGCTTGTCCGGGATCAAAAATCGAGAATATTTTGCGATTGCTGCATTCTTGTAATCGATTGAGCATCCCTTCTCTGGAATCTGGAGCGATGATAGCGAATCTGTAATCCGTATTTCTGAGAGACAATTCCCCGGAAACACTCATGGCTCCGGGATGAAATGCGGTAATCTGGCGATTGAGCTCGTCCCCGATGATATACCCCTGCGGACTGAAGGTTTTTGGGATGACTTTTATGGATTCGGTTTCTATCCCAAGATGCTTGAGTCGTTCTATGTATTCATACGCATCCTCTCAAACGGTTGCGATTATTTCCGGAGCTTTCCCGAGAAGTGCGAGATTGTAGGCGATATTACCAGCGGTTCCTCCGTATTCTCGGCGAAGTGTTGGCGCGAAAAGCGACATATTGAAGCTATCGAGTGCATCTGGAATAATTTGACTCTTGAAGGTTCCGACTGCCCCGATAATAGTATCGAAAGCCACGGACCCGGAAACAAGTATGGTCATGGATAGTATGTGAAAAAATTAAACCCAGACACTATAGAGAAAAAGCACAGGAATACAAATTACATTTATGTGATCCTAGGAGAGGGGGATTCGAAAATATTTTTCGAACTTTACATTGGCGTAACAATAGATTATTATTATATTCGCGTAGGTTGCTCGTATTTTATTTCTTAATTTTTCTTCTCATCTGAGCAGCTTCCAAAACAAAGACAACAATTATTTTTATCATTTCTTAATTTTTCTTCTTATGAATAATCTCAAAAAAACAACTCTTACGCTTGTAGGATTGTCAACAGTTGCTACTACGGCTTTTGTATTCGCTGATGATAGCAAAGCTCCTTCTATGGAATCTTCTTCGGTTCGTCACCCTATGATGCAAGAACAAGAAAGGGGTCTATTTTTTACTCAATATCTCAGAGCTGATCTGACTGATGCAGAAAAAACCACAATAAAAACTCTTGTACAAACACATCAAGATGCCATAAAAGCTCTTTTTCAGAATACACAGACCGGAACGACAATGACCGAGAGACAAACTCAGATGAAAGCTCTGCAAGATCAGTTTGTAACCAACCTTCTTCCCTATATAGCGACCGATAAGCAGAATACTTTCCAACAAGCCATGACTACTTCTATGCCGCCAATGCATCGGGAAGGGAATGACAACAATAAAGATAAAGATAAAGGTATGCATGTAAATTCTGGTGCCATGGCGAATTTTGAAGCAAACATCACACGAACGGTAACCAATATTTCAAATGGAGTGCAGATTACCGAAACGACAACCGATTCGGGAACTCTTGCGCGTCTGCAGGAAATCTACACAAAAGGACAAAATCAGAAAGAGCTCCCAAAATCTGGTACTTCTGTTGTCCGAACGATGCTCAGTAATGGGCTCCAAACGGTCATCACATCGACAGATGCCGCAACCGTAACCGATATCCAGACAAAGGCTGCAAATAGTCCATCCGGATACGGAATCGGGCTCGGGTACTTCAAGAATGGACAAGGAGATATGCAAAAGGAAAAGGCTCGTGAATGAAATAAGCCAAACAACATGAGTAATTCCCAAAAATCAACCAATAATACACCAGCATCTAACAATCTCCTCCCATCGAATATCTCTCCACTCGTCGATGCGAAACTTGCAAAGTTCTCTACCGATGCTGAGAAACTTGCTTGGCTCAATGGGGTGAATAGCAAAATCGATGTTCTGACTTCCAAGATAACTTCCCAGAAATCCAAGAATGTTCTCGCAGCTCTCAAGGATCTCCTGAACCAGAAGATCGACACCATCAACAATGTCGGCGTGGATTCCTCTATTATCAACGATATCCTGCAATAGGATTCAACCTCTTTTGTCAAAAAGCGAAATATCCCCGAGAAATAATATTTCTTGGGGATATTTTTGTATAACTTTCCATTTTTTGTATAATATCCTCGTTATCCTCTAATTACACATCCCATGTCCAAGGACATTTCGAAGAAAATTACCCCTGGTGGCTTGCTCTTCACGACCCTGCTTATCGGCCTTCTGGTGGTATGTTCCGTGTTTCTTGCCCGTAATATTTTCTCGGCTCATAGAGCGGGGGTATTTCAGGATCGCAAGCCTATCATGGACTTCTTTCTCAATCATCAGGAACCTCGCCAACCGTCGACTCAAGATATTCAACACATAGAAACCTGGATGACATTCCAATATATCAACTTTGTGTTTGATATGCCTCCTGAATATCTGAAAGAGGCACTCAAAATCGATGATGTGCATTATCCGAATCTCCCGATAGGACGTTATATAAAAAGCAAGAAACTCGATACTGCCGATTTTCTCCAACAGATTAAAACAGCGACCAAAACCTCTATTGACTCACGTACTCGTAAATAAAATATCCTTTCATGCTGAGTTTTTTCCTCTCCTATCTGCTCATTTATAAATACACCGTCCTTTTTTTCGTGATTGCGTTTGCATCCTTTGGATTTCCATTGCCGGCAACAGCACTTCTGGTTGCGACGGGAGCCTTTGTTGCACAGGGGTATCTGAGTGTGTATGCTCTTTTTTTCTATTGATTTTCCGCAAGTTGTCTTGGTGACATTCTGGCATTCTTCCTATCGTACCGGTATGGGCGAGAGGTTTTTATGCATATCGGTCTCAGAAAAATCTTTCTCTCTCCGAAATTTCGTACGATAGAAGCGTTTTTTGCAGAACATTCCGTATCGAGTATATTTTTCAGCCGATTTCTCGCAACGAGCTTGGGACCTCTGGTGAATATCCTTGCTGGACTCTCAAAGACAGACTTTAAGAAATTCCTGCTCTATGATGTACTTGGCGAGATGCTCTATATCGTGATATTTGGTGGACTTGGGTATATCTTCGGAGATCAGTGGGAGGCAATGCTTGCCATATCTGAAGATGTGACTACCATTGTCGTACTGATGGTCATTCTCTTGATAAGTTTCTTTTTTTACTTGAGAAAGCACTCGGAGTAGGAGGCGTACTATTTTAAGACAAAGAAGTAAATCACGAGAAGGGTGTTCTCCTTGCTCACTTCGTTATACGAAACCCTCTTTGAATTTTACTCAAAAGAGCGAAAAAGTTCGCCTTATCTGTAATCGTCTTCTTTCTGATGCTTTATCGCAAGAACACGAATCACATTCGTTCTTTTACTGTACCGATAGAGTGCGGTATAGCCAGAATCTCCGAAATCTATGACCAGCTTTCTCATGCCAACCTTTTCAGCAATCGGAGAACCGATTGCTGGCATATGGAGATTTTCAAAGGCATCCAAAATCGTGTCGATTGCCTGACTTGCCGTGTCTGTATCAAATGGAACGAGAAAGTTATACAGTCTCTGTAAATCGCTTTGTGCTTTCCTGGAGAGTGCTACTTGTGGCATGCTGGAATGGTTGCTTTAGGATGTATTTTGAGCTCATTCGCCCATCCACGAGCCTCATCAAGCGTGATATGAAGACCTGTTTTTTCAAAATCGTTCCAAGATTCTTCACCAGCAGTAATGAAGTTTTGTTCGATTTCTGCACTCTTGAGATATGTTTGAATAGCCTCTTTCATGATGAAATGAGGCGTACGATTTCGCCATGTTGCGATGGATTTAATACGGTCGCGTTCCGATGCCGATAGCTTCACGGTCGCATTTTTTGCCTGCCCGTTGTCAGTAATTTGTCTTGAAAACATAGTCATTACCTGTTAATGATAAGTAATGACAGTCTATATTTTTCCGCTACAAAGTCAAATTCTAGCAAGTTGACTTGTATTATTTCCATCCCTGGGCCTAAAGCTTTTGTTTTTAGGCAGTGAGGCGAAGTCAAAAAAAGAATTTTCAGGTTTTCTCTTAAAACTTTTGTCGTACTGATGGTCATTCTCTTGATAAGTTTCTTTTTTTACTTGAGAAAACATCAAGGATAGATGCTACTTTGCACTCCGTTTTTTATTCCAGGCAAATACTCGTAGGACGAATACGGCTATCCCTAGAACGATCGGAGTATAATCAATACCATACCGTCCTCCAATCAGAGCGATGTGGACGCACACGAGATAAAACATCCCATAAACACCTCTCTGAAGCCATTTCCATTTCTTCCCAAGGAAACGTACGGAGATGTTGTTGGAAGTTATGAGGAGGAGTGTAGAGAAAACGAGACCGATGATTCCATACAGGAAAAACTGATTTGGTGACCAGAGATAGTTTGCCCCAATCTCTGATGGATAGAGGTAGAAAAACCCAATCCCATGAGTGAGCGCTGCCATGCCGGAAACTATCCCTATTCCCCGTCGCATCGCGAGAACTTTTTTGAAGAGGATGATTTTTGGGAAGAGATCTACAAGAGGTCGTATCACCATGATGACGATGAGTGCTGCCCATGCAAGAGAGCCAAAATCTTTGTATTCTCCCGTCGCAAGAAAGGCAAAGGGAAGCAAAAAACTTCCGTATATCATGACGGGGTGCATCCATTTGAACATCTTATTTGCCAGTGGTGTTTGCGTGTAGGTATTGAGTGAATTTATGAGAGCGGACATCATGAATAGGGGCGTGAATGGATAAAGATATACTAAATTCGCTAAATAATTCATTAAGAATTCCTATTACTCCCCTCTCCTCCAAAGGAGAGGGGTCGGGGGTGAGGCGAGGAACAGGAGGAAGAAAATATAATGAATTATTAAACGGAATGAGTAGAAATAAGAGGGGAATTCTATAGGGTGTATGTAAAGTATATGGAGATTCGTTTATTTTTCAAGCTTTACTGTTGCTTTCCTGTCGAGCTTGTTCCATCCGACTTCGTGACCTTTGAGCGATGAAAATATGGATTTAATGGCAACAAAGTACATGAGTTGCCGATAGAAGAATCGTTGCAAGAAAAGCCATATAAGCAGCGATCTATCTTCATTTCCTTCCAGTGTGAATGCTATATATGACGCGATATAATCTATGAGGAGAAACAATGCGTAGTAGAAGAGTATGACAGAGAGCGAATCGGTAGAAAATGAGGCAGGATGGGCTATTTTGTCGAGTGTTGCAGAGATGATAGATATGAGCATCATAAGGTCCATGACGGGGGATATAAGAGGGAAGAGTATCTGATAGATGAAGATATTCGGCAATGCAAAGGAACCGAGCCACCCATACTTTGGACGGAAGAGTATGTTTTTGTGCTTCCATCCGACTTGAAAAGTTCCGAACATCCATCGATAGCGTTGCTTGGTAAATGCCTTTACCGTATCCGGAGCTTCTGTCAGGGCGATAGCATGTTCCTCGTAGAGTATCTTGTAACCGAGTTTTCCGATCTCGATAGTGAGATCGGCATCTTCCGCAAGCGTATCGGAACTGAATCCTCCTGCCTGCCTGACGAGACTGGCTCTCCATGCACCAACTGCTCATGGAACCACAGTTATACAATTCAGTACCACGAAAGCACGTCGGTCGAGATTCTGGCTCACGATGTATTCGAGTGCCTGCCAGCGAGTCATGAGATTCATACGGTTTCCGACTTTTGCGTTCCCAGCAACCGCTCCGACCTCCTCATCCTCAAAATGGCGGACGAGGTTCATGATCGTATCCTTTGCGAATACCGTATCCGCATCGAGTGCGACGAGTACATCCGCATCGGTTTTGGTGAGTCAGAAATTGAGTGCCCCCGGCTTTCCGGAGTTCTCTATTTTGTAGATCCGTATTCGTTTATCATCGCCGTATTCTGCTTTGACAGTTTCGTATGTGGTATCTTTGGATCCGTCATCCACCACGATAATCTCGAATTGTTTGGGGTGATTGCAAGAGAGGAGAGAAGCGATTGTCTGATTGATGACTTTCTCCTCGTTGTAAGCGGGAACTATGACCGCCACCGAGAGATTGTCGAGATTCTTCGGAAAATATTCCTTTTGTTTGTATTTTTGATAAATTGCCAAGATTATTATGAATAGGAGTCTCGAAAATCCGAGGAGTATTCAGAAAATGAACAGAAAACGGAGAAAAAAATTGAAGATTCCTATGACATTGAATCCAATAGTATTGAAGAATCGGAAAAACATCTCGTTCTTCGTGATCGGTGGCATGACTTCATCTCTTGTTTTTCCGAGAAGTTCCGATACGGATACGAAGGTATATCCTTTATTCTTCAAAGCCTCTATGATGAGCGGAAGTGCTTGTATGGTTTCATCTCTGTCTCCTCATGCATCATGGAGCAATATAATGTTCCCCTTTTTTGCTTCCGCTTGCGTAACTACGGAATCGACTATTTTTTGTACTCCTGGCTTTTGCCAATCATTGGGATCTATTTGCATACCGACCGTGATATATCCGAGGTTATTTATCTGCTCAATGGGTTTTACCTGATCGGCGGTATCCGGTTCGCTATCTTCCGAATATGGCGGACGGAAAAGATGGGATTTATGTCTTGTAATTTCCTCTATAAGACGCTCGGTGGAAGCGAGTTCTAACTGAGTCTGCAGATGGGATATATCTTCGATATTGGGATGAGTGAAAGTATGATTTCCGATATCATTTCCCTCATCAAAAGCCCGACGAACGATTTCTGGATATTTCTCCGCATTTTCCCCGATGACGAAAAATGTTCCGGGGACTTGGTGCCTTTTTAGGATATCGAGCACTTGGGGAGTGTAGCGTGGATCCGGACCATCATCGAACGTAAGAGCCACTTTTCTATCCATGGAACCGTATCGGGAAACGACATAGGGTGATGGATATTGGGTATAGTTGAGTTCGTCGATGAATCCGGTCGTATCATCGAATCCTATGGTTCTATTTCCCACCTCTGGAGCATCGGTGACTCTGAGGATTTCTCCCTTTCCTTCATAGTCGACATCGTATTTAAATGCTATGTTAGAGAGACTCTTCGCATCGTCTGGCGTCAGGTTGGTTTTATCGAATATCGTCCAGACGGAAGGATCCTCGCTCCCGAGTCGCCAGAGAGCGAATCCGTGTGTTTTATATGCTTCTGCCATCCGCATCTGATTGAAGACGGTGGTGGCATCGAGCATCCAGACATGGTGAACCTTTTTGTTATCATCTTCATAATCAAAGGTTGGATTTGAAGAATCGGTATCCATAGTGATATCTCCTTCTGATTCTTTTGCAGTGAGTATTCCTTCCTCAAACGTGCGTACTTGAGCTTCTTTGGAGCCATCTTCCCAGTCATAGGCATAGTTCCCGAGAGCAAGGATGATTTTATCGCTTGGTATGCTGGAGAGTTGTGTATCGAGGATATTCTGGAACCAGTTGAGACTTGCAATCGGTCATACTTCCCCCGTCGACCAATGTTCATCATACGCCATGATGATGATATAATCCGGATACAGTGCGTACTTTTTGTAGTCGAAATTATTATCGCCGGCTGGCAGATTGATGGTTACGAGGAGTTTTTTCGCATGAAACGATTCACTGAGGATTTGTACGAAATCGATCATGTTCTTTTGACTCTCCAATGGTATATTTTCGAGATCAAGACTTACTCCGTCGAGCTTGCTTTCTTCCACATATCGGAGGAGAGAATGTACCATGTTCGTTCGCATCTGTGTAGGAGCAATGGAGGATGCGAGATGTTCTGCTTGCCATTGCCCATCGGTGAAATTGTTTACAAGTGCCAGGATCTTGGCATCTGTTTTATGGGTACGGATATACTCGGTCACCATTTTTTGTCGCTCGCGATTATCTTCTGAAAGAGTCCCGCTTCCATCGACGAGATGGAGCCATTCTCCTGCAACTATATCGAGGGAGGGAAGATTTGCCTTGAGGGAGTTGAGACTCGAATCATCCCAGTTCACAAAATACCCCATTCGTACCGTATTCGCAGGGCGGGAATTGTTCAAAGAAGATGTTTTGACGTTTTCCTCTTTCTTGATTTCTGTTTTGAGTTTTTTCTTGATTTCTGTGAGATGATCTTTTTTGGTAAGTGTTTCCGTGAGGTTTGTGATCACATGTCCACCGTTTGGTAGGAAGCTCGAATGGGGGAGGGAAAGCGTGTCCAGTACAGGATTTATCATGATACTCATGATGAGTATGAGGAAAATGACGCTTAAAGAGAGTCCAAGCAAGTACATCGCTGCCCGCACTTTGGGCCAACGCTTCCTCTGGATATCAAAAAAAACTGGTTTATTTGTCTTCATAGTATGCAGTAATTATATTGCATGAGAGTATATGGAACATGAGAGTATTGTAAACTAAAAACAAATCGGACGAAGGAAAAATCGATTCGATTCTCCAAAATACGATAGAAAATGAGCGAAATATGACTTTTTTAAAAATACTATTGACTTTCATGTAAAAGTATTCCAAAATATCGAAAATATTTTATCCCCTCTCTTTTTATACCCATGCGAGCACATGAAACAACCGGACCTACGGACACATGACCCAAGCAACTTTCTCTCAGGTTTTCAGATACTTTACCGTCTACGCCTCAACTCTCAAAAGAGCGAGTGGCGCGACGAATCCATGATATTACCACTGCCCCAAGAGAAAGCGACACGTTCATGATGACTCCTCGTTTCGAGAAAAGCAGTACGTATGCAAATACGTTTGATTTCTACTTCTCATATGGCGGGAGAAGCTATGTAGTTCGAGGATTTTTTCAAAAAAAAGAGGTGATAAATTTTTCCGAACCCAACTCTTCGTATACGCAAATTCATATTGATGAGAAGGCGTATAGAATTTTGGGGTGTCGCAATACTCACACGTATGACGTCCCGTCAAGTTTTACACCAAAACAACGAAAAGCGATCATGGAACAGGTTCTTGATTTTCTATTTGCGAGAAATAACGAGACGGAGTACGTACATTAGTATTGATCCCAATATTCTACGAATAGATATCACCAGCTACGGTATCTATTTTTTTGATGCAAAAATCCCGTTTGATTTTTTGAGGCAAAACCATATACTTCGGCACGAATAATTCCCAAAAACTAGGTTCTAGTCTTTAATCCATCTTCTTCCCGTGTCTTTCAAGAAAACCAAACTTCCCGCCATTACATGAGTTGAGAAGGTTTCTAAAATCGCCTCGTTCAAAGCCCGATACTTTGCCATGAAGAAACGGAATATGATTTCCGGTGTGCTTCTCGGATTTCTCGGAGTTTCCTGAGTAGTGGCGGTTTCTTTTGCTACGTTTACGCAACTTCCTGCATTTCATTTCGATTTCTCGCTCCCGTTTCCGGGAAAAAATAGTCTTTTCCAAACCGTAACAGGAACGGAGGAAAATAAAATCAATATCCTTGTAACCGGTATCGGCTGAGGTGATCATGACGGGGCGGATCTGACTGATACGATTCTATTCGCTTCACTCCATCCGGAGAGCAAAACCATCTCTCTTCTCTCGGTTCCACGCGATCTCTATGTGGAATATCCGCTTGGAGGACGGGGAAAGATCAATGAGATCTACATGCGCGGACTTCATGCAAAAGAATCCGAAGCACAATCCATGAATGATCTCGGCGACAAGCTCCGAGAGATTACTGGAGAAAAGATGGATCACTACATCAACATCGATTTCGACGGATTCACAAAATTTGTAGATCTGCTCGGAGGAATCGAGGTCAATGTAGAGGAAGATCTCGTGGACAAGGAATACCCCGATAATAATTGGGGATTCATCACTTTCAGTATCAAAAAAGGACTCCAGACACTGGATGGAGCGACTGCCCTCAAATATGCACGCAGCCGTCATTCGACGAGTGATTTCGACCGATCTCACCGTCAGCAACTCGTAATCAAAGCAGTAAAAGACAAACTCTTCTCACTCGATATCCTCACGAGTCCGACCAAGATAAAATCTCTCTATTATGCGATAATATCGCATATAAAAACAGACCTCTCCATGGGGCAACTCGCATCGCTCGCTCTCTTCGGGAAAGATATCCCCACGGCGAATATCCTTGCGTTTAATCTCAATGATTCATGTTTCCAAGGTATCGCCTACTGCGAGCGTGGTTGATTCCTCTATACACCGATGCGCGATCTTTTCGGTGGAGCATCCGTGCTTCTTCCGGACGGAGCTACCCCTACTCATCTCGGTGCGTATGCCGAGACTTCAAAGTTTTCAAATCTCGTCTTTAATTACCCAGAGATGTTTCTGGAAAATCCCGAGATTACGGTCATAAATTCCACTAAGTCTTCCGGTATCGCGAATAAAGTTGCTCTTTATCTCAAAAAGTTCGGATTCAATATTCCTGACAAGGAATCTATCGGTTCTACGAAAGATCCATACGACAAAACTCAGGTATTTGCCACTTGGGATATGGAGAATAAAATGGGTATTTCTCCAACTTCCAAGACTCTTGAAGCACTCTCCCTCTTTCTCTTTGCACCGCAACAAACAACTCCTATGAACAAATATTCCAAATCCCTGAATCCCAAAATAGAAATCGTGCTCGGAAAAGATTACAAAATGATAGCAGGGGAATAATACCTTGCACTATGTTCTCCGAACTCTCTGTCTCTGATATTTTTGATCTCCAAACAATGGCATTTCCCCATATCACCATCCTTGTTTCTTGACATCCGTTTTGTTCATAATTCCCCATCCATGCAGTTTACGCGTATTGATTCCCTGAAATTTTTCTTCTATAGTTTCCTTTTCTTTCTGCTCTTTTTTGGGTACAACACAGCGTCTGGTCCGTATTATGAGACGACGTATGACAGTGCGTCTATTTTCAATCAGGAGATTCCTGCAGAGGCTCCTACTCTTGAGAAAAGCGCGGATATTCCCGTGGTAACTTCTACC
Source organism: Candidatus Altimarinota bacterium (assembly GCA_028689245.1). Taxonomy (GTDB): domain Bacteria; phylum Patescibacteriota; class Gracilibacteria; order BD1-5; family UBA2023; genus UBA1545. The sequence continues at coordinate 12,224 of JAQTWO010000007.1, read as the reverse complement.
CCCAGGAAGAATATCCCGAAAGATCCGCTTACGATTGCCTTCAATCCCGAGTATATAAAGATCGATAACAATACACTGAATCGTTTAAAAGAAGTGATCCATTCCGCGTATTTCCAATCAAAAGTCACCCCCTTGCATATCATACTCGATAGCGAGCGATACGAACCACGAGGGCAAGTCGTGGGCAACAAGCTCATACTCTCGACCTTGATTACGAATGATACTGAGGAGATTAAGGTATTTGTCCATGAACTCGGGCATATCGTGGACATCTTTTATCTGAAAAAATGAGTTTTTGGAGGAGATATTTCCGATATTTTTTACTCCATTGCCTGGGATGCGTTCAATACCAAGAAGAAAGGTCAGAAAATCACGGATTTTGTTTCCTGATATGCTCTATCGAATAAGTACGAAGACTTTGCAGAATCCTTTGCTTTTTACGTATTTCACAACGAGGCTTTTGCTCGAGAGGCAAAAAAAGATGCGTTTTTGCAACAAAAGTATGATTTTTTCCGAAAATATGTTTTCGATACGGATGCATTTGTTGGAACCTCTTTTGAGTCCGATGTACTGAAACCCTATAATTGGGATACGACGAAGATCCCTATAGACATGAAAAAATACCTCTATTATATTCAATAATCACAAAATTTCTCTCATGAATGATTTTTTTACAGAACTTGATTCTGATATCCTTGGTACGAAATCGCATGCTCATGCTCCGAACAGATATCCTGACAAGAGGATGAAGCATGCTCATACAAAGACCGAGCGCATGCCTGTTTCTCGGGTACAACAACCACGCGTGCAAGAGGTGGGTAATCAGAAAAAACCAAATGATACGCCCAACAATCATGTAGTCGAGATGCGTACTCAGATGATGAGTGCCTGAGTGGTGGTTCTGGTATTCAAAGTTGACGAAAAAACTCGGGCACTTCTTGGACATATAAGAATCGAAACTCGTGGTTTTGCTTTTGCGGATGAAGTTCGCGAACTTCATAAAATTATCATCAAAAAGTCCCGTGCTTCGTATGAAGATACCGTCAAGGATATTCCCGATATCGAGGAAAAAGATCTCATCAAAATCATTCGTCGTGACTTGGAAATATTTCTCCAAGACAGAATCGAGCGAATCCCGGTTATCATCCCTATGATCTTGTGCGTATAAACAATAATCCTCCACCCGGAGAGTATTTCGGATGGAGGATTATTGGTTATACATCTTCAAGAATATCGAATCCCTCCTCAGTCTGTTTGAAGTATCTGACCGGATTCGGAAGAGTATCATATATTGTTCGCAAATCTTTTGTTCGGATCTGGATACTCTTTGTCGGGTCATTCGGGTTAAAGCAGAAATTTTCGCTTCCGAAGATTCCACTATCCACATATATGGGTAGCGTCTTATTTTCAAAGCCAAAAGGGGGAATGGATCCGATCGTTGCCTGCATGAGATTCGTGATTTCTTCCTGGGATGCGAATCGTATATCCTTGCTTCCGAATTCGTGTTTGAAATTCCGTGCTTTTATCTGCGTATCTCCCGTGGTTGTCACGAGAAAGAAATGCCCTTTGGCATGAAACACGAGATTTTTGCTCCCAACCCCATCCATGTTCGCTCTTGATCGAAGTACCTTTGACTCATCGCAAGAATGACTTTCCATATGGTCTATTTCCTGAAATGCAATCCCCAATTGGTGGATGATATCAATTATATGCCGATAATTTGTATTCATAGTGAGTCGTGATTTAAAACATATGACCTTTATCCAATTGTACTGAATTTGTTCGTAAGTCAATACCGTAGAATCGAAATGGATGTGTGTGAGAGTAAAAACATTCTTGTATAATAAAAAATACAGACTATACTCTGTGGCGGAAATGCATTTTTCCCACTTTGTTGCATGTGCTTTTCTAAAGCCATCATACAATTTCTACCATCAAAGACAGAAACAGAATTGACGAAAATAAAAAATCTTTTGCATTATCCTCTTTTTCTATATAATACCCAGGCTCAAAAACCATGGCGGGGTAGCTCAGTGGTAGAGCAGCGGCCTGAAAAGCCGTGTGTCGGCAGTTCAATTCTGCCCCTCGCCACCATGTATATTCAAAACCACTCCTAGATTGCTCTAGGAGTGGTTTTTTAAGAATTTTGCAAAAATATAATTTATATGGTATGGTTATTATATATTTCATATTGTAACCAATACTATGCATTCACCAACTCTTCGTAAATGATCTGAACTTTCATTGACTGAAAAAACGGATATTTTTACACGTATGTCTTTATCCTGAATAAAAGAAGAAAGGGATTCTATGCGTGAATATTTGGCTCAGCAATATTGAATTACTGAATGAGCCATTACTTCTCTCATTGCTCATGAAACAATGAGAAAAATGAAACAATGAGAATGAGTTAAATGAAATTTTCAAACATGAATGATAGATGTCAATTGAATTGAATGAGAATGAACAGATAAAATTCAAACTAAAATAGTACAAGAATCCACTCAAACTCGTGTTTACACAATCACTACGCTTTCCCAACTTACTGAAGAAATAAGAGATAATATTCGTAAAGAGTTTTTCGATATAATCCAAGAAAATGCCTCAAATCCAAGATATGACTTCTACCTGGATATAGAGGCAATATCTGATTATTATAACATTAATCCATTTATACTGGAACAATTCCTTAGAAATTCTTATAAGTGGCTCTGAGAGAAACTTAATGAACTTAAGAAATGAATAGATCTAAATGAAGAAGATAAGTTTAAAATTCGAATTTATGTAGCGGGTTGAGAAAACGAGAAAAATAAGAAGGTAAGACGAAAAGAAATGGCGAAAAAATATATGGTTAGTATTTTTGTTATCTCGGCAATTACAGCTTGGAAAATACATGACAATGGCGAAAAAGTTCTCAAAAAAGATGACGGTCAAATTAAAGATTCTTTCATTCCCAAGGTAAACCCAGAAACAATTCCTGAAATTTCTCCTACGGCAATTCCTCTTATAGAATTTGACAATCAAATTAGTCAAATCTCAGAAAAGAGTATTTGAGCTGAACAGGCAGATTCTGAAAACGATTGATGAGAACAGACTTTTTCAGAAGCCGATGTTTGATATATACAAGAACTAGCCCCTGAATATAATCTTCAAGATAAAGTAGGAAGGTGAGAATTTTTACAGCATGTTTTTGATCTTTTTCCTGATGCTACTATTGAAGATGTGAAGAGAATACTTCCAAATTTTCCTGACGATGTAATCCATACGAATCCTAATAGAGGTGGGGAATGAATGTGAGCACTTATGGAATATGACAATGAGATAAAAAATAAATGGAGACAAAAACTCAAGGAATTCATCGATGAAAATACAAATGTAACAAAACGAAAAGACATGAAAGTTCTCTGTCTTCCCTGAATCGAATGCCTCGAGATCCCTCTTTATCTTGAGCTCGGATTTAATCCTGACAATATAGTCTGAGTAGAGGCATGAGAAGTTGATCCAAAAAAATTAAAACCTGAAAAAATTGAAGAACTAAAAAATGAAGCCTTTCGTTTATGAATATCATTCGAATTAACGAGAAAATGCATTCGGGAAATTCTTACGACAAAATTTCAAATAAATGCTACTAAATTCTGAATTCAAACAAGAATTTGAAAACTTGAGAAAATACTTGAAACAGAAGAAACTATTTTTGATGTGGTGAGTCTGGATTTTTTAGGTCCGATATGAGCAAATACATTTGATGTCATGCAACAAATTAAAGCTTCCAATACAAGGTATCTATTACTGACAAACTTTTTATGAAAACGAGATACAGATTCGATAATGCCTTTTCATAGGGCTATATTAGCAGAAACTTTAACAAGATTAAATTTAGAACAAGATGACCTTTGTAGACAATTAGATGAAATTGAAAATATGGATAAGAGTAAGGCATTGGGCTTATCTAGACATTCAAAGTCATTAACAGTTTGAATCTCATGCCAACTATCGTGATCTACGAATATACTTCCATTTTCTAAAATATTAAATAATTCCATTGAAATAAGGAAAAAACAAGTTGAGGCAAAAATGAATAAAAAAGAAAGTTTATATTATCGATCTAATTCAGATACTACCCGTAGAATTTTAGCAAATGTTATTTCAAGTGGAATCTCAATGGTCTTACATAAGTTCTTTTATAATAGAATCCCTAAATGAATACCTATTATAGAAAGATCATCTCTTATTAAGACTGATTGATTAAATAAAATCTATCTCTATCTCTGTAATTATTTTGCTTATTATTCATGAGATATAGAAGAATATTGCATGTTACTCTATTGATACAAACCTACAATACAGGCATCTCAACGATATAGTTATAACGTTACATCTCCAATGTATTCAGACTTTCTTGTACTTGAACCAATTCAGCCGAAGACTATCTTGGAATTAAGGACACTAAACGCTTTTTTAATTGGATTAATCAGATGATGAGTCTGAATGAATCCAATAACAATGCTCTTAAGGACAGCGCAAGATGGGAAAATTAGTCATGATGATAGAATTAGATATACAGATGTAATAAAAATTATAAATAATTGAGAACTAATGGTACAAATAAAAGTAAAAGATTTAATTCAGGACATTAAAAAACTGAATTTCACTTTACAATCACACTGACATATAATCCAACCTAACAGAGAACAAATCATAGGATAGTTTCTTATCAATAAGCTGAGTAGTCTAAAAGATAACCTGCATTATAATGGTTCAAAAAATAGACAGAAAACCTGTATGGATTAAGTTGAAAATATTTTTCATACAGCAAGGATATCTCGGTATAAAACTTACATAAGTTTTGGAATAAAAGGTATCACATCTGATCACTGCAATGCAGTTCTTACTTCCTTCACTAGTCACCACCATTTCTATACTGGATATGAAACACACTACTATATAGATCAAGGAAACTTTACCTAAACGACACAGATCATACAGACTCTGTGTTTTTTTGTCGCCTTTTTGGCTTCATAGAGAGGAAAACAAACAAAAACTTCTTATAATTTGAGCTCTAAATTTTTTTTTAGGGCTTTTTACCTCGTGAATTTTTCAAATCTTTCGTTACCCGGAAGAATCTTTCGAAAATTCATATATTATATTCGCCATTGATGACATAATCTTCCATCAGAAGTGACGACATCATATACAGCTGGTTTTTGGCTTTGGGGAGGGGTTTGGAATCACTATGAGTTCGTTTCGGTGATCCCTGTCTGGAAGAGCGATGGATACAGCGGGAAACTCTTCTTCGATGAAGATATGCGTTTCTTGGACGAGAAGAAATAGAGCGAAAAAACAAGTACTAAAAAAGCTATCCGTTAAGATAGCTACTTTAGTGAGGCTTGTACCGAATCAGTATACTGTTCGAGAAGTTGGGACGAACCCGCAACCCCCCCCGAATGGTATATGGAAAATGAGTGCAAAAAGCAAATTTATTTGAAAAATGCGGATTGGGGCGAAAGATTAAATCCCCACTCTTTCTTTCCCACTCCCACCAACTCCACTCCCATCCAGCGGAAAAGGAGCGGGGGTTTGGCTTTGGGGAGGGGTGTGGAGGGGGAGATATGGAAGAATGTGTATATTTTACTAAATCACAGTATTCTGTAAAGTTATGAAAATAAGTTGCAATTCGCAAAAATCAGGTATAATCCATCTGTATACATTCCTCTATTCTGTAATTTTCATCTTCATGACTCCGAAAGATACAAAACTCGTGGTGCAGTGATACGCTATTTCTTTCATAAAAGATACGGAATACATATCTCTCACAGATATTGCAAAACGCTTTGGTGATCTTGGACTCATCGATAACTGGCTTAGAAATAAAAACACCGTGGAGTTTCTCGGAGTATGGGAACGATCCAATAATCCGGATTTCAATTCCGTCGAATTCGACGGAATTATGAATGAAGCAGGGTTAAACAGGTTTCGACTCTCGGTAAAAGAATGGAAACAAAGAGTCAATGGAGTGGGAGTAAGGGCGAAAACAGGACTATTTGGTTGAACCTATGCTCATATCGATATTGCCCTGGAATTCGCTTCCTGGGTATCTCCGGAATTCAAATACTTCATCTTGAGGGAATTTCAGAGACTCAAAACCGAGGAAGCCGAGAGGCTTGCGAGCGGATGGGATACGAAGAGGGTTCTCGCGAAGGTAAACTACAAGATCCATACCGATGCGATAAAGGCAAATCTCCTTACTGCCTTCAGTATCGATCGATTCGTCTATGCAAATGAAGCAGATATGCTCAATATTATCGTCTATGGCGAATCCCATGCCGAATGGACAAAGAAAAATAAAAATATCGAGGGAAATCAGAGGGATAATGGAACAGTTGAGCAATTAGTCGTTATGTCAAATCTGGAAACTATCAATGCGATGCTTATTCATCAGAAAAAAGATAAAAAGGAACGGGCTCGTATCCTGTATGACGAGGCCCAGAGACTCATAAAGAGTCTCACAGAGAATAAATCTGTCAAGAAACTCAAATAACGATGATTGCAAAAAACAGCTACCTTTCATTTGGTAGCTGTTTTTGCTTGAAAAAATATCTCGTTTTCTCTCCCACTCACCAACTCCATCCCCGTCCAGCGGAAAAGGAGCGGGGGTTTTGGCTTTGGGGAGGGGTGTGGAGGGGGAGATATGGAAAAGGCGTGGGATTTTACGAAATTGTTTTGTTTTTGTAAAACATTGAAAAGCAATTTGCAATTCACAAAAATCGAGTATAATCTATCTCGATATTTCGTACGCAAAACAAGCGAGTTTTTATATCGTAACAATTGACACATATGACAGAACTGATAAATATAAAAGTCATCCAGAAAGACATCGAGTGAACGAAAAAGAGATTCGTGAACGCGAGAGAGCTCTATAAATGGCTTTGAGTGTGACGGGATTTTTCTAACTGGATAAAAGATAGGATTTTGAAATATGATTTTGTAGAAGATTTAGATTATTTTGTAACCGTCGCCAAATTTGGCGACGGTGTGAAAGCTCGTTCTGATGGGCAGATAATAGATGCAAAAACCGGTAAAGTTATCCCAAAAGACTACATCATCTCGATCGATATGGCGAAAGAACTTGCTATGGTTGAGAACAATGACATGGGTAAAAAGTCAGGAAATACTTCATACGAGTTGAGGAAGATTTCAAAAAGGTTATGCAGATAGCCACTTCCGATCCGAAATTCATCAATCAGTTAGCGGAGGGATTTATGGATACACGGGAAGAGACGAAAGAATACAGGAAAGATTTCACCGACAGTATTCGTGATTTCGTGGAAGTGAAGAATTATGGAACCTATACGGATATGCTCTATGATTTCCTGTTTTTGGAAAAAGCAAAAGAGTATCGGGATCTCTTGAATCTCGCTCGAGAAGATTTTACGAGAAATAGCATGTATCAAAGAGATTCTTCTCATCATTTGAGCCTTTGAAACGGGATTATCTGGGGAAGTAGAGAATAAATATAAAACCCTATGAAGATTTCTGACTAAAAGCGAGTTCATAGATGCTTTCCATACATTCTCTAGCAACAAGATGTGGAGAGTATACCAGAAAAGGGCACGTCATATCATGTCCACGTATGACGAGGAGCTGAGGAATATAAAGCATCCGAAACTCATAGATTACAAGAAAGAGTTTACCAATGAGGATATACAGAAGCTTTTAGCGTAAATATTTCACCCCCACCAACTCCACCCACCTTCCCGCGGAAAAGGAGCGGGGGTTTTGACTTTGGGGAGGGGTGTGGAGGGGGAGATATGGAAAAGGTGTGGGATTTTAATGAAAATCTTCAGACGACTATAATTCTCCTGTTTCCAGTAACTTTATAATTCTACCAATCACGAACTCCTCACTTTCCCTTATTAGTTCGATTTTTTCTTTTGGCAAGAGTTTCTTATATGTTCTTTTGTCACAAAGATCATGGTTCGGATAGAGCTGTATAAATTTCCGTTTATAATCCGATACTCATTTTATATTACAGCCGAGCATTCGAAGAAGCTCTCATTCCAAATGCAATGGTTCGTTTTCAAAAAGAAAAATTTTGGCTTTCTCAGCTATCTTTCTTGCTTTTCCAATTTCTGGTCTATCTACATCAAGCCAAACATATTTTCTATCATATCCCTCGCTTTCTTTGGTTTTCTTAACCAGAATATCTGGTGATCATCCCTGTCCATTTTCAATGGTAAGAATAAAATCACCTCATCTTTGATAATATATCTCATTTAAGTAAGCCAAAAATGCACATTCAGAGCCTCATTCGCAGTAAATAAGAACCGTTTTTCGAACAACACGTCGATATTTTCTCTTTTTTCCTCGCATATGATTGAAGATTAAAGAGTAATATTTGGTCTTGCACCATAGGCTCATGCCATGTATCTGGTGTAATAGTTTTCATCAACTCGTACTCATTCCACATCATCCAGTCGATAAGTTTCCGATTCGCCATCTTTATTTTTTTCGACTAACTGTATCTGGTATCGATTGAGTGACTTGAGAATACGAGGATTATGCGTTGTTAAAATAATCTGTGCATTATGCTTATTATGGTGTTTACTTAGAAAAAGATCAAGAATTGCATCGACTATCTCAGGATGAAAACTTGCATCAATTTCATCAAAGATTAACACTCAGCCCTTTTCAAGGGCTCAGTATATAAGATATGCATAATCAATAATTTTAAGTGTCCCATCTGAGTAAAATGGCATAACTTCTGTTTTTCCATTCCTTTGAATTTTACCAATGGGCTCAAATCATTTCGTTCCGTCAGCATTTTCTATTTCTTTAAAGTCTAGTTCTGAAAATCATGTATCAAATTTCCGAAGTAGTTCATTAAGAAAATCTCGACTTTCTTTATTGCTATGATACACATTCAAAGCGGGTCATCGATTCATTTCAAAACTCTGTTCTCATAACATTGACAATGATGAAACCTTATTGAACACGGATGACCAGTAATCCACAATATCTTTACCATAAGCATCATTTAAAATTTGTTTTAAAAAAATAATGCTTGCATTCTTTCGTAGAAGAGGTAATTCATTTAATCCAAGATTGTCACGATTAAAGAGCACTTTCCAAGTTGTTCGCTTATCTGTTTTAGATCGGATAGATATGACTTCCTCTGAAGCAAAACCTCATTTTATAGCAAGGTAGATTTTGTATTGTGCTTTTTTTGTTTCAAAAACACATTCAATTATACTCTCCTTATTAGGAGTATAAAGGAAGGGTATTGCTCTATGCTGAATACCTTGATGTGTTACTGGAAGATCTGGAGGAAGACGCATTCAAGCTTCAACAATCCAAAATTTTAAGAAACTTAATGTTCGTAATATATTACTTTTCCCAGAAGCGTTAGGACCAACAATGGTCATAATCTTTGAAACGTTTATTCAAGATGAAAGATTTGTCGTGACAGTATCATCAACACTATCTTTTTTGTTCCATGTAAAATCAATAGTTGCTTCATTAGAGAAGGAGCCAAAATTTGAAAAAGTAAACGAATGTATCATATATGAAAAGGTTATGATTTACGTTTACAGTATATTCAGATGTTGTCTGTAAGTCAAATTTAAACAACAAATTGTGTATAATAAATTTATACTTGATTTTTTATAATCATTGAATATACTATCCTTCGTGGGTAATTTTCCAACAAAAAATGACCCATACTGATTATGAGTCATTTCGAATACAAAAGTATCCAACCTTTGACGAGGTGGCGAAATTGTATCCAAAATGCTCTCAAAATCAAATTTTATTTCCCCTAACCCCATTTCAATATGAGCAAGCCTCGATTGACACCAGGGACTCAAGCTCCAACTTCTGGACAATACCAACAGGTATGACCACGATGAGGAATTACAGGGAGACCAGAGGTAACGGCTGTACGATGAAAGCCACTTCCTCCAACTCCCGAGCCTTGAAGTACCTATGTTTTGGTAGACCCTACCAAACATTAGTAGAAAATTATCCCACCAAATGGTGGGATAATTTTTTGTTTTGCAATCTGTCAGGAAATAGATATATTTCTCCTGCCAAAATTACAATTTTTAAATAATTATTTTAATCTAACAAATAGACAATATTGGGGGATTTAATCCTTTCCTCTTTTGCTTTTTGTTAGGTTAAAAGTTGTAGTTTTGGCGAACACTTAGGACTTAAATCCCCCTTTTTGTTTGCCAAAACTTCCAAAAAAATCGTATTTTGGCGTGTTTACTTGTTAAATACGCCTTTTTTATGCCCTCACCACAAACCGAGAAGAAATCTTGAAACAAGAATCTCACCAATGCGAAAAAAGCAAAGAATGATGAGTTCTATACGCAGTACCAAGATATAGGGAAAGAGATGAACGCCTATCTCGAATACAATCCCGATGTCTTTCGTGGCAAAACCGTACTTCTTCCGTGTGATGACCCTGAGTGGAGCAACTTTACCAAGTTTTTTGCTCAGAATTTCGAGAGATTCGGACTCAGGAAACTCATCAGTACGAGCTATGCGAGAGATAGTAAGGAATACAAAGATACCCTGCAACTGAGCTTGCTCGAAGTAAATAGTCCAAAGTATGATAAAAGCAAAACGGACTCCAGAGGGAAAATATATACGCTGACAGAGGATAAAACTGGCGATGGCAAGGTAAACTTCGAAGACTTTGACTGGGAGTATCTCGAAGGTGATGGGGACTTTCGCAGTGAAGAAGTGAAGAAACTCCGTGACGAAGCCGATATTATCATCACCAATCCTCCATTTTCCCTCTTTCGTGAGTTTCTCGTCTGGATTGTAGAGGCTAATAAGCAGTTTGTAGTAGTCAGTAATATGAATGCCATTACCTATAAAGAAGTATTTCCACTCATAAAAGAAAATAAGATTTGGATGGGTGTAAAATCTACGAGTCAAGCAATGTTTTTTAGAACCTCCGATAAAGAATATGCAAGTCGTGTGAGTAATGAACGACCTGAGGGTTCTTGGTGGAGAAGAATAGATGAGGAGGTATGTATCGGTATAAATAATTCTTGTTGGTTTACGAATCTTGACCATGGAAGACGTCATCAAATATTGCCACTTATGACTGAGTCTGACATAATAAAATTTGTAACCAAAACTCCTTTTAAAAAGTACGATAATTACGATGCTATTGAGATATCTTTAGTAAAAAATATACCAAGTGATTATGATGGGATAATGTGAGTTCCTATAAGTTTTCTCGATAAATATAATCCAGAACAATTTGATATTTTATGAGCCACAGAAAGCGAATGAAGAGGATTTTCTAATGGATTATGGGATGAGACAAGTAAAGTATCTCAACCTTTGATTGGAGGCGAAAGAGTCTACAAAAGAATCTTTATAAAACATAAAAAATAACACTCATGAAAACCACACTCAAAACCGACATCACCGTTCGTGATATCTGCGATGGATTCACCTACAACGAGCTCGAAGGAAAGGGGCTCTTTGGATTGTCAGGTCGCCTCACGATACAACCCGAATACCAACGCAACTATATCTATGCGGATGGGAAACGCGATGTTGCCGTTATCGAATCGATCCTCAAAGGGTATCCGCTCGGGCTCATATATTTCAATACAGTGAGCGAGGATACATTCGAAGTCCTCGACGGACAGCAACGGATCACGAGTATCGGTCGCTATGTGATCAATAAATTTGCCGTGAAGGACGAGAATGGCATGGAACAATATTTCAGCGGTATCGCAAGCGATAAACAAGCGAAAATCCTCGAGACGAACCTCCTCATCTACCAGTGCGAATGAACGGAGAGCGAGATCAAGGAATGGTTCAAAACCATCAATATCGCAGGCGTTCCACTCAATGAACAAGAGCTCCTCAATGCGGTATTCTCTGGACCGTTTGTCACACTTGCCAAGTCAGAGTTCAGCAATACGCAGAATGCCAATATCCAAAAATGGGGAGCCTATGTATCGGGGAGTGCTCTCCGGCAGGATTTCCTCGCGTGTGCACTCGACTGGGTGAGCAAGGGAAATACGAGCAACTACATGGCACGACACCGGGCGAATACCCATATCACAGAACTGAAAACGTATTTTGGTACGGTGATCGACTGGATTTCTGGAGTATTTATCGATGTAGAAAAGGAAATGTGCTGACTCGAATGGGGGCGGCTCTATGAGGCATATCATACCACTGCGTTCAACCCC
>JAQTWO010000006.1 GCA_028689245.1 Candidatus Altimarinota bacterium | reverse complement strand
TCGGATATCTCTTGGAGTAATCGGATCAGATATCTGCAGAAGCATTCGGAACGAATGCATTCAAAGACAGAAGCGTACTTCCGTCTTCAAGAAAGTTCATAAGCTCCATCTTGGTTCTGTCTGCATTGACGGAGTAGGTAGTATATATACTGGTATCCAGAGGATCTCTCGTTCCTCCTACGGAGAGTCCTATGGTTCTCTCTGTCGGTTCCTTGGCAAATCATTGATATCCTATGGTTATTCCTGAGGCAGTAACCGATACTGTATTCTCTGGAACCGGATAGCTTCCAGTCTTTATCTGAAACATATCCAATCACTTCTTCAGATTGGAAAGATTCTCTACACGAGAACTGTCTCTTGCCGAACTCTGAAAACCTCCGAGATTCAAAAATGCTATGGTTCAGAGGATGACGAGGATCGTTATGACGACGATGAGTTCGATGAGGGTGAAACCGAGCATGGATACTGGTTTATGATGGTTTACTGTCATACCGAGCGAAATCGAGGTATCCCTCTTAAGAGCACTTTTGAGACCAAAAAAAGAAGAAAAGAAAGAGATGGATGTTTTGTTATTTCTTACAGTATCGTTTCAAGCAACTTTATCCAAAGAGACTACGTGCCCTTGGGGTATTCCTCCGCTCCGGTCGGAATGACAGGTGGGAATATTTTTCGTATCCATAGGGAAAAGTGAAAAAGTAAGAAATCTAAACAAACCCATTATCGCCTTTTGTTTCGGGATTTCAAGTTTCACTTGGGAAAGCTATTCCTAAAGTTTACTGTTTTTGTTTGTTTGAAGCTTTGTAAATAACTTGTCATATCGGATTCAAGAGACTCCTGAGCGAACTTCTAAGTTCTATATAATCCTGAAGGATGAATTCAAGTATGATATGTGATGCATAGGTCTTCTCAAACTCCGTAAATGCAACCATAGCCTGGGGATAGACTTCTTTTGTATGAGCAATCTCTGCGGATATTTTATTACCCGATCGAGCCATCTCCTGTGATGCCGAATCCGTATTTTTTGGTGCGGTTCCACCTGTCATATACTCTGCCATGTTCTGCTTGGAAGACATATCCAGATAGTAGAGATACTGTCGATAGTTGCAATATTGATACGTGGTATTGTCCAAAAGTGCCTTTTTTATAGAAAGTTCGGTAGTATTCCCGACTTCACGGCACCCATCCGTCTCTATTTTTCTCCTCAGGTTCGAGAGTTGGTTCTGGAGTTTGTTCTTCAAATTCGATTGTGTCGTTGGGATATTGGAAATGAGATTGTCCGTAATACGGATTTTTGCGTTCATGACCGCACAAGCATAAACACTCCCCATCGTTTCCTTGTAGACATACGATGCTTTTTCGAGGAACTTCGGTCCGATTCCGATACCCAGCAGATCAACCTGAGATTCGTCTTTTCTTAGAGATTTGAGATAATTTTTATAATCCTGATCGCTGTTTTTATTGGTGATATTCGCATATTTCACCTGCTCTATCTTGATGAGACTATTTGTTTTCCAATCTGCCCAAAGCGTAGAATCGGTAGGTTTACAAAAATTGTCTACACTATCAAGATAAAAAGCATACGTTCCAGGCTCAGAGGCAGCAAAAACACTCCCGATAGAGAGGAAGAAAAGCATGAGAGAAAGAAGGATTTTCATGAGAAAATAATTATTAACGCGAATTACGAAATTGGTTTTCCCCTTATTGGAGAGAAGAATCAAAGTCTTGTCATTCCGACCGCAGTGGAGGAATCCCTTTAAGTCGGTATGTTGACATTGTATTATGAGAAGCCACTAAATCTGAATTATTAGAGAGATTTTGGAGTCGTACTCGATATGACTCGGTTAAAAGGGATTCCTCGACTTCGTTTCACTTCGCTCGGAATGACAGATGGGAGAGGGGATGATATTTATAGATTCTACGCACCAATCCTAAAAATAATCTCTTTTTCGATGAACTCCCGATCTCGTCCATACTTGAGTCGGGAAAGCTCCTTGTAGGCTCGAGCAAGCATCGGATCACCCTTTTCAGTATATGGATTCACGGGAATGAGACTGAATGCGGAGCTTGCCTGTCCATCGATACAGAGACGCATGACTGCCTTTCGGTTGTCGATGTTGACGAGGTCTTGATTGGAGAATACCGGAGCGAAATCCTTGGAGATGAACTCTGCATCCTCAGGTCCGATTCGGTAACAAATCTTGTTCGCCACGTTACCGAAAATCGCATCCTTCAGGTTCAAGCTCGATTTCGTGAGTGCATCCGATTTCTGGAGTTGTCCCAGGTACTGGTGGGCAATAACGAGGCCGAGTCGGTACTTACGAGCTTCGGACAAAATAGATTCGATGGAATCGGTGACATAGTTCTGAAACTCGTCGATATAGAGGAAAAAATCGCTTCGATCCTCCTTCGCGACATTTTGTCGACGCATCGCCGCCATCTGAATCTTGGATACCATGATAAGCCCCAAGAGTGTGGAGTTAATATCTCCAAGTGTTCCTTTGGAAAGGTTGATGAAGAGAAGCTTCTTCTGTTGCATGACATCGAACACGTCGAACGAACTCTTGGTCTGCCCGATGATGTTTCGCATCATCGTGTTGGTGATGAAACCTCCGAACTTCGCAGCGAAGTACGGGATAATCTCCCCTTTTTCACGATCCCCCATCTTGGCGAAGGTGAAATCCCACCATGCTTTGACGACCGGATTCTTGAGCGTCCTGCGACGTTCTTTCTGAAAATCGTCGTCGGTGAAGAGTCGCATGATATCCGTGAGGGCACATCCGCCGGGATAGTCCATAAGTGTGAGGACTCCATTTCGGAAATAGTCCTGGATTCGCGGACCGAAGATCTCGGGACCGAAGAGTTTGATCATGATATTCATCGGATCCTGTGCCACCACTTGCTTCTCGTCGTCGGTCGTGGCTTCGAGCATATTGATACCCATCGGACGGGACATGTCGGCAGGATCAAAATAGATGACATCGTCCGCACGTTCACGCGGAACGAACGGAAGGAGATCGAGAGCGAGCTCTCCGTGCGGATCCATAATCGCACACCCGTTTCCAAGCCTGAAATCCTGTCTCGCCATCACTTGGAGTTCAGTCGACTTCCCCGTACCCGTCTGCCCGATGATGTAAAAGTGACGGAAACGGTCTTCGTTCGTCACGCGAACTTCTTTGGTAATTCCTTTGTAGGTATTGTACCCAAGAAGTATTCCTTCGTTTGGAAGGTTTACCGGTGCCTTTACGATCTTGAAATTCTGCCAGCGGATCTCGGGAGTCTTGTTGTACTTCGTATGTGGGAAATGGAATATGGAAGCGATTTCCTCGATATTGAGCACTGATTTCTTTTTGAAAGAAAAGGGGAAATACCGGAAAATGTATTCCCGGATGAATCCGTCGAGATTTGTCCGTTTCTCCGTCTTGAAGCTATTCCCCAGAGCGATGCTGTATTGGGAAAATGATGAGGCGATATTCTTGATCTCCGATTCAAGCATATAGGCATCATTTCCTGTCGTCACGATACGGATAACAACCTCATATCCTGTTTTCTTACGCTTGTCTTTCATGACCCCATCCTCATCCTCTGTTTCATCTTCTTTATGGGATTTCTCTTCTTCGGGAGCCGAAAAAAGGATGCCGAAAAAAGCCCCTATCCAAGAAAACGGATTTAAAGAGAAATGTCATTTTTTGTGTTTCTCGGTCTTTTTCACCGATTTCTGCCAGGTATCGGAGATGGGTGAGAGGATGATCTGAATAGAAGCCGCTTCTCACTCACTGAGTTTCCCGAGAGCACTGGTAATGGTGTTCATGGGATCACTCTCCAGTTTCTGGTAGGTCTTTATGGGGTAATGAAAAGATTTTGAGAGCACAAGCTCCACTCATTTCACCGCCTTCTTACCCTGAAAAATGTCCACTTCGTCTGTTTCATCGATAACCGCATCGGGGTAAAAAGCACTGATCTGTTTCTCGATAAGATTTTTGGCTTTCTTGGGAACGACGACGTAGAAATAAATCTCCTGTTTATAGGCAACATACTCAAGAGAGAGGTAATCTTGACCGAAAAGCTGAGACTTCATACCCCCTGAATGGAGGGATTTAAGCGAAGAGAGCAATTGTTCCATGAGACTGATCTGTTCCTTGAAATCCCGAGTCGTTTCCTTTCGTTCATCCTGTTCACTCTCTTTCTTTGGGATGAGAACACGGAGAAAAATCATATCGATGGAACGACGAAAATCTATCCGCCTTTTCGCGTAAAGAAACGCGATAAAAAAAATAATGAACGTGCCAAGGAGGATGATAAAGGAGTCTGTGAGGGTCATAATGTTTTCTCTGTGGTGGAAATATATTGCTTCTATGCTCACTTACTGTTATGATTGTAATTTCAAAATATATTTTTTCTCTTGCCTTTCGGCAACTTCCTATAGAGGATATTCAAACGCAGCACTTCGATCACGTTCGAAAGAATATATTTTGAATATATGAGGACAACAGACCGTATTGTATCATAAAAGTGGAAAAATTCAAAAAGAAGCAGTTGATTTTTTGTATTTTATCCTATAATTTAGAGAAAATTCCTAAAATCCATTCTCAAATGAATCAAATCCTCTCTGAAATCCTCTCCAAACTCTCTACAACGAACAAAGAAACGATCACAACAGATATTCTCAGACAATACCAAGAAAACAAGTACTGCATCGTTCATTTTCTCTATTTTGCAACCATAGTGCTCAACGCGCTCGATCGAGAGGACAATTCTTCCGAAAAAAAGAATCTATTCATAGAAGCTCTCCATCGAGGAGATTTTCTCCTCCCTGACGGCATTGCTCTGAGGCTTCTCTATCGGAGATATTTCAAGAAAGAGATTCCGAATCTCAATGGAACGGATTTTCTCCCATTTTTCTTCTCGAATCTTGGGCAGAAGCAACCAACAGAGGTTCTCATATACGGAGGAACCGAAACGGTTGCTCAGAGGGCAGCAAGTTACATACAAGACACGTTCCTCTTCCCTGTTATCTCGGTACAACACGGCTTTCAGGAGTTCAACTGGAACATTCTCCCAGAAAAATCAGACAATACCCTGCGAATCATGCTCGTCGGACGAGGATCTCCGCTTCAAGAGCTTTGGGGAGAGAAGAATCGGGAAAAAATCAAAGAAATGAAATGTCTCGTCTTCACAGTCGGCTGACTCCTTGATTTTTTTGCAGGCACCGAGAAACGCGCTCCAATCTGGATGCGGAAAGCGAAAATAGAATGGCTCTATCGAGCCCTTTCGAATCCAAAGAAGAACTTTAAAAAAACGCTCGTAAGTCTAGAGTTATGGAGGTTTTTGATACAATAACAATTGCTACCAATAAGGCGTTAAATAAAATCATTTTACAACATGCTTTTTATCTGTATAGTTGTACAATACATTACTTGAAATTCCTGAGGGAGTTTTTAGCAGAAAAACAGAATTATCAAAGCAAGCTGATGAGATATATTACATCAATAACACTCCTTGTATATGTCATATATGCGAAATATCATCCTTGTCGGATCTCTCGTGATGAACCAAGCAGGATGTCTGGTTTCCGCCCAAGAAGCACGAGATAGTAACGCTTTCGGGGCTGGAGAGAGTGCACGAGTGGTTGACACTACCGTTACGCAGATACAGAAAATAATCTTCCCTCCTGTTTATGCAACCGATCCGCACAGGGATCAAAGAGCCAATATTACCATAGAGACATTTCGATCACAGCTCGCCGAAAACCTTTCGATGCGTATTGGTTCATGAACCACTTTTGAGCTTGATTCCCATTGATGAGCCTTGGTCATACAACAACCATTCTCTTGAAAGCAATCAAATATAACAGGAAAATGGCGGATGAAATTGGGTCATGGATCCTTTTCTGCTGGATTAGAAGCGAACTGGTAATATGATAGTCGACCGACCATATTGTGTTCTTTTGAAATTCACAAATGGATAACAGAAATATTGTATACAAAAAAAGAGTTCACCGAAGCGAACTCTTTTTTTGTAAGTATTTTCATCAAAGAAAATTACATAGCAACTTCTTGAACATTAACAGCCATAGGACCTTTCTGTCCATCTTGAACTTCAAAAGAAACTTCCATTCCTTCAGCAAGAGCGTTGAAACCGTCAACCTTATCTACACATCCAGAGAAGTGGAAGAAAAGATCCTTTCCTCCATCAGTAGGAGTAATGAATCCAAAACCTTGCTGCTCCTTCTTAACTTTAATAATTCCGTTCATAAAAAATGAATAAAAAAATATAAAAACCATGTAGGGGGTGAAAATTCTAACAAACTTCTGATTCCGTACACTTATGGATATTGTATGGCAAAAAATAAGAAATGCAAATAAAAAAGCTTTTTTACCAGATTTCTTCACGGAGTGTGTCTATATCTCCGGCTCAGAGAAGCACTATAACGGCACTATTAGGGTTTTCTTGATCGTACTTCTGGATAATGGAAATCGTATTTTTGAGACCATTTCCATTTTGAACGAATGGATAATGCTCTCTAAGGGACTCCACAAACCGTTCTCGGGTCATGTACGCTACATCCTCATTATTATCTCGCGAAAAATAGATATCCGGAATTATGAGCTCATTCACTGCATCGAAGGCAGTGAGAAAGTCCGACAACAACTCTCGCGTTCGGGAATATTGGTGCGGTTGAAACGCAACAAATATCTGTTTGTCTGCATATTTTTGCTTAATAGCCTCCAAAGTAAGGCGAATCTCGGTCGGATGATGTCCATAATCGGACATGAGAATATTACCGGCTTTCGTCGTTCGAATGATCTCCGATCGTCTCCAACTACCAACATAAGATTCCAGTTTCTGAACGATATATCAATCTGCAAGCCCGAGGGTTTTCCCGACTACATACGCCAATTTTGCATCAAAGAGAAGATGGTCGCCTGGAACCTGAAGGTTCATTTGTGAAAATACGGAGAAAATTCCATTTTCATCATACCATCCTTCATGACTCATCCGAATAGGTTTTGCTTTTGTCTTGGAAAAGTCCAGTTTTTGGGCATTTACATCGCTTCAGTCGTAGATAACATACCCACTTGTCTGGTCAACAATGACCTGAAAAGCGGAGATATAATCATGGAGATCATGATAGTAATCCAAATGATCAAGATCAATATTGGTAATGACCGTAATATAAGGATGATAAGCAAGAAAAGAGCGTCTATATTCACATGCCTCGATGACAAAATAGGAAGAATCCTCTATATGGATGTTGGAATCACCGAATTGTGGAACTCTTGTTCAAACAAGCGTTGACCCTCAAATACTCGAGCCAGCAAGCATAACGCCAGTCATCGCCGTTGTAGTGGATTTTCCATGACTTCCCGTTATGGCAATGCATTTTTTTGAGTTCACAACCTCCGCAAGAGCTTCCGGATACGTCAGAGTTTTCATACCGAGCGATTGTGCACGGAGCAATTCAGGATGGTGGATGTGGGCTTGGGAATATACGACGATATCTGCACTTGTCGGAAGATTATTTTCATCCACACCAATAGTGGTATCTATACCATCTTTTCGAAGGAGTCAGATACTTTCATCTTCTTGCCAATCAGAAGCCGTGATGGTAGCTCAGAGAGCATGATGATAGCGTGCCAGTGCGGAGATACCAATCCCGGCAATCCCGATAAAATGATAGTGTTTTGGGGTCATGATAGGGGGAGAAAAATTTCTATAAACATGGCCTATCCCAAATCACGAACAAGAATAATATAGATACTCATAAGATATGCCAAGATGTTCTTTTATTGATCTCATATATCGTATTTCTATTTCTTGATTGTGATGGTTTTTTGTACCGGAGTGATGGTGAATTATTTTAATGGAGCCAACGATGGGACACGAACCCACGACCTCATCCTTACCAAGGATGCGCTCTACCAACTGAGCTACGCCGGCAAGATAGTTACTAGTTACTGGAACGCTTCGCTCCAGTTGCCAGCGGAACTCGTATCGAATTTCCTTTCTGGCAACTAATACCTAGTAACTATTCACTATATTAGCTCGCCCATTATATGGTCAATGAGAAAAATTCAAGTCGAAGTTGGAAAAACTTTATCTTCCCGTATTTCCAAAAGACCTTCGGTGATGAATCTATCAATCATACATGGATTATTGAGGTCATTTAAACATACGCCATTCGTCCTAAGTCCGAACATTATTCGTTCTATTCGAAGCGAATCCAGGTTTAATGTTTCATCTTCTTGCTTGTCTCAACGATAGTATCGGACAAAAGACGCATGATTCACGAACCTTTTCCCATCGATGAAACTTGCCGCCGAAAGTCAGAATCCCCGGTAATCTGAATGATTCCAATACGATTGATTATGTTTCGATTCAAAGCCTGGGATGGCAAAATTCGAAAGTTCATAGTGGTTAAAACCTTTTGCCTTTAACCACTCAATCCCGGACATATATTCGTTCCGGATCGTATCTTCACTCGGAAGATGTTGTTTCCAATTCTCTGGATACGATTCATTTTCAAGCATATAGATACTCACGTGCCTTGGTACAAAATATGAAAATATCATATTCAAATCGTCGCGTATCTGTCAGGGGACCGTACAAGGAAGTCCTGCCATCAAATCTATGGAGACATTCTCCATGGTGCTGTTTGCAATAGTGGCAAGGGAACGAACAATCGACTCATTTGAATCCGATCGTCCGACCATGTGAAGCGATTCATTATTCAATGTCTGGATTCCGAGACTTAACCGATTGATTCATAGTTGAGAAACAACTTTCAGGTACTCATTGGTAATATCCTCAGGATTGGATTCCATAGTAATTTCTGAAACAGAAACACATCCTTTCTGAGCACGAAATACTGAAATAATCTCTCCTATCTGCTCAGGACTCAGTATCGAAGGAGTTCCTCCTCAGAAATAAATGGTTTCTATCGCAACCGTTGGATTTTCTTCAAAAAAAGCAGATATCTCTCTCATGAGAGCAGATATGTACGCTTGAACTTTCCGTTCATCATATCGCGGAGTCAGTGCAAATTTGCAATAGAGGCACTTTTGACGACAAAAAGGGATGTGGATATAGAAGAACATACAGGATGGTGGTGTCATAAAATTATTGGACTATCGTAGATACTCCTTTTATTCAGGCAAGCAGAATACCAATCTGATTTGTTATATCGTTTACAAACCCTTTTTCTGATGGGTTATTCACATACCCCAATAAGTATGCAACACGTCATCGCGTAACAGAAGAATCTATGCCCATCCAATCAGAGAAATATTCCAGTACGTCTCAATAAGTATTCTGCACGGTTATGGTTTGAAAAAAATCATGAACAAATTGGTCAAACATAGATCCATCTATGCGAACAATAATAAGTGGGAGTGGTCGGGGTTTGATATCTGGTTTCATGGTAGCGAAGTATTCTTCCGGTATGCCGGGGGTACGAAAAAACTTTTCTGCTTTTCGAACAATAGCCAAGGGGTTATTGTTTTTATTAAAATTTCGCTTATTTGTAGTAGAAATGGCAAGATCCACCCTCACACACTGATCTCAGTTACTGATGACATAATCGCAACCGGCAAAAATATCGTCATGATTTGATGAAATTAATACGGAAATATCAGGATTCTGTTTTTTGAGATAATCATGAAGGAGTTTTCCCATCACGGTCTCATAAAGACGATTTGCATAATGTCCTTCTGGAAAATAGGCATTTCTTTTCTGCCAATATCTCCCTACACGTTGTTCAAATCTGAGATTGTCAGAATTGTATGCAAGATCTTTTCTGACAGCTGTCATCCACGGAAGAGCAATCTGTGAATAATGAACGTTGTTGTTTTCATTTACACCCCATGGTTTTACATCAAATCTACCCGAGGAAGAATATCTATTATCAGGATAAAAATCTATTCTATGAGACATAACTCTTTATGTATGTAATATGGGTATTGATAAAGTAATTGTTTTGTTTTCATTTAGTACGCACTCAAAACCACTTTTATCTGTCCATACACCGTCTCTACATCCAGTGATGCATCGATGGTGTACACTCGTTTTTCTTCCTGTGCCCAGAGAGCCAAGAGGGGAAGGGTATTTTCATAGAAAATCTCGATTCTTTTTACCACTGCATCGGGAGTATCGTCTGGGCGTTTGATAAGTTTCTGTCCCGTGAATGGACTGAAAGAACCTTGAAAATCTGCCTGAAAACTCTCACCCGTTGACGGATCGATCTTTCGTCACGCAAGTCGCTCTATCGCTTGCTCACGCTTGAGATCCAGGAATACCACGAAATAATTCGGAAAAACCGCATCGAAGAGGGCTTTTTGAGCTCTGGATCGGGGGATTCCGTCAAAGAGGATCTTATCGGAGCCATGAGTATCGCGATAGTGTTCCAGCATGGCAGTTATGAGATCGTCGGGGACGAGTTTTCCTTGCTCCATATGAGCTTTGACCTCCGAAGAACGCGGATGATCGAGTTCTGAGAAGTTACGAAGTTTCTGACCCATTTCAAAAAAACTGTACCCATAATCGGTAGCGATTTTTCGTGCCTGGGTTCCTTTTCCAGAACCCTGAATTCAGACAAGGAGGATGTTCATATGTGAGTTGTTAGTTATTAGTTATTAGTTGTTGGTTCTTGAAAAGATAATGTGTCATTCCGGAATTTTTCGAGCACATAGTTTCCGAAATCACGATACTTTTTTCGAACAATATCCGGCACAGGATTGCCCTTCGGGGAAAATCTACCGCTTATGAAAAACAAGGAAATGCCTCTCTCAAAACTTGAGAATACAAGGCAGATTCCTGCCTTCGCCGGAATAACAAAATGACTTTTGACTTTATGGGCTTTACAGACTTTTGACTCATTTAATTCTCTTCTCTCGGGTAGTAAGCCGGATTCTGTGTCTCGACATACATCTATCTCGGAGTACGGTCGCCCGTACTCTCTAGCGAGGTATACCCTATCCATCGACCGAGATCGCCATAGATGGACCGAGTACCATTCCTCTTGCACCGTATAGGGTTTACCACACAACTCCCAAAGGAGTTGCATCCGCTTGAAGCGGACTTTTCACCTTTCATCCGCCGAAGCGAACTAGTATCGTCTCTGTGGCACTTTCCGTACTCCCGATTTTAGTTATATTCGGGAGCCACAGCCGTTAGCTGCCATACTATCTCAGTGGTGTCCGGACTTTCCTCTGAAGATTTACATCCTCGGCGTATGTCCCTCCGAAAGAAGAGAACTGCATTATACAGAAGGGTGCAGATTTGCAAAATGATTCTTGGAAATCAAAGATTCGAGAGAAATTTGACTTAGGATCAAAATTGTATTAGTATATCTCTCGTAACAAGATTATATAAAAACACATATTTACCAACACATACTATGTCTGAATCAGTACCACATTATTCCAGTCATGTTGCACAACAAGAAAAGCAAGAAAAGCCTTCTTTTTCATTCATGAGATGACTTGTCGATTATGTATACACCCTTACGTCAGAACAGGTAGTATCAGCTACTTCTCCGGAAGGCAAAATATATTTTGCAAAAAAATCACAAAAACCCGAAGTGCTCAATCCACTTGACGCTGATCGTCATAACAAGGGATTTTGATTCCATGCAAGTATGGCAATGAGACGGGCAGAAGTATTTGGTAATCGTGGTCCGCTTGAATATATGGGAGGTCTCGTTCTAAAGCAAGATGGAAGGATCGACAGATCTGCTCGCGTAGAGCAGATTAGTACACAAAAGGGGGGAGAGCAGTATGAATATGCATCCAAAGAAATTTCTATTAGCAGTCTACTGGCTCATGCAAGAAATAGTTTTCGAGAGTCAGATACTGTAAATTTTATCGATAAACTTTATGCTGGTGATAGAATGTATCTTCAATTTGAAGATAATTCCGACATATATGCCATCAGCGTTAAAAACAGTTCACGTATAGTAGATGATAAAATATTTGCTCTTTGTGAGATAACTCGTGAACAAAAAAACGGAAAATATATCATACAGGAATGATTAATTCGACTGCCTCTGATTACCCATCAGGAAATACTCGTAACTCATGCCGCAAAGAAAATAGAGTGATTGAGCGGTAAAAAGATCACAAGTATAAAACTTCAGAGAAGAAGTGATTTTATCACTCACTAGTTACACGATCCCCATCCCTTCGTCCATCGCCACATTCGACAGCCGATCCGCTTCCTTGTTGAATTCGCGACGAACATGGGTGAAAGTTATTTTCCCGCCCCAATTCTGGAGCAGTTCACGAATCTCCTCGAATATCATCTTGAGTTCGGGGTTTTTTATTTTAAAATTACCAGAAAGCTGCTCAATGACGAGATTGGAGTCCATCCGGAGTTCTATCTCCCGAGCTCCGAGCTCTATTCCTCGACGGATGCCATGAAGTGCTCATTGATACTCCGCCTGATTATTGGTCGCGATTCAGAGGTACTTATGCCGTCGCTCCAATGGCTTCCCGTTCTCGTCTGCGATAAAAACCCCGATTCCCGCAGGACCAGGGTTATTACGCGCTCAACCGTCGGTGTAGATGAGAAGTTTCATTAAAGAGGGTTTAGAACTTAGGTATTAGAACGCAAAAAAACGATGATTTCCAAAACCGGGATTTTCAGGGGGAAAACTGTTTGAGAGCGATGACAAACAGCTTATTTGCTGCTACCCGACGAGTTTTTTCCCCTTGAAAGCTTTTGGTACTTTTGGCTACAAAAGTATAAAATCCGAAAAATATATGGAAGATTCCCATACTTCACAGCACTGCCTTCGGGAGCCTTCGCGGGAATGACAAACTATTCCTTCATACTTTCCACTCCTGATACGATTTCGGATACTTCCTTGGTGATACTCGCTTGACGTGCCTTGTTGTAGCTGAGAGTCAGTACAGAAACCTTCTTGGTCGCACTATCCTTCGCATTCTTCATGGCCACCATTCGAGATGAATGCTCAGATGCCTTAGATTCGAGGAGAATCTCATAAAGGAGCATAGAGAGAATCATCGGGATAACCTCGTTTACGATAGTCTCAGTGTTCGGTTCGATGGAGTATTCCTGAGTCTCCACAAGAGTACTCGTATCCTGCCCTACAACCTCGCTCAAGAACTCGACGATATCAGCTCGAGAAAGCGGAAGGAATTGCTTGATGATGGCTTTCTGATTGATAGCAGAAATATAGTAGCTATGAACGATTTTCACACTATCGTAGTTGAGCTTCTCGTGTGCCTGCTTGGAGAAAAGTTCACGGAGCATTGCACTCACCGGCTTCACATCACGGATTTCGATCGTATCCTTCATAACATCCGAGAAATCAGCCACAAGATTCCCTCCGGTCCGGAGGATGAACTCACGGGCTTTCTTTCCGATAGTGATATAGTCAAGCGCGAGTTCCGGATAATCTTTTCGATACTGTGCAACCTTCTTGAAAGTATTCACATTATACCCTCCACAGAGTCCTTTATTGGAAGAGATAACCACAAGGAGTTCACGTTTCGTCTTGTATTCATGCCCTCCGATGGAAGGAATATTCCCGAGAGAACCGCTCACATTCGCGAAAATACGAAGTGCCGCGAGCGCGAAAGGACGTGATCCGATTACTCATTCCTGAGCTTTCTTCATCTTAACGGTCGAAATAAGTTCCATCGCACGAGTGATTTTCTTCGTGTTGGTGACGGACTTGATACGAGCCTTGATTTCTTTTCCGGAAGCCATGGGGGATAATTAAAATTATAAGGTGAAAGATTTTTATAGACGCAATATAAAAACGTCTATTCTGTGTGCAATTCTTTATTTTCTGCCTCGATTCTCATCCTTCTCTCATCTAATGTTTCACCTCAATACATCCAATAGATTGTTCATGCCAATCCATCTTTATGTAAAACCTGACAAGCAGCAGCCGAGGGTGATGTAATTTGTCCGTTAAACTCTATTCTTCTGGAATCAATAACTTTAGCAGTTATGTTGTCATCGTTCATAAAATGAAGCATCTCTCATATTTTGATATTTGCCATTTCAAAGCGGAATGGAGGGCGTCTTTTTATTGCCTCATTTAGGGCTATTCTATCTTCTTCAAATTCTATAATATCTTGATTTGGTGTGATATTTTCAATTTCGGCAATTTTAAGCGCTGCCATAACCCGACTTGGGGCAATTTGGAAAAATTCTCTTTTTGGATTAATCCTATTGTCTCAGAAGGCTTCGTGAAGTTGTTTCTCAACAAAGTGACAGTCATTTACAGTACAGGCATAAAAACAAGTGAATGGAAGAGGAACACTGGTTGAGCGACTCAATTCATTAACTCTCTGCTCAAGACCAGTAGTGGTCTTCCCAATTTTCACATATCCAGGCATTGCCTCATTTGTGAGAATATAAATTATATGAGCCATAGATAAAAGTAAGTTTTAATCTCGGATTATTTTATGCCTCACTATGATAATTTTTAATACATCTTCTTCAATTCTACGAGGATTTCATTGAGTTTTGTTTTTTCGTCGTCTCCGAGATCCTTCTTTTCGAGGATGGTCGCAAGGAGTGTTCCTTCCTGTTCGAGCTTCGCGTAGAGATCCTTTTCAAATCGCTTGATCTCAGAAACCGCGATAGAATCGAGATATCCGTTAGTTCCAGCATAGATAATACAGGTCTGTTTCTGGAACGGTACTGGAGAATAGACATCCTGCTTGAGGATTTCTACCATACGCTTTCCTCGCTCGAGAGCGGAACGAGTATCTTCATCGAGGTCGGATGCGAACTGAGAGAAGGCTTCGAGTTCTCGGTACTGAGCGAGTGAGAGCTTGAGAGTTCCGGCAACACGTTTCATCGCCTTGGTCTGAGCGGATCCTCCGACACGAGATACGGAAAGCCCTACATTGATCGCTGGCTTGATACCGGCGTTGAAGAGATTGGATTCAAGGAATATCTGTCCATCAGTGATGGAGATTACGTTGGTTGGAACGTATGCGGATACGTCACCTCCCTGAGTTTCGATGATAGGAAGCGCGGTCATAGAACCAGCTCCGAGCGCGTCATTGAGCTTCGCAGAACGCTCGAGAAGACGGGAGTGAAGGTAGAATACATCTCCAGGATACGCTTCTCGTCCTGGTGGACGTCGAAGAAGGAGCGCCATTTCACGGTACGCATTCGCATGTTTTGAGAGATCATCGTAGATGATGAGCGCATGCTGACCATTGAGCATGAAGTATTCACCTACCGCACATCCAGAGTACGGAGCGAGCCATTGCATCGCAGCCGGGCTTGAAGCACCTGCAGCAACGATGGTCGTGTATTCCATAGCACCTGCTTTTCGAAGCTCTTCGGCGATGGCAACCACCTTACTATCCTTCTGTCCGATGGCGACATAGATACATTTCACATCCTGTCCTTTCTGGTTGAGGATCGTGTCGATAGCGATTTGAGTTTTACCGGTCTGTCGGTCTCCGATGATAAGCTCTCGTTGTCCTCGTCCCACTGGAACGAGCGCATCGATCGCCTTGATACCGGTCGCCATAGGCTCATGAACTCCTTTTCGGCTCATAACCCCTGTTGCTACACGCTCTGTCGGATAGAACTCAGTCGAAACAATCGGTCCGAGTCCATCGAGTGGATTTCCGAGTGGATCGACAACACGTCCAAGAAGTCCTGTACCAACCGGAACTTCCAGCGTTCGACCGGTCGTTTTCGCGATCATCCCTTCCTTGATGGTATCGACTCCAGAGAGAACAACGACTCCGACGAAGTTCTCTTCGAGGTTCATGGCAACTCCACGAGCTCCAGATTCGAATTCAACTACTTCGTTGTAGGCAACTTCACGAAGACCGATAACTTTCGCGATACCGTCCCCGAGAGAGATAACCTCTCCGGAATTCACCCGTTCTGGGGAAAGTGCCGTAGAATCGATCTGTGTTTCGATTTCACGGATGAGTGTGTCGAGTACTGTGTTAGACATAATAAGATTAGTTAGAATTTAATTAGTAATTAATTAGTAGGTATAATTTTTTCTAGTGGATCAGGTCAATATTTATTCGGACCAATAGTTCATTTGAAAAATATTATATAAATAAAGAACAAGAGATTGATAACTGGCACGAATCATAAAATGATTAACCAATGACTTTTATTTAGATCACGTAATCGTTTAACATCAATGAATATACTACCCATTAGGATAATAAAGATGGAGAATATCGCAACTAATTTTAGTATTTCTTTGATTCAAAGAAGAATAGTTCAAACCAAAGGTGGCACAGGACCAATCTGAATAGAATTAACTACATCTATCAAGGCATACGGGATAGCTAGTGCTATAAGAATCAAAAGATAGAAACCTACAAGCGTGATTTTTTTAATTAAAAATTTTTTTCTATTATATCGAGCCTTTAAAGAAAATAATTCTTGGATATACTTTTTCATGAAAAATCAAAGTTAAAAATGAATTATCCTCTCTTCATCTTCCTTTCCGCATCTCGAAACGAGATATCGAGCATATCGTCTCCGACGAAGAGCCGAGCTCCTCCTTTGAGAGAATCGTTCTGTTTCCAGACGATATCGCTACTCGCAAGCTTCACACCGAAGTGCGAGTCGTATGCGGCGATAACGAGAGTTTCGATGCTCTTCGAGTCAATACCAAAGTATTCGACACGATACGATTGTTTTCCTGACCCTGCAGTATGAAAAAGCTCACGCCCGCGTCGGCCGATGAACTTATCGAGTGCACGATAGGACTTGAGGCCTTTGAGGGCGATTTCAAGATCCGATTTGGAATATGAAGAAAGATTCATATGAGAAGATTATTGGTGAGTATAGTTTTTAAATGGTGCAAATCCCTGAAAGCACGATGCCTCCGGGGATTTGCACAGGGTTTTTATTTTTCTTCCTTCAGTACCTGAGCAATGAAAGCTGCATTTGCCTCACTTTTCCCGAAGAGCTTCTCGTTGGCACGAAGCGCGATCGAGAGAACTCTCTCACGGAGCTCGTTATGAAGCGCTTGACGCTCATTCTCGATATCTTTCGATGCTTTTACCTTTATCTGCTCAGCTTCCTTTCGGGCATCGGAAAGAATCAAAGAATATTCTTTCTTTGCAAGAGCCTCAGAATCGGCGACGATAGCGCGAGCTTCGTTTTTCGCAGCATCCATAATAGTTCCAGCTTCCTTTCGGGCATCGGAAATAATATGTTCAGCGGCACGAGCATTTTCCTCGAAAGCCTCTCTCTTAGCGGTTTCCTCGTCAATGAAGGCGAGGTATGGCTTGAAGATGAAGCGATAGAGAACGTACACGACCACGCTCAGATTCACGAGCTGGATAAGGAGCGAACCAAGATTAACGAGTTCCATGTTGAATGGGGATATAAGTAATAAGAGGGGCTACCCTATTTATGAAAAATAAGGGTTTCAGAAATTTCTCAAAAGCGAAGAGATTTTTGCGAAAAACGAGCACCGAAGTAAGCTGTACTAGGAAGTACAGCGCACGAGGAGCGGAGTTTTGAACGAAAATATCGAGCTTTTCAGGAATTTCCTACTACTTGATGAGGAAGAGAGCAAGGAACGCAAGAAGTCCAAGAAACTCAGCAAACGCCATGGCGATAAGCATGTTTGACTTCACGGCATTTACAGCATTCGGATTTCGTCCGATAGCATTCATAGCACCGAGACCGATAAGTCCAATACCGATACCAGGACCAATAAGAGCAATAAGGGCAATTCCTTTAGCAAGAGATACGAGTTCCATAAGAGAAAGTGTAAAAAAATAATAAAAACCCCGGAAACCAGGAAGATGTAGATATAAGGCAATGCCTTATATCTACATTATTCCTAACTTCTTAATGACTCTCGACAGTAACGGCTTCTTTCAAATACAGAAGGGACAATGTCGCGAAGATATATGCCTGAAGGAATGCTACAAAGAGTTCAAAGAACCAAAATGGTATAACGATAATACTTCCCAGTCCCACACCTCCGGTCGGGATAAGTGTACCAACATAGGTCATAACTCCGATAAGGATAACTCCCGCGAAGATATTGGCGAAAAGTCGGACAGAAAGAGAGAGTGCTCTCGTGAATTCTCCGACGAAGTGGAGCCATCCGATCGGAACATTGATGAACTTCTCGACCGTTGTGTGTCCGCTAAAATTGAAGAGATAGTGTCCGAAGTGCGTGAAGAATCCTTTGTGACGGATAGCGGTCACCTGAGAAACGAGGATAACCGTTACTGCCATGACGACGGTCGTATTGAGGTCGGAGTTGATAGGACGGAGATATTCGTGTCCGCCTTCGAAGATGAAGTTGATCCAATCGAGTCCGAGACCGAAGACATTGGAGAGGAAGATATACACGAAGAATCCACCGACCAGAGGAAGGAAGGTACGAGCTGTTTTCCGGTCTTCCATGGAATCGAAAAAGAAGTCGTCGATACGCTTGATGAGGTCTATACCAACATTCCGGAGTCGTGGAAATGTCCGAGTTTTGATGGCAACGAAGAGAAATCCAATCGCAGTGAAAAGAACCGCCATGAATATCCACATGGACAGGATCGTATTGGATATAGGAAAACCGCCGATGGAAAGACCATGCACCGCCTCCCCTTGGATGCTCGGGATATGGATAGACACCCCTTGAGCTTCTTCTCCTTGCGTGCTTGTTTCGCTGCTCATAATAAAAATCTAGGTAAACCGTAAAAAACGCGATGATTATAGAGAAATGACCGAAAAAAGCAAATGGATTTTATCTTCATCTTTTAAAATTCACCTATTTTTGAACCTTCTCGAAAAATCTTTTTCACTTTCTCCATTTTCCGAGTATACTCGCTCCTCGTAGTTTTCTAGTTCATCACTTGTTATTTTTCTATGTCACACTCTATAGAAGTCATCGGAGCAAAAACTCATAATCTAAAGAATATCTCAGTCAAGATCCCGAAGAACAAACTCGTTGTGGTGACGGGAGTATCAGGCTCTGGAAAATCTTCGCTCGCATTCGATACTATTTATGCGGAAGGACAACGAAGATACCTGGAGAGTCTCTCTACCTATGCTCGGATGATTATATCCTCCATCAACGAGGATACGAAAGTGGACGAAATCCGTGGGCTCTCGCCAACCATCAGCATAGATCAGAAAACAGTTTCCAATAATCCACGCTCGACAGTTGGAACCATTACTGAGATATATGATTTCTATCGACTTCTATTTACGACGATCGGAACCCAAAAATGCCCGAACCATCCAGAAGTCACTCTTAAAAAACACCCCATATCGGAAATCATCAATTTTGTGAAGTGACTCGGAAAAGAAACCAAGATTCATGTCATGGCTCCGATTCCATTCTTCCAAATTGATTCCAGCATGGAAGCGATTAAGCGATACGTTCTTGATACTGGTTTCGTTCGTTTCCAGATAAATGACACAGTATATTCAGTTGCAGACAACCTAGAAAAAGAAGATATTCCCAAACATGCCAAAATCTCTATCGTCATTGACCGTCTCGTGGTAAAGGATGATGAATCTTTCTGGAAACGTCTTCGTGACTCGCTTGAGTTTGCGTACAAGACCTGAGAAGATATGCTCGAAATCTATCAGATTGACTCAAAGGAATGTGAGAGTTTCTCAGCAAAAGCCTCATGTCCACTCTGTGGCGCTTCTCAGGAAACTCTTTCTCTCTCGAATTTCTCATTCAACTCACCCTATGGTGCCTGCGAAAGTTGTCATTGACTCGGGACGAAAGTAGCCTTTCTTGAGGAAAATATCATCAATGGGGCATTGACGCTTGAAGAAGGAGCAATTCTCCCTTGGACAAATCATATATATTATATGGAAATACTCCGCGCTGCAGCCAAGAAACACAAGATTGATATGAATATCCCCTATAACCAGCTCTCAAAAAAGGCTCGTGAGATTGTGCTCCACGGATGTCCTGAGATGTTTGAAGTATTCCATACCTTTGAATGAGCCAATGAAGGCAAGAAGTACAATACTCACTATGAAGGAGTTGTGACAAATCTGACTCGTCGCTACCATGAGACCGAAGCAAATGATGCCTTCATGAAGAGAATATCTCAATATATCACCGAGATCGAATGTGGAAACTGCAATGGACACAGACTCAAGCAAACTTCACTTCATGTATTTGTTGGAGGGGTAAATATTGGAGAGCTCTCGAATATGTCCGTGCTCCGTTCATTGGAGTTTTTTCGTGAATTGAAATTTTCGGCATCAGAGAAAATTATCACCAAAGGAATCATGAAAAATATCGTCGAACGTCTGGAATTTCTCTCAGGAGTCGGACTCAATTATATGACCATCTCACGTCGGGCGGGAACCATATCGGGAGGAGAATCGCAACGTATTCGCCTTGCCACCCAGATAGGAACGAAGCTCGAAGGAATTACCTATATCCTCGACGAACCGTCCATCGGACTCCATCCGAGGGATAATGGAATGCTCATCGAGAACATCAAGAAGCTTGTGGCTGTCGGGAACAATGTCATAGTCGTCGAACATGACGAAGATATCATGGAAGCATCGGATTATATTCTCGATATCGGACCTGGTGCCGGAAAGCATGGTGGAGAAATCATGGCACAGGGAACCTATGAAGAAATCATCCATAATCCGACTTCCGATACCGGACTTTATCTATCAGGGAAAAAACAGGTACTTCTGGAACCCAACAAACGGAAACCGACTGGGTATATCCAGATAGAAGGAGCGAACGAAAACAATCTCAAAAACGTGAACGTCGATATCCCGCTCGGAGTCCTCACGGTCGTGACCGGAGTTTCCGGTTCCGGAAAGTCCTCGCTCGTTATGGACATCCTCGCGCCACATCTCATCAATGAGCTTAGCACGGGAAATATGGTCATCGTTGGGAAAGTCCGAAAAATCGAAGGAGCAAAACAACTGGACAAAGTCATTCTTATCGATCAGTCCCCCATCGGACGAACCCCCCATTCCAATATCGCCACCTATACCGGACTTTTTACCCATGTTCGCGAAGTATTCGCATCCTCGCTCGAAGCACAAAAACGAGGGTACGGAGTCGGTCGTTTCAGCTTCAATACCAAAGGAGGACGATGTGAGACATGTGAAGGGAGCGGAGTCAAGAAGATAGAAATGCATTTCTTGCCAGATGTGTATGTGGAATGTGAATCCTGTCGCGGAAGCCGATACAATCCAGAAACGCTCGAGGTACGATTCAAAGGAAAAACCATTGCCGAGGTTCTTCGAATGACTGTCGAGGAAGGGCTCGAGTTCTTCACGGCATTTCCTCGTATCAAACGAGTGCTCGAAGTACTCAATGATGTCGGACTCGGATACATCGAACTCGGACAATCCGCTCCAACCCTCTCAGGAGGAGAGGCCCAACGCATCAAGCTCGCGTTCGATCTCTCGAAGCGTTCGACTTCCAAAACCATCTACATCCTCGATGAACCGTCTACCGGGCTCCATTTCTCGGATGTACAAAAACTCCTCACCATCCTCGACCGTCTCGTAGAAAAATGAAATACCGTACTCGTCATAGAGCATAATCTTGACATCATCGCCAACTCTGACTACTGTATCGACATCGGTCGTGAAGGATGAGATAAGTGAGGAGAACTCATCTATTCAGGAACCACCCGCGGTATAGTCAAGGAGAAACTTTCTTATACGGGCGAGGCACTGAAAAAGTATTGGGAAAAGAAAAATATCTCTCATACATAACAAACCATGTTTCCATTTCTCGAACAGAACAAAGATCTACTGAAGTATTCTTCTTTTCATACTCCTGCAATTGCACGATATTTTTTCGAACTTCGGGAACATTCGGATATCCCGAAACTCCATGATATCTGGAAATGGAGTAAAGAGGAGGGACTTCCCGTGGTATTTCTCGGAAGCGGAACCAATATGGTCTTTGCATTCAATGTATTCGAAGGTGTCATAATACGGAATATGCTCAAATGAATAGAGTGGTACGATGGGAAGGTACGTGCTGGAGCCGGAGAACTCATATCTCCACTCTCGCTCCAAGTATCCAAGGTACGGGAAAATTCTCTTTTCGGGAAGTGGATATGACTCCCGGGTACGATCGGTGGTGCAGTCGCAGGAAATGCCGGGTGTTTCGGATTTGAGACAAAGGATGCCATCCTGGAAGCAACTATCTTCGATACGATCACAGGAGAAACCAGGGCAGTATGAGTAGATGAGCTCGATTTCTCGTATCGTCACTCGATCCTCAAGGATACTCCGCATTGGTGCATCCTGGATGCGACATTCAAAACAAACCTCGTATCCGATGACACAACCGATCCGAGAACCTTCCGTTCCGGAAAACAGCCTGGGGGATTCACTTGTGGTTCTTTCTTCCGAAACCCTGTAGGAGATTCTGCCGGAAGACTCATAGATCAAGTAGGACTGAAAGGATACAGAATCGGTGGAGTTAAGATATCGGAACTCCATGCCAATTTCTTCGTAAATGATGAAAATGGAAGCTATGAGGATATACTGACTCTGAGAGATATCGCAAAACAGAAAGTCCGGGATACGTTCAGCATAGAGTTACAAGAAGAAGCGAGGATCCTAGAGAATAGGTAATCGAAAAAGACCAACTCAAATCGAGCTGGTCTTTTTTATAATGTTTCACAAACAAAAAATCCCCCTACATCCGAAGACGAGGGGGATTTTTTAGACTTCCAAAGAGAAATAATGAATAATTATTTAACTTCAGTCATTGGGAATGAACCTACGTTATAGTAGTTAGTAGCATTAAGAGTTCATCCGAATTTAACATCCTTCAGAGACACTGTCCAATCCTTAGTACCATTTGTACCATCACCGATAGCATTTTCTACAACTACGATATATGTAGCAGTAGTTCCTGCATCAACGGTATTCTTAGCATTGGAAGTAGTAGCAGACCAAAGTTTGTCAGCTCCAAGTGCTCCCGTAAACGCGAGGTTCGTAGCGGAAATAGTATCCTTGTACACTCGAACTTCTGTAGCTCCAGTATATGCAGAAAGTTGAACACTTCCAGTAATACTGTTAAGAGTTACGAGATCCTTACCGGCAGCAGTAACTGTGAAGCGAAGAGCACTAGAAGTAAGTTCTTTGCTTGAGTTAGTTGCTTTTGCGATAACAAGAGTATTTTGAGCGATTCCATGAGTTTTTGAAACTACTGTAGAAGTAGGAGCAACTGTGGTTTCACTACCATTTGTACCCTTTATAACAACACCAGAGAGTGAGAGATTAATCGCACCAGTATCAGTATTGCTATTTGCATCTGCAGTAACATAGAATGTTGCAGAACTATCCATTGCAGTAGCAGTAACTGCTGATGGAACACTGAGGAATGAAACTGCACCAGTATCGCTTGTAGAAGCGTAGGCAATAAGAGTATTATTTGCATCACGAAGAGCAAAATTACTCATAGAACCAAGATTAGATCCAGTAAGAACTACATCCTTAAGAGTGATATTATCATTCTTTGCGGTAACCTTGAATGCAAACATCTTGTTTGCAGCAGATCCTGCAAGGAAGAGTTGTGCTTGTGGATTACTATCACTTGCAGCAAGAGTTGCATCAGCAGCCTTGACAGTGAATGTTGCACCGGCAGGGAGAGATGATGGAGTGACACTCTTAGAGCTTATTGAATCGTAAGCAGCGAGAGTAGAAAGTGTAGTAACAAGAGTTCCTGAAGCAAATGTATCAGAAAGGTCTGCTTTTACTGCCAAGTTAACTGTCTTGCTTGAAGAAACACTTGTTGTGAATCCATCAAACTTAATAGCACTCGTAGTATCGATAGTCTTGCTTGAAACAGCGACACCATCTACATAGAGAGTAACATATACATTATTAAGCATTCCAGTAGATGTAGAAGCATTATTACTTGCAAAAGCAAATGAAGCACTTGTTACATTGATAGGATTTCCCTTAGAAGAAGTAAGTTGTACTCCATAAAGAGTAACACCCTTAGATCCCTGTGCAAGGTTTGTTGCACCAAGTCCATCATTTCGATTTACATTGAGAGACGTAGTATCAACAGTTACACTTACAGCTGGAACAGATCCAACAGCAGTTTCAACACGATTTTGGTTTACTACATATTCGTTTGTTCCTGTAAATGATGAAAGTGTAAGTTCACCAAACTTAATAGTTCCAGTTGGAACAGCAGAATCACTCTTAAGAGTTCCATAGAGTTTTACTGTCTGAGTTCCAGAAACAGTAACAGTTCCAGAGAATTTAATAGTGTCGTTAGTAGTACCAGTAGCAGTAGCAGAGAATACAGAGCTACCAATTACGAGGTATACAGTATTGAAGTATGCACTAAGATTTCCACCACTAATGCTTGCGATAGAAACTGTAGGGTCTTCAAGACGAACTGCATTCTTAGCAGTAATTTGTCCCTTCATAAGAACTACGTCAGTTGCTCCTGGAGCATAATTTGCAGAGAGAGCAGTGGCAGCATCTTTTTCAAATTTAATATCACCTCCGTTTACAGAGTAAAGGGATGAACTAACAGGAATAGATGCAGCGACCTTAACGCTTGCTCGGAAACTAGAGTTTACTTCGATAATATTTACATCTGAACTATTCTTAACATAGAACTGATAGTAATCCTTAACTTGTTCTACATTGGCAATCTTAGCCTTAACGTAGTAAATACCAGAAGTACCGTCCTTGATTGTATCATTAATAACGAAAGTGAGAGATTTACCAGAAACTACTGCAGCAGTAGAAACAGTAAGACCATTTCGCACGAGTACGATGTCAGAAAGGTTAGTGAGGGAGGCAGAACCAGATTGGTAGAAAGTAATAGATTGAACTTTCTCATCACGAGTTTCAGTTACTGTAGATGGCTTGTTAGCCTCAACAGTAAATGCACCAAGTTCTACAACATCATTGGAACCCTTGTAATCTGAACCAGTAGATGCAGAAGTGATAGAGTAAGTTGCTACAGAATAGTTCGCAGTTCGAAGTACTGGAGTCATGAATGAACCAGAAACAGTCTTAGCGGAACTTGTAACAGCACCAGAAACGAATTGATAGTCAGTACCAGAAACAGTATCTGCAAGCTCTACATAGAGATCAACAGATTCAGTAGAACCAGCCTTAACAACGAGAGCAGGAGCAAAAGAAAGAGTTACAGTACCTTCTGAAGTAAATGAAGATTTACCAGAAAGACGGAGACCATTCTTTTCAAACCATACCTTAGTGGAAGAAGAAACCGTAGAAAGACCAGCCTTCTTAAGTTCAACAGAGCTCAGAGCAATGTCAGATCCACCTGCAGTAAAATCTACAGCAGCAAACTTGATAATTCCAGCCATAGGAACCTGAGTTCCGTTAGCAGAAGAAGAAGCACCAAGTGCAACACTCAAGTCTCCAACTCCAACTGGAGTAACAGTAGTGCTTCCTGTAGAAGTAGTTCCAGTAGAAACAGTACTTCCGGTAGCTGTAGTGTCTCCGAAGAGGTCACCAAGATTAAGATCATCACCATTTTCTGCAGTAGCAGTAGTAGTAAGACCAGCTGAATTAGCAGCTATTTTAAATGCTTCACCACGAGAAGCAGTTCCGTTTGGATTAAAGGAAACTCCTTTATTTACAATACCCATTTTAGCAGCGGCATTGATGTATCCATTCAAACTAGCATCAGAACCGAGGTCTGTGAATCCAGCATCCTCAGTTGAAGGAGCGATACCCTTAGCAGAAAGGAGCATCTTAAGTGCTTCAGCACGAGTTACAGATTCATTTGGTCGGTACTTAGTACCTGTTGCAAGAGTAGTAAGACCTGCTGTTTTAGCAGCTTCTACGTATTTACAAAGGCTATGTGCAGCAGTAACATCTGAAAATACTTTACCAGTACATTCAGTTACAGTTGCCGACTTAATATTTACGGCAATTTTTGCCATTTCAGCCCGAGTGACATTGTCACCGAGATTGTACCCTGCTTCAGTAGATTGCTTAGCAATAATACCAGCAGTAGCAAGTGCGTCAGCGTAAGGAGCGAATGAACTCGCAGCGTTTGCAACAAGCGTAGAGCTCATAGCAGATGCAACGATAGCAACCACACTTACAGTTGACGTAACTTTCTTAAAAAGATTACTCATAGAAAACTGTGAGTTAATAAATAAAAAGTATCAGGTGTCTTTTCTTTTCTTATCGTCTTTGACAAATGAAAGGTTCTGCTGACCAAACATTATATCATACATCGATAAAATCAGAGTATGACGAAGAGACGAATCTCATTCGCCGATTAGTTCGGGGGTCTTGCGGACGAAGCCCGAGAAGTTAAAGCTTTAACCTCCATCATTTACATGATGAGAGGAGGACGAAAGATTACGGATTACAAATTTTGAATTACGGATAATGGAGGAATTTTTTTCTCTTCATGCGTAACTCATAACCCGTAACTTTCCAACCTCCTCCCACTATGATCAATGAATGGGGGATGCACACTAAAACAGTGAAATTGTATTCTAGGATGTTAAAGAACCTCCTGAAACAGGCGTAAACCTAGCTGTCAGTACGGGTGATTATATGGAAATGCCCATAAAGTCAAATAATTCCACGAGCTCTTCACCCTTTCTTCACCGTCCTTTCTGCATGCCCAAAAGAGCCCATTCAGCAGGAGTGGGAAAAAATGTAACAGAAACTATTTTGAAAAGCAAAGAAATTTAACAAATATTTGGAAACTCTTTATAAATCCATATTATATGCCCTTCATTAATTACCTCACTATTTATGCATCATAATATCCATTCCATTCTTAAAGAAACGTTCGGACTGGAAACGTTCCGCGAGGGGCAAGAGGATATTATTACCAGTGTCATGGCAGGAAATAATACGATAGTGTTCATGCCGACAGGTGGAGGAAAGAGTCTGACGTACCAGGTTCCGGGAATCGCTCTCGACGGCATAACGGTAGTCATCTCTCCACTCATCTCGCTCATGAAGGATCAGATTGACAAACTTCGTGAACGAGGAATCGCCTCAGTGTGCATCAACTCCAGTATCGGAGCACAGGAACAACGCGATATTCTAGAAGAGATTCGATATCCTGGAGAGTTTCCTATCAAGTTCGTATATATTGCCCCGGAACGTCTCAATAGCGAGGAATTCGTGAATGTGATACGAAAAGCAAGAGTGAGTCTCATAGCTATAGATGAAGCTCATTGTGTAAGCCAATGGTGACATGATTTTCGTCCGAGCTATATGAAAATCAAAGATTTTGTGAAGAGTCTCAGAAGTAATCCCCCTCTGGACAATGGAGGCCGGAGGGACTTGGAAGAATGAGAAGAAGAGATTGATTCCTCGAGTTCTATCCCCATAATCGCTCTCACGGCAACTGCGACAAAGAAAGTACGAACAGATATCATCGATCGTCTCGGGCTTGAGAAAGTCAAAGAGTTCATTTACTGATTTGACCGAAAAAATATCGTCATGCTCGTGCGAGAAATACCGAAAAAAGAAGAGAAACTTGAAAAAGTAGCAGAGATTATCGAAAAAACTCCCGGAAGTGGCATTGTCTACGCCGCATCCATTAAGAATGTGGAGGAAGTGTACAATTATCTCAAATCGAAAGGAATACGTGTTGGGAAATATACGGGAAGTATGGATAACGTGTCCCGAGAGCAAGGACAAAACGATTTCATGAATGATACCGTTCGTGTAGTCGTTGCAACCAATGCTTTCGGAATGGGAATCGACAAGAAAGATATCCGATTTGTTATTCATTACAATCTCCCCGGAAGCATCGAAGGATACTACCAGGAGATTGGACGTGCCGGACGCGACGGTCGCATGAGTATCGCGGTCATACTAGCCAGTTTCTCAGACACTAAGATACAAGAGTTTTTTGTGGAAAACGGTAATCCAGAAAAAGAAGACATACTCGAGCTTTATGAGTATCTCTACAAAGGATTAAAAGAAGGTGAATGAAAAGGGAAGACAATCGAAAAAACCTATGCTGCCATGGGACACGAGAGCGGGATCGGAAACGATATGAAAGTCGCATCTATTATCAAAATACTCGAAAAATATAAAATCATTAATCGTGGAATAGATGGAGAAAAGGTCTCAACAGATGGTTTTCGAGGAAGATGAGTGACGCTTTTAAAAAACAAAACAGCACCTTCCGTTATTCCTATAGATTGGGTCCATCAAAATATGCTCCGTAATGAATGAGCAAGTAAGCTTATTGCAATGAAGAAGTTCTTGTTTACTCCGCAATGCAGGAAGCGTTTTATACTCCAATATTTCTCAGATATAACCGATCTCGAGAAATTACCAAAAAACTGTGGAATGTGCGACTATTGTATCGATCAGAAAAAGGGTATCGTCCGGGAACGACCGAAGATCGCGACGAGGGAAGAGAGAAGGGGAACGAAAACAGAGGGAAGAGAGAAGAAAATAGGACGAAGCCAGAAAATCGATACCTATGAGGAAACTCTTCGACTCTTTCGGGAACAGAAGAATCTCTCTGTCATAGCCGATGAGCGTGGGGTCACGACCCAGACAATCGAAGCGCACATTGCCAAACTCTACGGGCGAGGTACTATCACCATCGAGGAAGTCAGTAAACTCACGGCTCTTGAGAATATACAATATGCCCGGGGGGTTATCCAGACCCATTTCGCAGGAAAAGCCGAAAAACTCCGGGAAATCAAGGATATCCTCGAAGCAGAGGGACGAAAAGATATCCGGTACTTCGATATCCATCTGGCGATTGCACAGATAGAGCAAGAGGTTTAAGATATTTTTTTGTGCGGATATATCCTGTATTCAATAGTGTCTTGCTCCTCTCCCAAAGCATTACAATCGCAATATTCTCTAAAAATAACACCTCCCATCGCCTCGGGGATTTTTCTACTTGCAGTATTCTCTCGTACGACTGGATAGAGGAGATATTCATAATCCAAAGATTCGTCTGCCCATGCTCTGAGTGCAAATACCGCCTCTTTTCCGTGCCCATTTCCATGAGCACCTTTCTTTATCCATATGCCAAACTCGGGTGTTCTAGTGTGGATGTTATGTAGACCACCTCCTCCCATGAACTCGCTTGTATACTTATCCAAAATAACGATGGTAAATTGTGTCTTATTATCAAGATCTCTCCGAGATTTTTCAATAAATCGATCCGTTTCATTTATATCTAAAGCAGCCTGAGGAAACATATATTTCGTTATATCCGTTGTAAATTCACGGAAAATATCCTCTCTATATTGGGAAGATATTGGGATAATTTTTAAATTTTCAGATTCTATAACCAAATTCACGAGATTGTTTTTCTCGATATCGGAGAAAGAATCCATAGAAGATACTGTATTCATAGAATTATATAGATAAATGTATACTCTGTGATGATTCAAAAACCAAGTGACCCTCTGTCTGAAAACAGGGAGTCATGAAAGAAAAAACCCCACTATTTATATAGTGAGGTTTCTTCTTTGTTGTGTGTTCAATGGTGGGTAATATAGGATTCGAACCTATGACCCCCTGCTTGTAAGGCAGATGCTCTAACCAGCTGAGCTAATCACCCATGTATTCTTTTATTACGCGTTCGCTTCTTGTTTCGAAAACCATGTATCTAGTAAATAATGGTGCCCGGAACAGGGATCGAACCTGTGA
The DNA here is from genome assembly GCA_028689245.1 of Candidatus Altimarinota bacterium. Taxonomy (GTDB): domain Bacteria; phylum Patescibacteriota; class Gracilibacteria; order BD1-5; family UBA2023; genus UBA1545. Next base: position 762 of record JAQTWO010000006.1, on the reverse strand, counting down.
CCTTCAGCTTAGAAGGCTGCTGCTCTATCCAACTGAGCTACCCGGGCTCGGGTAGTGTAGGGGTCTCTCTTTTTCTCCTCACTGTCTTGGCGTTTACCGACTCTCCCACCCACTGTGGGGCAGTACCATAGGCACGACGTGGCTTGACTTCTGTGTTCGGGATGGGAACAGGTATACCTCACGCGTATTAAACACCAAGACGGTGAATAGAAATGATTGAGTTATAAAGTTATCAAGTGAAAAGTTATCAAGTATTCGAGGAATTATTCCTCTTTACTTTAGAACTTTAGAACTTTCTACTTTAGAACTTCTGTATAAAAGAAACGGTCGATGAGTCGAAAATGTTCGTGTATATTTACATATATTTGAATACTTGTCAGTAAGACTACATATACCATACCTCCTGCTATCAAAAATAGTAAGAAGCCTGTATAAATACCATTCGTGCTATTAGTATTGCTCGGCTGAAGACATTACTGTCCGTACACCTGCAACCTATCAACCTCGTAGTCTCCGAGGGCACTTATCGACCGCACCACCCAATCTTTCATTGGCAATTCCTCACTTATCGCTTGGCGAACATTCGTTCGCAGAAGCTTAGGATTCGTTGTCTTGAAAAATTCAGTGGTGCGGTCGGAGAAATCTCATCTTGAAGTTGGCTTCCCACTTAGATGCTTTCAGTGGTTATCCTTTCCGAACGTAGCTACTCGGCGCTGCCAGTAGGCCTGACAGCCGATACACCAGAGGTTCGTTCATTCCGGT
>JAQTWO010000075.1 GCA_028689245.1 Candidatus Altimarinota bacterium | reverse complement strand
ATACTACGACGCATACGTATTTATTTACTCATTCACCCATTATGTCCGCATACCTCTCCAGGCTCTTTGGTTTCGTTATTTTTTCGATTTTCGTACTTGTACAATACTATCATGTCGGATTCCACAATGAATCAGGAAGTGGCTATACTGCGTATCTCATAGTTCTTGCGATAACCTACGCCATCTACAAAACTTTTACGCTTCTTTCTGGCAAGGAAAAAGTAACCTTCAGTCCCCTCTCGGTGGCACTTTATGCCCTTCTCCATCTTCTCATACTCTGTTTCATCTACTTTAGTCTCATCGATAGTGCGAACGGCGGATTCGTTCTCTTTTTCAAGATACTGGGATATCTCCTTCTTCCGAGCACTCTGGTACTCATCGTATATAGTCTCGGAAAAAAGGCAATCCATCGCTTCGTACCAGGATTTGAGCAGGAGGAGCCCGCTTTCAGATTCCTTCTCTCTCTCGGATTCGGTTTCGTTCTCTTTCTCACTGCACTCGCAATTGCCGGTTCTCTCGGTTGGTACAATATCGTCGCGGTCTCTGGACTCTTGCTCGTAGCAGGAGTGCTTTCCTACAAAGAATTCATAGAGAGCCTCGCGAGTCTCTGGACACATAAAATCGAGTTCCCGAACCACAAGCCGAATGGGACGTTTTTCGAACAGGTCAATCTCCCGCTCCTCTCGACCGAGATGCTTTTTATGATCCTTACATTCCTCATCAGTGTAAATTTCATCAATGTCGTTCGTCCAATGCCGATCGGTTGGGACGATCTCGGAGTCTACATGAACTATCCGCAGATCATGGCGAACAATGGAGCTATTCTCAAGGGAGCCGGAATGGTTGCTTGGCAAACCCTTACCGGAATCGGATTTATGTTCCACTCCGCTCCGCAAGCTTTTTTCATGAATCAGATCGGAGGAATCCTCTCTGTCATTGTTCTCATAGTGGCGATTGGCAGCCTCTTGAAAAGTAAAAACCTCACCCCGACCCTCTCCACGGGTGGAGAGGGGGAATCTATAAGTTTTCTAAATCTCCCGCTTCTGGGAGCGACTATGTTCTATGCCATGCCGATGGTTATATTCCAGCAGGCAAAAGATATGAAACTTGATCCGGGGCTCTTCTTTGTTTCAGTTATCGGAATATACGGGATAGTCTATCTTTCCCTCCGATATCGAGAGAGTTTGGAATCACTCCCTCTGGTCTCCAACCATCTCCCCCCATGAGGGAGGCAACAGGAAAATCCCCCTCGTGGAGGGGGACATCGGGGAGTTTCCGCCCTTCTCCTTCTGGGAGAGGGATCAGGGATACGGTGGAAATATATCCTCATCATCGGAACCATCGTAGGACTTGCCTTTGCCATCAAATTCACGACACTCATGCTCATCCTCGGACTTCTCGGGGTTATCTTCTATGCGAAGCTCGGGCTCGCGGGATTTGCAGGATTTTTTGCACTGTTTGTGGGCATATTCACGAAAGGAAATCTCTGGGCACAACTGAATGTGAACTACCCGAAGGACGATGCATATTTCCTCTCTCTTGTCACCATTATATCTCTCGTGCTTGCGATTGCATTCTTCGGGATCGCCTTCTATCAATACCGAGCGGAAGCCTTTAAGAAGGCACTCCTTGTATCGCTCGTTTTTGTGATCGGAATAGGAATCCCCGTATCTCCCTGGCTTGTGAAAAACATCTCCGAAACCGGAGGTTTATCCCACATAAGTGTCGGAAATATGCTCAGTGGGAAAGGAGACATATTTACAGTCAATTATACGAAAATATATTCCACAACCGAGCTTCAGAAAATCGAATCCGGAAATATCGTAGAAAATACATCAGCAAGCGGAAAAACTACCAATGAAGATCTCGGGCGATACTTCGGATATGAGGACGGAGCGAATAATTATCTCAAACTCCCATTGAATCTCACGATGCAATCCAATCAACCGGGAGAATACACAGAGATCACCCCATTCTTTCTCGCACTCATCCCTATCGTCTTCCTCTTTCTGACTTTCCGAAATCCAGTATGGATTATCGGACTCATTGCGATTGTTGGTTTCGAATACGTCTACTTCTTCCATACCGGACTTTCGAAAATCATCACCACATTCTTCGCTTCCAAAGACCTTCCTGGGGGATATGCCTGGATAGCCCTCTTCTCATTCCTTCCACTTGTCTATTTTACCTTCGCACTGGATACGAAAGAGAAGAAATCAAATCTCTTCCTATTGAATCTCGTATTCGCGAGCTTCTATGTATTCCTCTTCGTCATCGCGGCATATGGGATCGTGTGGTACGGTATCTCCATGTACTTCGCATTCCTCCTGGCGATTCTCATCGCCTGATGGTATATGACCGAATACCGAAAAGAAGAGGGAGAGTCAAATGAAAACATCGTTCGTTTTTTCGGAGCGATAGTTTTCCTTTGTGTAACTGGCGTATATTTCTTCGCATCTTCCATTCCGCATGGTTGGGCGAATTTGAAAGCCGCAGGATTCAATGATTTCAAAAGCGGAACCGTTACTCAGGAGGAGGGGATATTTTCCGCACATCCCGATTATTTCACTATACTCGCCACGCTCAATATCGCTTCTGAAAAGGAAGTATTTAGTGGGATTCTCGCAAAAGTCCAGAATCCGACTCTGAGGAAACTTCTGGACAGTAATCTCGGGGACAATCAAAGCATGGGAAAGCTCCAGCAGATTCTGAGCGAAGTCATGAGAACGGATCTCACCAAACTCGGACTCTCTCCAATGGACGCACTCTCTCTTCAGAGCGAAGCTCGTTCTCTCTTATCTGGTCTCTATGAAACCGTTCTCTATCCTGCAAAAGACCAGAAAAACACCGGTGGCATCTACCGAATCGGAACATTTCTCACGTATTTTATCGACAATAATCGTTCCCGTTACTATGACGACAGTCTCGTAACCAACTTCGGAAAATATTTCTACGATGAAAGTCCTGATACAGCCATAGACCGCATGCAGAAGCTCGGACTCAAGTACCTGCTCGTAGATCTCAATGCCGCGACGATCGACAAAGATCCGCGACATGATCTCACCAAACGTTTCGAACAACTTCTCTCTGCCTTCCGCTCCGACAAACTGGAGCTCGTGCAAACCGACAGTCCTTGCCTCCAGATCGCACTCGATGAGAAAGATCCTGCCACCTACATGACCTATGCTGGGGTTAACTACGAGTCCTACAAGAAAGACGACAAATGAGCGGAAGTTGCCATAAATCGCGGAGAGAAACAATTTCAGTGCTACAATCACATTCTCGAACTCATGAAGGGTGGGAAGATTACAGAAAAGAGCTATCCTTACCTCGTTCCGCTCGCCAAATACCTTGATGCCCATCCACCAAAAGATCAAAAAGAGATGATCAATATCTTCCAGAGCTATGTCGGACACGGATGGCTCGCGTTGTTTCGGATTAAGTAGAAAGTAAATTCTATAAAAAATCACTAATATTTACCACGAAAATATGACCGCGATAGCCATAGATTTGGAGAAAAAAAAGGATATCTCCTATGCTACTTTGAAAAATTGGCAGCGATTATGAGTTGACAACATATGACACAAACTCGTTTCGAGAGCGAACAAAAGATTTTCTGAAAAAAAGATTATCCCAGAAGAATATATACAAAACAATTCAGTTATTGAAACTGCTCGCTATTTTCAAAAAGAGTGATTCTCGATAGCAGAAATTCTTTTTTCTATCGTCCTCTGATTGACAAAAGATACAAAAAACAAATACCTCTTCCATGAACTGGAGTCCTGGAACATACCGAATAACAGAATTGTACCCAGTCTATCTAACTATACATCAAATCATAAGTGAGATATCCTTTGATGAATATATCAGTCCTTATTAAATGAATGACAGAAGAATACACAATGATTGTATTACACTCCTAAATACATTATCAAAGATATTATAGACAAGCATTTTCTGGATGGGATGAAATTTATCGATCCTTGCTGTTGAAGTGGTCAATTTTTATTACAAATACCATCTCAAGATCCGGAAAATATTTGGTGAGCCGATATTGATGAGATTGCTGTGAAAATTGCACGGATAAATCTCATGATTAAATACTCTTGAGTAGATTTCTTACCAAATGTTTTTTGCACAGATTCACTCCAAAAAGAAAACTCATTGTTTGAGAAAAACATATTGCCTTCAGACTACTTTGATCTTGTAGCTACCAATCCTCCTTGGTGATCGAAGTTAGATACTATCCACTCATGATACTCCGTAAAATCATGAGAAAGTTTTTCTTTCTTTATCGAAAGATGAATGGATTTATTGAAAAAATGATGAATATTGTCTTATATACTTCCTGAATCCATACTCTATGTAAAAACTCATGAAGATGTGAGAAAAGTATTATTGGATTTCGATATAGTATCTATCACTGAGCTCGGAAGGATTTTTACCTGAGTATTCACACCAGCAATACAACTAGACGTAAAGAAGCAAAGTGAGGATGGTAATATTGAAATATATTCAAGAGAAAAATATACGATAAAGAAATCTTTGTTTATCAAAAATCCACATTATACTTTCTCCATACATATAGATGAAAAAAATAGCGATTTATTAAATAAAATCTATTCCAAAAAATCCCTGTATCTTACCAATGAAAATACCGACTGGGCGTTATGAATAGTGACATGAAACAATAAAGAATTTATATCACATGAGAAGAAAGACTGATACATACCAATATATACTGGCAAGGAAGTTTGACCCTATTTTTTAAAAGAATCAAAGCAATTTCTTTTATATGAGCCTGAAAGATATCAACAAAAAGCACCCATGGAAAGATACGAAACTTCCCCGAAGCTCATTTATAAATTCATTTCCAATAAACTAGTCTTTTCTTTGGATGAAATAGGGGTTTTTACATTGAATAGTGCCAATATAGTGATTCCTCGGATTGATTATTCCCTCAAGGTCATCATTGCCCTATTTAATTCTGAGCTGTATCAAACAATTTTTCAAAAGAAATTTCATTCCATAAAGGTCTTAAAATCACATATTCAAGAATTGCCATTGCCGATTCTTGAGGCAAATGATATTTGTCATATCGAAAAAATGGTAGACACGATGATTTTTACAAAAAACATATCACAAAAAGGAGAGCTTGATGCTTGTATTTTTAATCTATTAACCCAATAATATGACAACTTTCGAAAATATTATAGAATTACTCTCCATTCATGAGATCATTAAAAGACTCTCGATAATGGAAAAAAATGAGATGATAGACAGACTCCAGGACTTAAAAAGTGTTTATCCATTCAGTGATTATGAATTTGTTATATCCAGTTTACTGGGAACAAACAAGATGACTCTTGATGAATATGAGAACATGAGAGATGTGTATATTCAAAAAAATTATTACCTCGATGTTTTTGAGATGGCATGAAAAAGTATGTGAATGTGGGCAGAGAAATTATTGATTTCCTGATGACATGGACTCAAAAAACCTTCCAAGAAAATTGATCCAAATTACTCACAACGAACTTCCTATGATGCCTATCTGGAACATGATAATTCGATTATCAGAGTTGAGATAAAGGCGTCTCGTGTAACCGAATCATGAAATGATGAGGATATATTTATAGATAAAGCGTTGTTTTCAGATAGCGATAAGCCTTTTTGGATGAATTTTCAACAGCTAAAACCGCAATACTGCGATGTTTTTATATTTATCGCAATATATAGAGATAGTATAAAATACTGGATACTATCTTCCCATGAGGTCAAAAGTTACTGATCCAGCAAGAATCATATCGGAAAGTTTTCAAAATGACAACACAGTGGAAATTCCTGAAACGAGTGACAACTTCATATAAGAGATACTAATATTTCAGATTTTGATGAGTATTTGACTGAATCTGAAAATATATCTCATGCCATTATTCAGACCTACAAAAGACAACAAAAAAAGAGCTCCTAAAGCACTGACACTTTTCGGGACCCCTTTCGTATGGATGTAAAAACATTACATAGAAAAATGCCCCCAAAGTCAAAAAATATTTCTAAAATCTTTCTTCTTCATGCACACCCTCCGCGGTCACATACTCGAAATCGCCCGTGAATCAGACGAATCGCTCCTTACCAAGCTTCTGGTGAATCGATGACTCGACCAACTCGATGAAGTAAAACAGGAGGAGTTCTTTCATCCTGCTTTCAAGCACCTCCACGACCCCTACCTCATGGATGGGATGAATTTAGCGGTTGAGCGGATACTGAAAGCTCGCGAGAACAAAGAACGAGTCGTGATATTCGGGGATTATGACGTGGATGGTGTGAGCTCTACAGCACTTCTCGTGCGCTTCTTCGCCTCCATCGGGATGCAGGTCTCCTACCGTCTCCCCCACCGGGTACACGACGGGTACGGACTCAAGAAATACTTCATCGACGAACTCGCCGAAAAAGATGTCAAACTCGTTATCACCGTTGATTGCGGAACGCGGGATGTGGAGGTGATAAAGTATGCATACTCCAAAGGAATCGAGGTTATAGTTTCCGATCATCATGCGGTTCCTGATGAGATTCCTCAGGAAGTGATTGCTATTCTCAATCCGAAAATACGAGAGAGTAATTATCCGTTTTCCTCACTTTCAGGTTCATGAGTGGCTCTCAAGATGGCATCAGCAGTTGCAATGAAACTCTTTCCTGATAATTATGAAAAAGTGATTCTCGAATATACTGATTTCGCATGTCTTGG
>JAQTWO010000074.1 GCA_028689245.1 Candidatus Altimarinota bacterium | reverse complement strand
AAGTAGCATGGGAAGCTTTTCTATATTTCATATTGATTTTCTACCGCAAGAAGATATACTACTTGACAGTATAGTTACAATCGGACTAAAGTCACGGGGTTTTGAACCCACTACATTGAAATAAAAATAAGTTAAGTAATACCCCGTCAGGGACGGTAGATTGTATACTATATATAATTTAATTCAAGAGTATTTTATCGGAAATCGACAGTTCACAATAAATATCCCTCTACTGAGAGGGGTATTTATTGTATGGAGAGATTGATTCTCTCTTGATTTAACCGATATATCTTGGCATCCAGAATCCGTAGGACGTCATGATATATAAAAGATTAATGCAATGTGGCCTTTTTTCAGAATTTTCCGAAATCATACCCGAGCTCAAAAGCCTGTTGGGAAGTCATAGTACCTTGTATCTCTTCTCGCCAATCTTTCATGAGATTTGCATTTTCAGGGAAAACGGAACATATTCGGAACATGAGATCAAAGAGAAAGATGAAATCTTTATCTTTGGCACGTTCACGTCTGAAGACAAGAACCTCAGAAACCAATCCGATGCGTGACTGTTCATATTTTCGATTTGTATCATTTGTTTTCATTCCATATACATCTTGGATTCGTGCATCTATAAATGTGGTCAGATGTTCGGAGAGAGCTTGAAAATCCCCTTCTATAACAAGCTTCTCAAGCATCTGCCAATACGAAATCGCTTGTGATTGTCCTTCGCTTTCGAGAAGTGCCAATTCTCTCTGACAAGAAAGGCGTTCATAGTGTGTGGCTTCTCAATCATCTCGAATTGCGACCATACGGTCTCCTGCCATATTCATGATCGCAGGATCAAATGCTTCCGGAATGTTTTTGCCATAGACTCACAAAGAGCGTATCGCCTGAATTTCCTCAGATCTGTCTCCAGTTATATTCAAATAGAAGCAAATCCAGGAACTTCCCTCGATATTTTTGGCTTTCATGGTTCTCAAATATTCCGGAACTTCGTCACGATGTCCTGTTACTATGGCCAATTCTGCCAGTCTTGGGAGTTCTCGGGCATATTCCATAGTGTCTGAATCGTACACTGTTTTCCTAGACGTATATGCTCATTCATGATCCATGTACCACGAATAAAGCATTGCTCGGTCAAGCAGGGCAGAAAGATTTCCTCGGCTGTAAGCTTTTGTGAAATACTCTATTGCCATTTCTTTGTCACCATACAGAAGTGCCCCAAGTCCGGAAAGTTGATACAAAAGTCCTTCATCCTGCGGATGTTCATTTTCGGAAAATTGCCAATTGATAGACGAGTTAAGGAATTCCTCAAAGTCTTCTATTTCATACCCTTGTTTCCGTATCGATATTTCCATTTGTTTCACCATTTTCTCAGCTAATTCCGTTTCTCCACCAGTTATCTGAGCAAGAAGATGGAGACTCAGAATAAGCGTTTGTGTATTGCTCCAATCTGCAATCCCATCACACAGAAGTTCAAATGCGAGTTCATGATTCCCGAAATGCATACAGAGAGTTGCAAGATTCAGCCCTTCAGGATAGGTAAGGTCAAAACCAGCGAGATTTTCGATATACGCATCGATTCTTTCTTCTTCAAAATCGCTCAGGAATCCATCAAATACCAAAAAGAGGAGTATATCTTTGGCTCCCGATATTCTGGCACTATCACCGGATCGATGGGCTCATTGTATCTTTTTTCGGACGAATGGAGAATATCAGTCGTCAATGGCTTCTTCAAGTTTCTCGTACCAGTCACGCAAACTCTTTGGCATATCGTCAAATACACTCTTTTCTATGATCGCATCCATATGAACTTTATCTCTCTGAAATATCTCAGGATTATCTAGGATTTCTTCTGCTATTTTTACGTACAGTTCGGATATATCCCCATCATGATAGGTCATAGAATGGTACAAAATCATATCCACAACACCCATGATATCATCTCCTATCGATTGAGTGCCATCATCGATCAATTGTTCTGGAGAATCATCTCGTGGAGCAAGCATAGATGATGTGTTTCCTGATACGCCTCCGACATGTCTACGGGTGATTTCCCCAGTTTCCTCATCCACTTCTATATCATCCATATCTATAATTTGCATGCTTCTGCCCTCCATCCATTTGCGTGCATATGATTCGGAAGCCAAAATATGTTCGGTGAGTAATTCTCGACCAAGAGAATGTCCTTTCAAAAGGGCAAGAATATTTTCGAGATATTGGGCAGTGATGGTTGTGTCGAGAAGATACACAGCTCCTATCTCCATCATCTCCAGAAGTTCTAGGATAACTCATCGTTTTTTTATTTTTATCTCGATTGTATCCAAACCTTTCTCTTCGAGTTGTATCATAGTTTCGGTAATTGTCGCCTGCTCTTTGTTGAGTTCTATTAGACGGGAACGGATCCAATATATTGCATGCTGATATATCTGAGGGTCAATAGGGTTCAGGTATTCGTATACATGATGTTTCCGAATGTAATCGAGAAGCAAAGGAAGTCTCTGAGGAAAACTTAAAACCGGAATATACTCGAAAATATGAGGTACATCCTTTTTGATCATTTTAAGGATATCGTAGTATTTGATTGCTTCAAAATCGTTTCAGAGAAAAAACGAAAGTCGAATATATTCAGCAAGACTATCGAGATGCTCAAATTCGGTCCATCCACGCAGAAACATCTCTGATCATTCCGTATATAAATCTTTTTCCGCCAGTGCTATGCCAAGAATATAGCATGAATCTGGATGTTTTTTCTCAAGTGCAAGACGATACTGGCTGATTGCCCTATCGATATCTCAGGCGAATATTTGAGAAACTTTCCCTTGTATCAAGGAAATAGTCCCATCAACATCTTCTGTACAATTTTTCTCGAGCTTTTGCATGACGCTAAAAAGTCATTTCGGCGGAGTGGCAAGTCTCGGATCTTTTCTATCGTCTATCCGATTCTTATCATATATATTCATCATTATATGGTGAAAGGCATATGCGAGTGTTTCTGGAGACATGTCTTCTGTATTTACATACATCTTGATATACGATAATGCTGATTGCACTTTTCCTTTTTGAGCAAGATGCTTGCAAATAGCTCCAAGTATATCTTTTTGATCTGACTGGAGGGCCTCTCTCACACGCTTGACGAATTCCTTCTGTCTTCTCATGCCACTTTGGTGCATCTGTCTCATACATCACTCTGTCATGAGGAGTTTTTCCAGCCGCCCCTCAATGGTTGAAGGAGTTTTATCAGACGATGAATGAGAAGTTGTATTCATAACAATGAAATAGTGAGTGATTTTAATCACTATGCAGATTTTCTCAGAAAGTCAAGTAGATTTATAAAGAGGGATTTTTCAGAGAAATATCCGATTGATTATCAATAGCCTCGGAGTGGATAGAGAATTGAGAAAACTCCAGAATCAATTATAGCGACAATATAATGCCAATTGTGATATGAATCATTTCATTCACATCCATATGCTTTTCCCTAATATATCGATATAGAACATAAAAAAATCCCTTTCGATACATACACCGGAAGGGATTTTTTGAGTTTTAATGTTTTGTTTCTTTAAGCTTGAATATAACATGCTTTCGAAGTTTCTTGTCATATTTTCGAAGTTCCAGCTTTTCTCCAGCTGCGAAATTCCTCTTCTGTACATTGGTAATATATCCCATAATACCTGTTTCTGTAGAGATACAAGACATATATGTTCGCTTTCCTTTTGCCATAGTAGATAATGTTTAGATATAATTGATGGAGCATAGTATATGGTTTTTTTGAAATTTACAAATCTTTTTGTAAAAAAGGGTTTTTGGATAGAATGCGACAAATTGAGAAGAGGAAATTTACAATATTTCCAATCTCCCCAGCTCGTTCATCGCTACCCCCTTTCCAAGGGGGCTTACGTAGCCTTTTTTAATTAAATACTAGCAACTAATACTAGCCTCTAACCCCTCACACATGTTTATCGATGAAGTAAAACTCACTATCAAAGCCGGAAAAGGCGGAAACGGGATCGTCTCTTGGCGTCGTGAGAAGTGTATACCGAACGGAGGTCCCTATGGATGAGACGGGGGATACGGATGAAGCGCCTATCTTCGTGCCACATCAAATATGAACACGCTCTCGGATTTTCGCCACACGAATACACTCCGAGCACACAACGGAGAAGACGGAGGAACGAAAGAAATGCATGGAGCAAAAGGAGAAGATCTGATCGTCAAAGTTCCAGTCGGAACGATCGTAACCGATGCGGAAACAGGAGAACTTATCGTAGATCTCACACAGGAAGGCGAGACTTATCCACTCTGTCAATGAGGACGTGGTGGATTTGGAAATGCCCACTTCCCTTCCAGCGTCCGCCAAGCTCCAGCTTTTGCTGAGATGGGTGATATCGGAGAAGAGAAGAAAGTCAAACTGGAACTCAAACTCGTTGCCGATATCGGAATCATCGGACTTCCCAACGCGGGAAAGTCCACCCTCATCCAAAGCGTGACCAATGTGCGACCAAAAATCGCGGATTATCCGTTCACAACCCTTATCCCGAATCTCGGAGTCATGGAACACAAAGGACAGAGTCTCATATTGGAGGACGTGCCCGGACTCATTCCTGGTGCCTCCGAAGGGAAAGGGCTCGGAATCCAATTCCTCAAGCATATTGAACGAACTCATGTACTCCTCCACCTCCTCGATATGAGTCAGGGCGAAGAGGCAGTAGTGCAGAACTATAAAGATATCCGACAAGAACTCGAAATGTTTTCTGACATTCTCAAAGAGAAAGAAGAAGTCATCGTATTTTCCAAAGCCGATATCATCAATCCCGATGAGATTGCTTCTCTTTCGAAAAAACTTGCGAAACACTTCAAAGGGAAAAAATATTTCACGATTTCCGCGGCAGGATTCCAGGGGATCGATGAACTCAAGGATTTTCTCATCTCTGCATATGCAGGAAAATCTACAGTGGTCGAGAATGGGGACGGAGAAGATACTCCGATGAAGTTCTATGACCTCAAAGATTTTCAGAAAAGCGATAGTTTTCGTATAACCAAAACGGGAGAACGGGAAATTACTGTAACCGGAGAACGAATCGAACAAATCGTCCGAATGACCGATATGAAGAACTTCGAAGCAGTTGCCCGCGTCTATGACATCATGGAGAAACTCCATATCCTAACCAAGGTTCATGCCATGCTTCGAGCCAATATCGAGGAATACTTCTTCGAAGGATCAGATGACGAAGATTTCGGGAAGATCATCATCGCCGGACGAGTATTCCCACTGGAAAAAACGATATTCCAGAAGAAAACAAAGGGATAAAAAAAGTAGAGATGTAGCATTGCTACATCTCTACTTTTTTATAAGATCTCTCCATCTTCTTTCGAACTCCGACAACAAGTCCACCACTTGGATTATCCCGGAAATAGAGCTCATCTACGAGATTGGTAACAAGCTGAAAGAGTCCACGTCCACGTTTTCAGAGATATCCCTCAAATCAGCTTGATTGCTTGGCTTTTTTTAATTCTTCCATCTCGCTACTCGTTTTGGATTCAAGTCCGCGTCCCGTATCGCACACTTCCATATTGATGGTCAATACCCCCTCTACGGTTTGAAAATGGATAACAAAACGATTCTTGTCGAGCGGGAGACTTCCGTATTCGATGGAATTATTTACGAGCTCATCCGATATGAGCACGAATCGATTCTTCCATGGGACCTCGATATTATTCTTTTGGAAGAGAAGCAGAATAAGATCACGAATGATTTTCGATTGATTATAGTCTGCCTTGAACATAATCTCCATATCAAAATTCCCAAAATCGAGAATATTTGTATTTGCAAAATCAACCAGTTCACTGTATTCCAAGTGGGAGATATCTATCTGTAGCATTACAGGAAAGTAAATCTATAAACATACCCCGTCAGTATAGCAGAAATTATCCATAAAGTCAAAAAAATCACCCCAAATACTCGGGGTGATTTTGCTCTATAAAGATTATCTTACAGATTCCTTAAGAGTTTTACCTGCACGGAATACAGGAGACTTCATTGCTGGGATAGTGATCTTCGCACCAGTCTTAGGATTCACTCCATTTCGTTTTGCGCGAGCAGAAACTTTGAAGGCACCAAAACCAGTAATATTGATCTCACCACCCTTCTTGAGTTCAGCAGTAACTACTGAAATCATAGAATTGAGAGCTTTTCCAGCAGCATCTTGAGAAAGACCTGCAGCAGTAGCAACTGCTTTAATAAAATCCTGTTTTTTCATAAAAATTGTTATTATAGAGATAAAATAACAAGAGCAATTATATGAAGGGTAAAGCAAAAAGCAAATGTTTTTTTGTTTTTTTCTTCCAAAATCCATGATACCCCCAATGTAAATGAACAGATATAAGTCCGGAGATGGCTTGTTATAGGCTTTTCCTCTATTTTTAGAAAATCATGCATTTCTGTGGGGTTTTTCTGACAATCCTCCAGTATTCCCTTCCATAGATACTTCTTTGCCAACGTTCCATGTTGTACACGAATTCAAATATAAAAGCGACCACTTTGTAAAAGTCTAAGGAAAGAGCTTGTTGATAGTACAATTTCATCAGGTAATCTTCGCATAGCATTCGTTTGGAGTAAGCCATCAGAGTCGTTTTCTCGGACGATTGTTGAGCTTCTCCTGTATCTCGTGGATTTGATTATCCGTGAGTGATTCAAAGTCGATTCATCTTGGAAGATACTGTCGAATCAGACCATTGAGATTTTCCACTCCTCACTTCTGCCACGATGAGTACGTAT
>JAQTWO010000073.1 GCA_028689245.1 Candidatus Altimarinota bacterium | reverse complement strand
CGAGAAAACGACTCTGATGGCTTACTCCAAACGAATGCTATGCGAAGATTACCTGATGAAATTGTACTATCAACAAGCTCTTTCCTTAGACTTTTATAAAGTGGTCGCTTTTATATTTGAATTCGTGAGCATCGCTCGTGTATCCTTAGGGTTTTGATTCGATTTCTCTGGTCTCACTATATAAAAATACTCGATTGTACCAATCGAGTATTTTTATATATGATGATTGGAGTATTGATATTTTTTACGCCCCTACCGTCTCGGTGATCTTCAATACTGCCGAGAATATACCAAAGGCAAACCAGAGTACGAATATCCCAGCAATCAGAATCGCAAGAGGTTCTATAAACCGAACCAAAACCGCTATAGAGCTGTCAACTTCTCTTGTGTATTGAGTTGCGAGTTTTCTACATACCTTATTGATTGTAGAGGTACGCTCTCATGCTCCGATAATTTGATAAAAATCTTGAGTAAATACTTGAAAATTCGGATCTACTTCTTCAATGCTTTCCGCAATCTTTTTTCCATTTTGAACTTTTCTCGAAACTTCTTCTATTTTTTCTTGAAAAATCGCGTTATTGCTGGATTCTCCAGTCAGTCAAAGTGTTCGAATGATGGGAATCCCCGCTTCAAGGAGCAGTGAGAGCGTAGAGGCGATCCGTACTATGGTATAATTGCGATACACCTGTCCAACAACTGGAATATTGAGATACAATGTATCCAGAGTACGTCTTCCTGAAATACTTTTCGCATATACTTGAAACAAGAGAACGATGGCTATCATAATCACTATGATGCTATAGAAATGCCCTTGGATGAATCGACTTGTAGATATGAGCGATTGAGTAGCCATGGGAAGTTCTACGCCCGTCGTCATAAAGAGCGGTTCGAGTTTCGGGATCACGTATGTCATGATGGTGAGAACGGCGCCTATTAAAAAGAGGACGATAATGAGAGGATATGTCAGGGCTCATTTTACTTTTGATTTGAGTTCTTCTTGATTTCTCAGTTCTTCAGCAAGACTGACAAAAGAATGTTGCATCGTACCCGATTGTTCTCATGCCTCGATAATGGCAATCTCTCGTTTATCAAAAGTGGTTGGAAGTTTTTTCATGGCGATACTAAAACCATCGCCTGATTCTACAAACATCAAAAGATTTAGTACCTCTGCTTCCATCTTGATATTTCTATTTTTATCGAGAAAAGATCGAAGCGATGAGATGACGGATACTCATCCGTCCACCATATTTGCAAGATGCTCGTAAAAAAGTGCCTTCTCTTTCGTACTAATCCGGTGCCAGAAATGTACTTCGGGTACTTCGTGAAGAGTTTCTGTTTTCATGAAAAATATTTTTAGTATGTAAACTGAATGAATCCTGTATTTTTTGAAACATTTTATTCAAAGAAGTACATGTTAAGTTCGAGACTTGCAGCGATAGGATCATTTTTGGTCGTATCGAGAGGGAAATTTAAACTTTTGATGACGTAGGATTTCTTGTTCGTTTTGCCATTCGTGAGATATTCAAGGAAATTATTGAGCGCAGTTATATCTTGTGCCTTGAGCGACACACTGATACTTGCTACAGAGAGACCATTCGGATCTTTTTCTCCTTTTCATAAACTGACACTTGAGATATTAACACCATTGATAGGAGCGAAAATACTATTGTATATGACATCCTCTCTGAAATTGGCTCCATATCGTTCGATGTCATTTTGAAGCTCGATATTGCTTTCGATCTTCTTTTTGAGATCTTGCAGTTTTTCCAGAGCTCACTTTTTGTCGGAGACTTCTGTCTCGCTCATAGCAAGAGCATCCTTTTTTTCTATATAACTGTACCCTTGATCCATCGTAAAAAAGAAGCCGATCAGGATGCTGAGACAGAGAAGTACCAGTGAAATCATCTGTTTTTGATTGTTTTCTTTGTTCTGAATATTGGTTTGCATGATTGTGAAAGTTAGAGGAATTATTTTAGATAACATGAGAGGTGGTTCTATTTTTGAGATATACCATCAGAAATAGGAGCTATATTGAACTCGATCGAAAACATTCGCCTTTGTTCATATCCGGATATCGAAAGTATCGGTGCCAACTGAAAGATAAACTTGTTGTCATTCCTATAGTCTTGAATGAAATTGGTTATCTTTTTTATACCGTCTTCTCAGGCGAGCGTACGTTCCGGTACAGCCACTGCCGCTGTCGTGATATGTCCGTTTGAATATGAAAATCATGAAAACATCATCTGATATTTTGCACTGATGTTCCGTAACTCGGTTATGTATTTCTGAGCTTTGTTTTTTTGGATAGTGGCGACAAGAGCATCTTTATTATTTGCTACAAGCTCCGCTCGTACGATATTGGAGTCGGTCTTTATTTTTTCTATACTGCTCATGTACTCCGCAACCTCATTTTTATTTGCCTCGATCGTACGCGTCATGAACATATTTCCGAAAAATAAAAACAGAGATATGACGCATATGAGGATAAATAATATACTTGAAAGCATGAGAAACATGCCGGAACGAGACTCTTTGTTTGAAAGAATCTCTTTTGTTTGTTCTAAAGTCTGCATAGGAACGATAAATTATAATATAACACATTGATAATATCATAATTATCGATATAATGCAAATTATGCAAAAGAAAATTTCTCATATCCTCAAAAAAGAAGATTTCTCATCCTTTCCCATCGTACCAAAAATAGGGGATAGGGTATTTTTGCGAGGAGATCTCGGGGCAGGGAAGACGACGCTTTCCAGATATATCATCTCCACTCTCTTGGATAAAGAAATCGCAGTTAAAAGTCCAACGTACGTATATTACAATCGGTATGGAGCCAATGTGTACCATTTTGATCTCTATCGATTGAAATCGTATGATGATTTTGTGAACATAGGCGGAGAAGAGATACTGGATAATCCGGATAATATCTGTCTCATCGAGTGGCCAGAGATTATCATGGACAGATATGAGCCGACAGTGGATATAGAAATCCTGAAAACAGAAAAGGAAGACGAAAGGGAAGCACGAATCACCTGCTTATCGGAAAAAATGTAACATGGTTATTCTTGTATGAAAAATATTTTTGTATTCTTGATGGCTTGTTGTATAATGCGTTTGGATGATCATCATTTCCCGGAAAGAGTACGCAAGATGGTAACATATTATTTCTACTTTCTATCCCCCCTCTATGAATTCTACAAAAAATACCATCACCCAGAGAGATATTTCTCGTACAGATGTTTCTCGGAGAGATGTTTCAGAGAAACATCTCTATCAAATCTATCAAAAATCCAACAAACATCTCTCCATCCTTGGTTTCACCCTCGTAGAACTCATCGTTGTCATAACCATCCTCGTCATCCTCGGAACCATCGCATTCTTGAATCTCGGAAGTTTCTCCGGTTCTGCCCGTGACTCTGCTCGAATATCGAATCTCACGAATCTCAAGAAGTGACTCGATATCTTTCAGATACGCTCCGGAACCTATCCCATGCCAGAAGGTTCTGTGGCTATCACCGCTTCATGAGTCACTATCGGAAACCAAGGGTTTGCAAAAGAACAGATAGAATCTCTCGCAAAACTCTCACCCTGAGCAACAAAAGATCCGGTTGATCCCACTATGTACCCTACCTACACAGTCAACCTCAAACAAGACAAGATGCAGGCTCTGGTGTTTCTGGAGGATTCGAGCACAGTGACTGCTTTTGTTCCCCTCTCCTCCGAATGAGAGGTTCCCTGGAGGCTCCCGAAGGCAGTCCTATCAGGGGCAGCGGGAGTGAGGCAATGGCAAGGTGATGGACTTATCCCCACCACCTTCGCCTCCACTTCCTCCGACTACTCCAAACGTTTTCCCACCACCATCGGTGACTCTCTCGGTATCCTCATAAGCAACACAGGATCGGACAAAGGAAAACCGGCACAGGAAATACAGAATATCATCACTTCGGGTTCCCTGGATATTCGGAGAACTTCCGATGAATACAAAGCTCTCTTCTCTGCATCCGATTTCATCGTCGGAACAGGAACACAACTTCAGTCCCTCCAGATATCATATGTCAACGGAGCAGGACTGAACTCTCCCTCCTCCTGTCCCATGGGTTTCCTACCGGTACCCGGAAACAAAGAGTTCAATCAACCGGGATTCTGTGTGGCGAAGTATGAGATGAGTTATAACGAAACAACCCTTACGGATGTGACCGGAGGAACAGACTGGAATACGAGAAAATACAATGCTTCCAAAACTCCCGTGAGCATGGCTGGCAGGCTTCCTATCACAGAAATTACCCAATCATGAGCCATAAAATCCTGTCAGAAGCTTTGATTGGGGTATCATCTTATTACCAATAATGAATGGATGACCATCGCCAGAAACATTGAAGCCAATTCTCTAAACTGGAGTAATGGAATCACAGGAAGTGGGTATATCCCGAATGGAGTTTCATATGATGCAAATGCCGGATGTTGAGGGGTCCATACAAAAGTTCTATATCCCAAAATTTTCACTTGACTTACTTGAACGTATCTCTGGGGAGCTACTGCTGGAGAATGAGCTGGAAATACTATCTGTGATTCCAAACGACAACTCAAGCTCTCCAATGGACAGGTTATTTGGGATCTTGCCGGAAATATCTGGGAGCATGTGAACAAAGCCAATACGATGGATGGAAGTGATTTCTATCTCGGACAAACCGTCATTGCAGGATGCGGAACGCCTACTTCTTGGTCAGAATGGTCTACTTGTGCCGATAAGAGCTTCAGTTCGAAAGGAAACTATTCGAGCGTGAATGGTATCTGACAAGTATACTATGGACAGGGAGGATTAGATAATATATTTCTTCGTGGTGGCGGTCTTGATCTGGCGGATGCTGGAATATTTACACTCCACTTGGGTTGAACTATATTGATTGACAATCGTGACATCGGTTTCCGCTGTGCCCGGTAGTAATTGTCCTTGTGACGACCGAAAAAAAGGGCAGAAGAAGAGGACTACTATGTGAGATTTGTTAATATTGAGATCTGTCTCTTTCTCCTCATATCTTAAGTACACTTCTTTACCTATCCGATATGAATAAAAGCCGTACTGCTCTCATCATTTCTTTTTTATTCCTCATTATGAGTATCGGCGTATTTTTTCTGGTCGGGAAAAAAGTCCAACACTCTGCTGACCTTTCTCAGATCATAGACTATTCGCGAATCAATTTTGCCGGAGAAAAGGTTTCATTTGAATGAAAGTATTATTATAATCGTGAAAAATTTGAGAGAGAACTTTCCGTGACCCGTTTCAATATGTATCAATTCGTTCTCTACCACAAGAGGGAACCTCTGTACATCCCCTATATAGAGAAGAAACTCAAAGCCGCAGGGATCCCAAGTGACTTCAAATATCTTGCCATAGCGGAAAGCGGACTCCGTAATGAATCGCTGAGTACAGCATGAGCGGGGGGCATTTGGCAATTTATTCCGGAAACAGCGAAACAATACAAGCTCATAGTTACTAGCGATATAGATGAAAGATACAATTTTGAACTGGAAACTGATGCCGCTATAAAATATTTTCAGAAACTCTATGAAGATTTCCATGATTGGACACTGGTTGCAGCCGCTTACAACCGAGGAGAAAATGGTCTCAGACGTGCCATCGATGATCAGAAAGTTACCTCATACTATGATTTGTATCTGAATGAAGAAACGACCCGATATTTATTTCGAATCCTTGCGATTAAATATTTGATGGAAAACAGATATGAGATATTTGATCGTGATGAGCTTTGAGATGTCTTTGTAGAGCCCAAGATGCGATTCGTGGAAGTCTCCGATATCCGAGATATACAGGATTGGTGCGAGAAAAACAAATATGACTACGTAATGATTCGTCAACTGAATCAATGGATACTGGGTAATAGCCTTCCTAAGGGAAAATGGAAGATAAAAGTGCTTGATCTATAGATTTTTTCCACATCAAAAAAGAGCACTCTCATGAATGCTCTTTTTTTGATTTACATCTTTCCTCCTCGTTTTCGTTCATTTTCTGTGAGGAATTTTTTTCGGATTCGGAGACTGGAAGGGGTCACTTCCACGTACTCATCGGATCCGATATAATCGAGACAATCCTCGAGCGTCATCTTTCGAATCGGAGTGAGACGAACTGCTTCGTCCGTACCCGAAGCACGCATGTTCGTAAGTTGTTTGTTCTTGGTTGGGTTTACCACGAGATCGCCTCCCTTGAGGTGCTCTCCGATAACCATCCCCTCGTATACTTCCGTAGCTGGTTCAATCAGGATCGGTCCTCGTTCTTCGAGCTTCCAGAGAGAGTATGCCATGGCAGTTCCCGGGAATCCGGAAATCATAGATCCGACTTCTCGTTTCTCAATCGCTCCTTTGTACTCATCATATTTGGAGAATGAACTGTACATGATACCTTCCCCCTTAGTGTCTACTGTGAAGATAGATCGGAACCCGAGGAGTCCACGAGTCGGAACTTCGAACTCCATGGACGTGATTCCGTTTTCCGTTTTCATGTCAGTCATCTGTCCTTTTCGTTTTCCGAGGTGCTCGATGATAGTTCCAGAACAATCTTCTGGTACCCAGATTACGACATTTTCCATCGGTTCCATTTTCTTTCCACCTTCTTCATGGAAGATTACTTGTGGAGCTCCCACTTGAAGTTCGAATCCTTCGCGACGCATCGTTTCGATGAGAACGGAAAGGTGAAGTTCTCAACGTCCGGAGACTGTGTACCCGTTTCCTTCAGTGTCCAGATCTACTTTGAGTCCTACGTTCATTTCGAGTTCTTTTTCGAGACGATCTCGGATATTTCGGCTGGTTACATATTTTCCTTCTTTTCC